>CAZXSL010000086.1:0-12530 GCA_964643235.1 uncultured Sphingobacteriaceae bacterium | reverse complement strand
GGCTCTTCCAAATTTGGAGTCAATAACCGTTGGGCTACATTCCCGTCCGTTTCGGCAGCATGGCGGATCAGCCAGGAGTCTTTCCTACGGGATCAGCAAGTACTGACGGATTTGAAACTTCGTGCGGGTTACGGGGTATCGGGCAACCAGAATATCGATCCGTACCGGCAGATTATTATATTCGGACCCCAAGACGGACAATTCCTCTATAATGGCGAATGGACAAGCGCATATGGTATCAACCAGAACGAGAACCCAGACCTCAAATGGGAAAGCACGTCCATGATGAACGTCGGTATTGATTTTGAGTTTCTACGTGGAAGATTGAGCGGTACGGTTGAATATTACGACAAGCGTACCAAAGACCTACTATACGAATACGACGTACCATCGCCACCATATCAGCACAACCGGTTGTTTGCCAATGGTGCAAGTATGAATAACAAGGGTGTGGAAGTGATGCTTAACGCAACTGTCGTACAAAATAGTGACTTCTCCTGGAATACATCGGCCAACTTTGCACGTAACAAGAACGAAGTAGGCAGCTTGTCCAGTAACATCGAAAACATTGGGGTATCCGAGCGCTATGAAGGATACATCGGCTTGCAGGGGTGGACAGGTCAAAGTGCGGCCATCGTACAACCAGGCTATCCGGTAGGAACGTTTTACGTAGCGAAATACATCGGATATGACGAGCAGGCCAACCGAACCATCTACCAGCGGCCCGATGGCGAGTTGGTAACACAAGATCAGATATCGGCGCCGAATGATTTTCAAGTTATGGGGTATGCCCTGCCTAAGTTTACCTACGGGTGGAGCAACTCGTTCCAGTACCGCGAGTTTGATTTTGGTTTCTTTATCCGCGGCGTTTATGGCAATCAGATTTTCAACGCTACACGGGCAGACCTATCACGGTTGCAACAGGCTGGTGTGACGAACCTTTCGAAAGATGCAGTAGCGGAGGGGATTATGGAAACGCCGGCGATAGCTTCAAGCAGGTTTTTGGAGGACGGTTCCTTCCTGCGTCTTGATAACGCGACTTTAGGTTATACGTTTGACGTTTCAGGTTGGCGTTATTTCAATAATGCGCGGATTTACCTGACTGGACAAAACCTGTTTACGATTACCAAATACACCGGCGTGGATCCGGAAGTTAACCTAGGCGGACTTGCGCCTGGCATTGACGATCGGAATTACTATCCTAGGACACGATCGTTCCTGTTGGGTATCAATGTCACATTTTAATCTAAAACGGAAAGGATAAAGCAATGAAAATACAGTTTAAAAATATAGGAATTTGGGTTGGATGTGCGTTGCTAGCCATGGGGCAGTCGTGTACGAAATTTGACGACAGCATGCACTCTGCCTACACGGAAGATACGTTTCCCAAAACTCCGGAGCAATTCGTGGCGGTAACCGGGCCGGTATACACTGCGGCTAGGGGCTATTTTGGAGACTATTTCGATCTACAAACCGCAGGAGCCGATGAGGTGGTAATACCAACGCGAGGCGGCGATTGGTTTGACGGTGGTAAGTGGCGCGATATGCATTTCCATACGTGGAACCCCGCACACGAAGTAGTCAGGAATGCTTGGAACTGGGGCTTTAACGCTATCGGTACCAGCAATAGGGTGTTGAGTATTTTAGAACCCACCCCGGAGTCGGATGCCAAGGATCAAACCATAGCGGAGATTAAGACGATGCGGGCATGGTATTATTACCTGATGATGGATGCCTATGGCAACTTGCCCTTGGTAACCTCCTTTGAGTCTGATAGCGAACTGCCTTCGACGACTCCACGGGCACAAATATTTGAGTTTATCGCTTCGGAGTTGGAATCCAATTTACAATACCTAAGTGAGACCAAAAGCGAGCAGACCTACGGCAGGCCCACGAAATGGATGGCCCATACCTTGTTAGCTAAATTATACCTTAATGCCGAAGTGTACACCGGTACCCCACAATGGAACAAGGTGGTAGAGCATGCAAATGCCGTAATCAACTCTGGCCAATATTCGTTAGAGAGTGATTATTTATCGCAGTTTATGCCAGACAACGGTTCCGCCAATACGGAGCCTATCTTCTCCATCCCGTTTGACCCCGCACGTGCTACGGGAAATCAGCTTTTCAACAAAGTACTGCATTATGCACACCGCGAAACTTTTGAACTTAGTGTCAACCCGTGGAACGGATGGAGTGTACAGCCTGCTTATTTCGATCTGTTTGATGATAATGACTATCGGAAAAACCAGTTTTTGCATGGTCAGCAGTACACGGCAACCGGCCAGCCATTGGTATATAATAACATCAATATCATCATCGATCCCTATGCGTTTAACCTGCTTTCCGGGTCGGATTTTGATATCGGTGGTGCCGATGACGGTGGTCGATTGGCCGGCGCACGTAGCGTGAAGTATTACCCTGACAAGAACCAGGTAAGCAACAACGCTGGGAATGATGTCGTGGTATATCGCTTAGCTGATGTGTTGCTGATGAAAGCCGAAGCTATTCTTCGAGGTGCCACTACAGGTACACTGGGTGAGGCATTAGACGCAGCAAACCAGGTAAGGGGAAGGGCATTCCCTGGAAACCCGGAAGAATTGTTCACAAACGCAAGTCTGAACCTAGCGGCAATCTACAAAGAAAGGGGGCTGGAATTCACGTTCGAGGTAACGCGGCGTACGGATATGATTCGCTTCGGCACTTGGGAGAACGCCATGCTCTTCAAGCCGGCGAATCCGGGCGAGCAATATAAGCGTCTTTTCCCGATACCGGCCTTGGCTATGAATAACAACAATAATTTGGATCAAAACCCAGGGTATGTTAATTAATGGCCGCCTGCTTGGCTTTCAAGCAAGGACTACGGTCGCAAAAAAAGATATAATGAAAACGAAAATCGAAAATATAAAAAGCAGATACCTGCTCTTGGCCGGCATCCTCTTTTTCACGATAGCAGCGTGCCAAAAGGTGGAGCATAGCATATCAGACGCGATTGTCACGATCAACCAGAATACGGCAGCAAGCTTGCAGGTTGGACAAAAATTAACGGTTAATTTTGTCACGAATAACGTTGCCACTTTTGATGTCGCAATCGTATCGGCAGCAAACCCGTCGCAGGCGTTGCTGTCAGAAACAGTAAGCAACCCGAACAAACAGCAAATCATTCAACATGAGTTTGATATTCCTGCAAGCGACGATTGGGTAGGGGATCATTTAATAAAAGTGACCTATAACAATGGTGGTAGCGTGGTTGAAAAAACCAAGGAGATTACGTTCACGGAAAGCAACCCAGCTCTTTTCTTGGTTGGAGGCTCCACCTCAGCAGGTTGGGAGCCCACTGCGGGCATCCCCTTGTGGTTATACGATGACGAAAGTAAGACCAAATTCGAAATTTACGCGTACTTCACGGTCGACGATTTCGGCTTCAAATTGTTGCCTACTGACGTTGATTGGGAAAATGGTTTTGGCGATAGTGGTACGGATGGCGTATTGCTACAAGACAACGATGCAGGCAACTTGACGGTACCGGCCGATGGTTTTTATCGTCTTCGCGTAGATGTGGAAGAGTTAACCTATGAGCTACTCGAATTACATTGGGGAGTTATCGGATCGGCTACCGCCGGTGGATGGGATAACGATGTGGACCTCGAGCACGTAGGAGGCAAGGGAAGCTATTCGTTCAAAGGAAGCATGTCGTTTACAGCTGGAGAGTACAAATTCAGGGCAAATGATGACTGGGATATTAACCTAGGAGGCGAATTGAATAATTTGTTCCAAGATGGGCCTAACCTGGAAATTTCCACGCCAGGAACTTATCAAGTTGAGCTTATACTGGAACCCGGAAGCTTCAGGGCTGTAGTGGAGCAATAGCTTAACCATAATATTAAAACTCAATAAGTTTTACGAAAAGGATTGGCAGGAAAAACACCTGCCAATCCTTGATAAAAGCGTGAAACCAGATACTGTTATGCGAAAAATTCTCTGTGTCTTTTTGTTTGTAATAGCGGGTTGTTGCGTCTTGCACGCACAAACCATCGAGCGTGTCAAACCGATCAGCTGGTGGGTAGGTATGCATAATCCCAACCTGCAATTGATGGTCTACGGGCCAGATATTGGCAGTCGCGACCTCCAGATTAACTACGCCGGTATCACGGTCAAGGAGGTGCACCGTGTGGAAAATCCGAATTATTTGTTTGTCGATTTGCACATCGCCCCCACCACTAATCCCGGCTCGGTATCTCTGGTTTTTACGGCACAAGGCCAAGCCGATATCCACTACGAATATCCATTGTTAGCTAGGGATTCGCAGCAAGTAAGAGCACAGGGCATTACCAGTGACGACTTCATCTATCTGATTATGCCTGATAGATTCGCCAATGGCGATGAATCCAATGACGTGGTGGCCGGCATGCGGCAAACTACACTGGAGCGCGACTCGATGTATTACCGCCATGGAGGCGATTTGCAGGGTATTATTGACCGCTTGGATTATTTACAAGACTTGGGCGTTACGGCAATATGGTTAAACCCGGTGCTGACCAATGACATGGAAGAGGCATCCTATCACGGGTATGCAGCTACCGAGTTCTACGAAATTGACCCCAGATTAGGTACAAACGAGCTGTATAAAAAGTTAGCCGACGAATTGCATAAGCGTGGGATGAAGCTGATTAAAGATTTGGTACATAATCATGTCGGCCTTCGGCACTGGACGATGTTGGATGAGCCCTATACAGATTGGGTGCACCAATGGGATGAATATACAAACACGACCTATAAGGATCAGGTCTTGTTCGACCCTTATGCTTCCGAAGCCGACCGCAAGCAGATGAGCGACGGATGGTTTGTGCCCACGATGCCCGATCTAAACCATGAGCATAACTTTATGCGAAATTACATTACGCAAAGCCATATTTGGTGGGTCGAATATGCCGGTGTTGATGGCTTTCGGTTGGATACCTATGCCTATAATGATTTGGATTATATGGCGGAATGGGGTAGACTGTTAAAAGCCGAATACCCGGATATTACTTTCTTTGGCGAGACCTGGGTACATGGTGTCGTCAACCAAGCCGTTTACACACAGGGTAGCACGATCAACCAGGATTATGATAGCCACATGCCAGGTGTGACGGATTTCCAAACCCACTATGCAATTGTACGGGCGCTGAACGAGCCCTTTGGCTGGACCGAAGGAGTCAATGTCTTGTACAGTGTGATAGCCAATGACTTCGTGTATGAGGATCCATTTCGCAATGTCGTTTTCCTCGATAACCACGACAAAAGCCGCTTCCTGTCGGAGGTAGGAGAGGACCTGACCAAATACAAATCAGGCTTGGCATGGCTGTTTACCACGCGCGGCATTCCGCAGCTGTATTACGGAGCGGAGATCGCGATGAAGAATTTTTCCGATCCAGATGGCAAAGTGCGCGAGGATTTCCCCGGTGGATGGCCGACCGATACCGTTGATAAATTTACCGAGAAAGGTCGCTCCGATTTGGAGAATGAAGTGTTTGATTACATCCGAACCTTAGCGAATTATCGTAAGGAAAACGCGGTGCTACGCACGGGCAAGCTCATGCAATTCGTTCCGGAGGATGCGGTTTACGTTTACTTCCGTTATGACGACGATAAAACAGTCATGGTCATAATGAATACTAACGAACATGAAGCAGTGGTTAAAATGGCTCGCTTTGCCGAACGTTTCCAAGGCGTAACGCACGCTAAAAATATCATTTCGGGCGAAATCGTGTCAGTGGTCGACAGTGTAAGCTTAGGAGCTAAATCGACGCTGGTATTGGAGTTGATAAATCCTTGATAAGATTAGTCTCACGTCTCACATCTCACGTCTCATATCTCACATCTAATGTCCCACATCTCACATCTCATCAAAGGCAAAGACGCTTTTATTTTCGACCTCGACGGAGTGCTTGTCGATACGGCAGTATTCCATTACCGTGCTTGGAGGCGAATGGTTAATTCGCTTGGTTTCGATTTTACCGAAAAGCAAAACGAACGTTTGAAGGGCATCAGCCGTGTACAATCCCTAGAACTTATCCTGGAGTGGGGAGGTGTGCAGGCGTCCGATGCAGAAAAGACAGAACTGGCTGATCGCAAGAACGCATGGTATTTAGAAATGGTCAACGGAATGACTGCTGAGGATGTATTGCCGGGTACTCGCGAGTTTTTGGCATACGCCCGTGATGAGGGTAAGCGGATTGCGCTAGGGTCGGCAAGCAAGAATGCCATGCTCATATTGGAGCGTACTGACATATCCGATTTTTTTGATGTTGTTATCGATGGCAACAAAGTGACTGAGTCGAAACCCGATCCTGCCGTATTCCAGCGTGCAGCAGCGGAGCTTGGCTGTTTACCAGCCACTGCGTTGGTTTTTGAGGATGCACAAGCCGGTGTGCAGGCTGCGCGGGCCGCGGGGATGGGTGTCGTTGGCATCGGTAACGAAGTGGATTTGGGACAGGCGGATCTGGTTGTCAGTGGTTTGGACATTTTGTGCCGTGTGGTTTTGACGTAACGCACAAAAGTTGATCAAGTTTAATTGAATAGGATAAAGGTTTAGGAGTAGGGAGGAGGTCGTCATTGCCCTTAGCGGCTGATCGACAAGTAACTCGCCATCCTGATTGGGATTTTATAAAATGAAAGATTACATTGTAAAGGACGAGTGGAATATCATCGAAGAGGGTTTCGATGCCTCGTTGAATCGGGTGTCTGAGAGCCTTTTCAGCATCGGTAACGGCCGAATGGGGCAACGTGCCAATTTCGAGGAAGATTATACGGGCGATACGCTACAGGGATCGTACGTGGCCGGCGTTTATTATCCGGACAAGACCCGCGTGGGCTGGTGGAAAAACGGATACCCTGAGTATTTTGCCAAGGTACTGAACGCGGCAAACTGGATAGGGATTTCGATAGCGATCGACGGCGAACCCGTTGACCTGAATAGGGGAGAAGTGTTGTCTTTCCGACGCGAGCTTAACATGAAGGAGGGATATCTCCGTCGAACGTTCGAGTTGCGCCTGCCCAGTAGCAGGGAAATAGCCGTAGAATCGGTACGGTTTTGCAGCTTGGTGGATGACGAGGCCGGTGCTATCCGTTACCGAGTCACAGCACGGAATTTCTCCGGTCGGATTCGTATTACACCTTATATCGATGGTGACATCAAAAATGAAGATGCCAATTACGACGAAAAGTTTTGGGAAGAGGTAGCCAAGGAACTCACTCCGCAAGGAGCGTCCTTGACCATGAAGACCAAGAAAACCGATTTTTGGGTTACCACGGCCATGCAATACCGGGTATTGGTTGATGGGGTGGTAATATCAGCCAAGGAAAGGGCTTTGGAACGTGAGAAGTATGTTGGCCAGAGCGTCGAGTTGGATTTGGCCCAAGGCAGTAGTGTTCAAGTTGAAAAATATGCGGCAAACCTCTCGTCAGAGAATCACCCGAAAAGTGAGTTGTCAACTGAGGCCGCACGCGTTTTGCAGCAGATTGTAGGTAAGGGTTTTGATCAAATGTTGGTGGATCAAGCAGGCGCTTGGGCAGCCAAATGGGCAGAAAGCGACATCCAGATTGAGGGCGACGTGTCTGCCCAGCAAGCCATACGGTTCAATATTTTTCAATTGTTCCAAACTTATACTGGCGAGGATGCCCGGTTGAATATCGGACCAAAAGGATTTACCGGCGAAAAATACGGCGGGTCGACCTATTGGGATACCGAAGCTTATTGCTTGCCGTTTTACTTGGCTACAGCACCGCAAAACGTTGCACGCAACTTGCTGGTTTATCGGTATAGGCACTTGGAAAAGGCGATTGAAAATGCTGAAAAACTAGGTTTTGGTGATGGTGCGGCCTTGTACCCCATGGTAACGATGAACGGAGAGGAATGCCATAACGAGTGGGAGATTACTTTTGAGGAGATCCACCGAAACGGTGCCATTGCCTTTGCTATATATAACTACATCCGCTATACCGGAGACGAAGGCTATTTGGCCGAATGCGGTTTGGAGGTGTTAATCGGTATTGCTCGGTTTTGGGAACAACGTGTCAACTGGAGCGAGCATAAGCAACAGTATGTCATGTTGGGCGTTACAGGTCCTAATGAATACGAAAATAACGTGAACAACAACTGGTATACCAATACGATTGCGGTTTGGTGCTTGCAGTATACAATGGAAGCCTTGGGCCAAGTCAGGCAAACGGACTCCAAGCGTTATGAGGAGGTGTTGGCACAAACCGGTTTCCGTCTGGAAGAAACCGAACGTTGGGAGCATATCATCCAGCATATGTATTATCCAGTAGATTCCGAGCGTGGTGTTTTCCTGCAGCAGGATGGTTTTCTGGATAAGGAGTTGATCCCCACCGATCAACTACCCACTGCTGTGCGGCCGCTCAACCAGCATTGGAGCTGGGATCGAATCTTGCGCTCCTGCTACATTAAGCAAGCCGACGTATTGCAGGGTTTGTATCTGTTGGAAGAGCGTTATGATTTAGACACGATTCGCCGAAACTTTGACTTTTATGAGCCATTGACGGTACACGAAAGTTCACTTTCGCCTTGTGTACATGCGATATTAGCTGCTAAATTGGGTGATGAACGTCGCGCATACGAGTTTTATTTGCGAACCGCTCGCCTTGACCTTGACGACTACAACAATGATACCGAAGACGGATTGCATATTACCTCGATGGCCGGTACGTGGATGAGCGTGGTCGAAGGATTTGCCGGGATGCGCGTGCGCAGCGGACATTTGCATTTTACCCCGATGCTGCCTGAGCGGTGGGAGTCCTTTAGTTTTAAAATCGGCTTCAGGGGGACGGTACTGACCGTACAAGTTGGGAAACAACGGGTCTACTTGCATAGCGAGCAGCCGATAAAGGTATACATACATGGTACGGCACATGACGTATTGGGCGATAAGGAAGTTGTTGTCGATATACAGGAACACGCTTGAAAAGTTCGCTTGGTGCCTCAATTTATTATGGAAACCCATGAATAAAATCAGATTGGTAATGGTTATCTCGATCATGGTGCATGCCAGTGCATGTAATCGCAAACAGGTAGATTATACGCAGTTAAACCCGGAGAACACAACGGAAGAAAAAGCTGCCGACCATAAGTTGGTGGTATATCAAACCCTAGTTCGGCATTTTGGAAACACCAACCAGACAAACAAGCCCTACGGGTCGATTACTGAAAATGGCGTAGGGAAATTTGACGATTATACCCCGCTGGCATTGAAAAAAATCAAGGAGCTGGGTGTTACCCATGTTTGGTATACGGGAGTTATCGAACACGCAACGATGACTGATTACACGGAATACGGGATTGCTTTTGACGACCCCGACATCGTGAAAGGAAGGGCTGGCTCGCCTTATGCTATTAAGGATTATTACGATGTGTCGCCGGATTTAGCCGTAGATGTCCCAAATCGGATGGCCGAGTTCGAAGCTTTGGTGCAACGCACCCACACGGCGGATCTGAAAGCTATTATCGATTTCGTGCCAAACCATGTGGCACGTACTTACGCCTCGGATGCTAAGCCGGATGGTGTTTCGGACTTTGGAGCTGATGATGATTACTCGGTTTCGTTTAGTCCCACCAACGACTATTATTACCTGCCAGGAGAGGCGATTACTATGCCTGAGGGGTATAATGCCGGAGGCAATGGCTTCTCCCACCCGATGAAAGACGGGCATTTCGAGGAGTTTCCGGCGAGGGTAACAGGGAATAATGTGTTCTCATCGCGACCCTCGTTAAATGACTGGTCGGAAACGGTGAAACTTAACTATGGTGTGGACGTCCAAGACGGAAATGCTACCTATTTTGACCCTACTCCTCCAGTTTGGTTAAAAATGAGAGACATTTTGCTGTATTGGGCGGAGAAAGGTGTCGATGGATTCCGTTGCGACGTGGCGGAGATGGTTCCCGTGGAGTTTTGGAATTGGGTAATTACCGAGGTCAAGATTGTACACCCAGATGTGTTGTTCATTGCGGAAGCCTATAATCCCAAACAGTATGGGAATTTCTTGGAATACGGTAAGTTTGATTACTTGTATGACAAAGTCGGGTTGTATGATGGGTTAAAAAAGCTGATCCGTGACGAGCAGGATGCCACAGTTGAATCCATCCGCCATGTTTGGAAGGATGAAAGCCGGGGTTTTTCGAACCGGATGCTCCGTTTTCTAGAAAATCATGACGAGGAGCGTATTGCTTCCCGTTTTTTTGCAGGCGATCCCTGGTATGCCGTGCCTGCAATGGTTATTAGCAGCACCCTGTCTGCTGGTCCGATTATGGTATATGGAGGGCAGGAGGTAGGTGAACCCGCTGAAGGCTATGAAGGCTTTGGTGGCGACGATGGGCGAACTTCGATTTTTGATTATTGGGGTGTACCGAGGCATCAGGAATGGATGAACGATGGCCGTTTTGACGGGGGTAGGTTGAGTGATAGTACACGGCATTTGCGCGAATTTTACTACAGGCTACTTACCGTGTCGCGAAAACATGAAGCCATTCGCGAGGGTCGGTTCTATGACCTGACTTCTGCTAATGCCCAGTCTGAAGGTTTTGACGAGAAAGTGTGTGCTTATTTGCGGTTTACTGAGAACGAAAAGGTGTTGATAATAGCCAACTTTAATCGCGGTGAACGCCAGTTACACGTGTCTTTCCCAAATGATGTTATAGCAGCTTTGGGGCTTTCGGGCTTGAGCGGCAGTTTTAGTGATCTGCTTGGGGGGAATACGTACACCGTTCTTGATCTTGTTGATGGGTTGGAGATTGAAATGCCAGCCACAAGTGCCGTTATTTTAGCTTTCTAATCCTATATTTGTGAGCAACAGACCAATATTTAATGATAAAACAAACCGATAAATCGATATAGAGACCATGATGCCTACCCGAAAACCCCGCTTAAGCACGGCGCAGATTATCAACATGAGTTTTGGCTTTCTCGGCATACAGTTCGGGTTTGCCCTGCAGAATGGGAACGCATCCCGTATTTTCCAAACCTTCGGTGCCGATGTTGAACACCTCTCCCTATTCTGGTTGGCGGCACCCCTTACGGGTATGATTGTCCAGCCTATTATTGGGCATTATAGTGATCGCACCTGGACCAGATTGGGTCGTCGTCGGCCTTATTTCCTCGTAGGAGCCATTATATCGGCCGTTGCATTGGTGTTGATGCCTAATTCAGCCTTGTTGGCACCGGTGTTGCCTCCGGTACTAATCGGAGCGGGATTGCTGATGATTATGGATGCCTCGTTCAACGTGGCGATGGAGCCTTTCCGGGCATTGGTTGGCGACAAATTACCCGACTCACAACGTACCGAAGGATTTGCCGTGCAGACCGTACTAATCGGCATTGGTGCGGTACTTGGCTCGTGGTTGCCTTATGTGCTGGCTGAATACCTGGGTATATCCAAAGTAGCTCCTCCGGGGCATATCCCGGACAATGTCGTCTTCTCATTTTACACGGGTGCCATTGTGATGATCGCAACCATTGTGTGGACGGTTGTCACGACTAAGGAATATTCTCCCGAGGAGATGCAGGCCATGGGGTTGCAGCCGGCGGTCGAAACAGGGGAAGGCAAGTCTAAAAACGGACTTTTGGCGATATTCGACGATTTTGCCAATATGCCCAAAACCATGAAGCAATTGGGTTGGGTACAGTTTTTCTCCTGGTTTGGGTTATTTTCCATGTGGGTGTTCACTACGCCGGCTGTCGCATACCATGTTTATGGTGTGGCCGATGGCGATACGAGTTCGATGACCTATGCCGATGCCGGCAATTGGGTGGGTATCCTTTTTGGTGTGTATAACGGGATATCGGCTATATACGCCATTTTCTTACCTCGGCTGGCTCGTCAGATTGGGCGTCGACGCACGCATGCTTTCTCTCTGGTAATGGGTGGTCTGGGCCTGATTTCGATTTTTTTCATCAGTAACCCGAATTACCTGTTGATTTCCATGATAGGGATTGGTATGGCTTGGGGCAGTATCCTATCTATGCCGTACGCTATCCTATCCGGTAGCCTGCCAGCTCACAAAATGGGGGTTTACATGGGGCTTTTTAATTTTTTCATCACGTTTCCTCAAATCGTTAATGGACTATTGGGCGGGTATATTGTAAGATATGTGTTCGGTGGCAACCCCATCTATTCTTTGATGATGGGAGGTGTTTTCTTTTTCTTGGCCGCATACGCGGTTTTACGAATCAAATCCGAAAAAGACCCGTCACTATCTGCGAGTTAAGGTAGGAGAGGGACTGAAGCGTATGGTCATACCCGAGTGGCGGGTATGCTAAAAGCAAATACAAATTGTTTCTTTTGGTTAACCAAGTTTTAAATTATCATTTTTTGTATTAGATTTGCATCGCAAAACGGAGAGGTGCCTGAGTGGCCGAAAGGAACAGTTTGCTAAACTGTCGTACTGGAAACGGTACCGCGGGTTCGAATCCCGCTCTCTCCGCCACCCAAAATGAAGCCCGGCAATAGCCGGGTTTTTCTGTTTAAACAGGCGA
>CAZXSL010000085.1:7544-12638 GCA_964643235.1 uncultured Sphingobacteriaceae bacterium | reverse complement strand
ATCTTGTATCGTGGAAGGAACTGCCCTGAGCGGTGGCATCCGCTGATCTTCTGTCGCCAATCTGCACGGGTGTATAACCCGTCGACCAGTAGGCTATCCCCGCGTACGACATACACGCCCTTGGCGTACTCGGTCCATTGGCCGTCCCGGTAGCAACTGTCCGTCATCCGTTGCGCTGTGGAAAACGTCTGCATGGTCACGTATATCGAGTCGCAGGTAAACTTAAATTCGTGTCGGGTATACTCAAGTAGCTGGTCCTGCATGGGGATGGAGTCCTGTGCCCAGATGCCTTGCAAGCGTTCGTCGCCCTCGTGCTGCATATCCGAATGGAACTGGCAGCTTGACAATAGGAAAAGTGTACCGACTGTCAAGAGTCGGTACACGTAAATGAGGTTGGGTGGGATGCGGTATAACACTATTTTAGTCCGCCAATCATGTCTTCGGGGCGTACCCACTCGTCGAATTGCTCATTGGTCAGCAGGCCTAATTCCAGGGCTGCTTCGCGCAGGGATTTGTTTTCCTTATGCGCTTTTTTTGCGATTTTGGCAGCGTTCTCATAGCCAATATGTGGGTTGAGTGCCGTTACCAACATCAATGAATTTTCGAGGTGTTTTTTTATGCCGTCGCGGTTGGGTTCGATGCCGATGGCGCAGTGGTCATTGAACGATACGCAGGCGTCGCCAATCAGCCGTGCCGATTGTAGGAAATTGGCCGCCATGACCGGCTTGAATACGTTGAGCTCGTAATGTCCGTTGGCACCACCAAACGAGATAGCCACGTCATTGCCCAATACCTGGGCCGCGACCATGGTTAGTGCTTCGCACTGTGTCGGGTTGACCTTACCGGGCATGATGGACGAGCCTGGCTCATTTTCGGGGATGATGATTTCGCCGATACCTGAACGCGGGCCGGAGGCCAACATGCGGATATCATTGGCGATTTTGTGCAGCGCCACAGCCAGTTGCTTGAGGGCGCCGTGGCTCTCCACGATAGCGTCGTGGGCGGCTAGCGCTTCAAACTTGTTAGGGGCCGTGCGGAATGGTAATCCGGTAAAGGAAGCGATGTGCTTGGCAACGTTTTCCGAATAGCCTTTCGGGGTGTTGATTCCCGTGCCCACTGCTGTGCCACCTAGTGCCAGCTCGGAAAGATGGTCCAGGGTGTTGTGCAAGGCCTTTAAGCCGTAATTCAATTGGGCCACATAGCCCGAAAACTCTTGGCCTAAGGTCAGTGGTGTGGCGTCCATGAGATGGGTGCGCCCAATTTTGACGACATCGCTAAAAGCGTCTGATTTGGCTTTAAGCGTATCTCTGAGTTTCTCGACACCCGGGATCGTAACCTCAATAAGCATCTTGTAGGCTGCAATGTGCATGGCCGTCGGGTAGGTGTCGTTAGACGATTGCGACTTGTTGACGTCGTCGTTGGGGTGGATGAATGTTTTTCCTTCACCTAAGGTTTTGCCTTGTAGCACGTGTGCCCGATTAGCGACTACCTCGTTGACGTTCATATTGGATTGTGTGCCCGACCCGGTTTGCCAAATAACCAAAGGGAATTGGTCGGCCAGCTCGCCCGCCAAGATTTCGTCACAAACCTGGCCAATTAGATCGCGTTTCTCCATGGGCAATATGCCTGCATCGGCATTGGTATATGCGGCAGCCTTTTTGAGGTAAGCAAAAGCCTCGATAATTTCTTTTGGCATGGATGCCGGAGCGCCGATTTTAAAGTTGTTGCGTGAACGCTCGGTTTGTGCTCCCCAATATTTGTCGGCAGGTACTTGCACCTCGCCCATGGTATCGTGTTCGATTCTATATGACATGGAATTGCTGTTTAAAGTAATATCCGCAAACTTACCGAAGTTTGGGTTTTTTCGCAAGTTTTCCTTTGGAGCATCTCGAATTGCCGTATGTGGAAGGTTGATTCTCCGGTTTTGATTGTGCCTCTTATCGCCAGTCTTGTTTCAATTGTTGATATGATTGAGAGGAGGTTATGCGTATTTTGCCTTACTTAGCGTAGCAAGCTAATAAGTTTTTGTGAATTTATTAACTTGATTGTCAGATATATAGTGTGATTTATTTGAGTTTTTATAAAAAAGACTACTTAATTAATAGTCTTTATATATATTTGCATTATGAAAACGTTGAGGAGCACCATGTCAACCTTTACATCATACAGGTAAATGTGTATGGCTATGTCTGTATATTAACACGGAAGGAGCTCGACGACGCGTATTTTGGACACATGAACGATACTGGCCTCTTCCCTACCAAGAAGTGGCTTTTACATTTGAATTACCACATAAAAGGAAATCCAACAATGGAAACACCCACAATCAAAACGAAGCAAGGCATCGAACCAAAAATTACCCTTGTGGGTGCCGGACCGGGCGATCCCGATTTAATCAGCATCAAAGGCGTGAAAGCATTGAAGCAGGCCCAGGTAGTTCTATATGATGCCTTGGTTGATGAGGAGTTACTGGGTTACGCACCGGCGGAGGCTATCAAGGTTTATGTAGGCAACCCATCGGGCGATGAAAATTTTTCGCAGGATACCGTCAATCAATTAATGGTGGACTACGCCCTTAATTTTGGGCATGTGGTCAGGCTAAAGGGAGGTGATCTTTTCGTGTTTGGCCGGGGATACGAAGAGTTGGATTATGCAGCATCATACAGCATTGAAACGAGTATCGTGCCCGGTATATCCAGTGCGATTTCCGTGCCCGGTTTGCAAGGTATCCCTGTTACCCATCGCGGTACCAGCGAAAGCCTGTGGATTCTTTCTGCAACAGATAGTCAGGGTGGCCTCTCGCGCGAATTGGCCGATGCTGCACGCAGTACAGCTACCGTGGTTGTCTTGCTTGGATTCGATCATCTGGCGGATATCGTCGATGTTTTCCAGCAAGAAGGTAAAGGTGGGCTGCCCGTAGCGGTTATCCAAAACGGCTCGATGGCCAACGAGCGTATCGTCGTCGGATTGGTCAACACCATCGAGGAAGTAGCGCTAGAATCGGAAATTGATAATACTGGGCCCGTTTTGCTCGTTTTCGGGCAAGCTGTAGCCTTACATAATGAATTCCAAAAGATACGACGCTTTTTTGAGTGCCCGGAATTCCTCTAGCCAACAAAAGCAAATTTCTCTCTCATATATAGGTTTATAATTGGTTTGAAAAAAGCTCCTGCCCATCAGGGGCTTTTTCATTTCCATACCGTGATTAGCATATTTCCTATGCTCTTTTCTTGGATGGGTCAATTTATCCCCTCGGCAATCCGAATATTCATGTATTTTTGCCGATTCAATCGTCAAATAGTATGGGTAAGGATAAATTAAGGAAGTTTGCTGAGATTGCAACGTTCCCTAATGTGCTGGAGTTAGATGCCGGCAAGGTCATGAAGGGGCAATGGGCAGTTACGCACTTCGGCAATGATAAACCAGTTGTGTTGGAGCTGGCTTGTGGCAAGGGCGAGTACACGGTCAATCTGGCTCGGCTATTCCCCGATCGAAATTTCATTGGTGTCGATTACAAAGGTAACCGAATTTGGCGAGGGGCAAAGACCGCACTCGAAGATGGAATCGCCAACGTGGCATTCCTGCGCATGCAGATTGAAAATATCCTCGACTATTTCGCTACGGACGAAATTTCCGAAATCTGGATTACCTTCCCTGATCCACAGCCATCGAAAAGGCGGATTAAGAAGCGGCTTACGCATCCCTTGTTTTTGCAAAAATACCAGCAGATCGTCCGTCAGGGTGGTTTTGTCCATCTCAAGACCGATAATGACGGGCTTTTTGAGTACACGAGGGAGGTCTTGCTTGAGCGGGGTATGCAACCACTAGCGCAGACCGCTGACCTCTACCACTCGGAATTGGTTGACGAGGTGCTTTCCATCAAAACGTATTACGAACAGAAATACCTGGCTGTCGACAAGAACATAAATTACCTGAAATGGGCGTTCCCCGAGGCTCCCATTCCAATAGCGTTTCCAGAAAACGTGTAGTCCTTCGGCAGCTGTTTAAGGCTGGGGCGTTAAGCTCTTGTTTTTGCGTTTGCTGATTTTTTCCAGGTTAACCGGCTGCGGCACTTTTACGTAATACCCAGTGCCATCGTATGGGCGTTTTCTGGGATGCTCCATGCAGGCTGTCGAGCAACACCCATCCATTTCCCAGCCGCAGGCCTCGCATTGGGTAAAATGCTCGTTGCATTCCGGATTGGCACAATTAATCATGTGGCTAGTCGTGGTCCCACAGTTGAGGCAGGTGGATACGACATTAGGGTTGACCGTATTGACATCGACCGCCACACGGGTGTCGAACACATAGCATTTGCCTTCAAAATCTTCGCCACCTACTTCCTTGCCGTATTTAATGATTCCGCCATGCAACTGGTAGACATTGGCAAAACCTTCTTTAAGCAATAATGCCGATGCTTTCTCGCATTTGATGCCTCCGGTACAGTACGTTAAGATCTTTTTGTCTTTGTATTTGGCTAGTTCGTTGATTTTTTCAGGAAATTCGCGAAAGTTCTCGATGTCCAGGGTCACGGCATTCTTGAATCGTCCGACGTTATGTTCGTAATTCGAGCGCACGTCGAGTACCACGACGTCTTCTTGGTCTTTCATCGCTAAAAACTCGGCTGGTTCCAAGTGTTTCCCGGTTTCGCGGTTGGGATCGATGACCTTGGGATCGCGCAGGCCAGAGTGTACGATTTCCGGTTTATACCGGCAGTGCATTTTGAGGAATGAAGGCTCGTCGACATCGTCGATTTTGAAGTCGGTTTTGGCAAAACGGCTATCGGCATGTACGGCGGCCATATAGGCCTCGCATGCTTCTTGTGTGCCGGATACGGTGCCATTCAGGCCTTCATCGGCCACGATAATACGGCCAACCAAGCCCAATGATTTGCAAAACTGGAGATGTTCGGCGGCAAATTCTTCTGCACGATCGATGGGGCTGTAGCAATAGTACAGCAGGGTTTGATATTTTTTCATACGCATTGATACCGCTGCAAACGGCGTTTAATGACTGATTGTTTATGCGGCAAAAATACAAAAACAGGAACAGAAACCAGCAACGGCTAAGCAGAAAGATACGCTTAGCCTTGCC
>CAZXSL010000085.1:0-7534 GCA_964643235.1 uncultured Sphingobacteriaceae bacterium | reverse complement strand
ACGCATTGATACCGCTGCAAACGGCGTTTAATGTCTATTAATATTGTTGGGGCAAAAATAGTAAAATGCAAGCAAAAACAAGCAGTGTAAACAACTCGATTTACTCCACGGTACCGCTATTCCTCGGGCTATTGGCCGCCCTCCCTCCCCTGATACGTGCGCGTTGTCTCGATTTTCTGACCCGAGGTATACCCCAAGCATACCCCAAGGATCCCCCAGGGATCTATGGGCGCTTGGTCAATCCCCTCGGATATCATGCTGCAATATGAGAAGAGCTGGTCGCTTGCCATGGAATAATTTAGAGCCCTTCCAAATAAATTGTTATGCTTGCATAGTAAATTATTATGCTGTAATTTAGCGGAAACCAATTTTGCTTATGGTAAGCCAAATCGTCTTTGTGATCATATTGTTGGCTGCGGCGGGTTTCGCGGCATACAATGCGCGGAAGATCATCACGAACATCCGTTTGGGGAGGGCATTGCAGCGAAACGATCGTCCTGCTGAGCGACTACGGACCATGTTGCTGGTCGCTTTTGGGCAGAAAAAAATGTTCAAACGTCCCTTTGCCGCTATCTTGCATCTGTTTGTCTATGTCGGGTTCGTGGTCATCAACATTGAAGTGTTGGAAATCCTTATCGACGGTATTTTTGGTACACACCGTGTTTTCTCAGGTATGGGCATGTTGTACAATATGCTGATTGCTTCTTTTGAATGGTTGGCGTTGCTCGTCATCGTGGGGTGTGTCATCTTCTTAGCCCGTCGAAATATTGTCCGGCTGAAGCGTTTCTCGGGTACGGAGATGAAAAGATGGCCCGTCACCGACGCTAACTTGATTTTATGTGCTGAAATCCTGTTAATGATGGCATTTTTGACAATGAATGCTGCTGATCTCAAGTTGCAAGGTTTGGGTGCAGCACATTATGTGGCTGTAGGCTCCTTTCCGGTTAGCCAATGGCTTGTGCCACTGCTGCCTGATGCAGTTGACTCGCTGATCCTCATCGAGCGTTTTTGCTGGTGGTTCCATATCGTTGGTATATTGGCCTTCCTCAATTACTTGGTGGTTTCCAAGCATCTCCATATTATCTTGGCATTCCCGAATACCTATTTTTCCAAGTTGGATCCCAAAGGCGAATTTACCAATATGGAAAGCGTAACGAATGAGGTCAGGGCGATGCTCGATCCGTCATACACGCCGACCGACGTGGAGGGGCCTTTGCGTTTTGGTGCCAAAGACGTACAAGACTTAACCTGGAAAAACCTGATGGATGCATATTCCTGCACCGAATGCGGTCGATGTACATCAGTATGCCCAGCCAACATAACTGGTAAGCTCCTTTCGCCCCGCAAAATCATGATGGACACGCGCGATCGCTTGGTGGAGGTGGGTAAGAATATCCAAAAGAACAAAGAATTCAAGGATGACGGTAAATCCTTATTGGACGATTACATCACACGGGAGGAGGTTTGGGCTTGTACGACCTGTAACGCTTGTGTAGAAGCCTGTCCGGTAAATATCGATCCGCTTAATATTATTGTTGAGCTTCGTCGGTATGCCGTGATGGAAGAATCCCAAGCACCCGCTAGCATCAACGTGATGTTCGGGAATATTGAAAACAACGGTGCACCTTGGAAGTATGCCCAGGCAGACCGTGCGAATTGGAGAGAAGGATAGTCGGGCAAGCTGCCCCAAACCGTAAAAGATAAAGATTGACAGATGGCTGAAGAACTGAACATACCGACGGTGGCCGATTTGCTGGCCAAGGGCGAAGCGCCCGAAATCCTTTTTTGGGTAGGCTGTGCAGGGAGCTTTGATGAGCGAGCACAGCGTATTACCCGCGATATTTGCAAAATATTGCACCATGTTGGGCTCAAATACGCCATCTTGGGCGCTGAGGAGAACTGTACCGGCGACCCGGCTAAGCGAGCCGGCAACGAGTTTCTTTTCCAGATGCAGGCCATGATGAATATCCAAATCCTCGATGGATATGAAATAAAGAAAATAGTAACGGCATGCCCACATTGTTTCAACACCATCAAAAACGAGTACCCCGCATTGGGCGGGCATTACGAGGTCATACACCATACCCAGCTCATCCAGCAGCTTATCGACGAAGGTAAACTCAAGACGACAGAAGGCGGTGTATTTAAGGGAAAACGGATTACCTACCATGACCCGTGCTACCTAGGCCGGGCCAATGAAGTGTACGAGGCGCCACGCAAAGCCCTGGAACAGCTCGACGCACAGCTCGTGGAGCTGAAACGCTGCCGTAGCAATGGGCTGTGTTGCGGGGCTGGCGGTGCGCAGATGTTCAAGGAGCCCGAAAAAGGGAAAAAAGACATCAATGTCGAACGTATCGAAGAAGTCATAGACGCCAAAGCTGATGTGGTCGCTTCAGCTTGTCCATTTTGTATGACCATGCTGCGGGATGGGGTCAAGGTAAAAGAAAAGGAACAGCAAATCGACGTGTTGGACATCGCCGAAATCACTGCTCGGGCGAATGGGTTGTAACCTCGCGGTAGCCCGCGTACGAATAATCTAATTTAGGTAAACGTCCAGTAACCCTTCGGGCAGTTCCACTTCAATAACCTTCGTATCGCGGTCGATGGCCACAATAAGGTCCTCATTGAGTGGGAACATGACTTCGTTACCTCGGTAGGGCACAACTGCTACATGTTGCTGTGGGTACTCATGTATTTCGGTGATTTCGCCGAGCTCGCCGTAGTTAACATCGTGGGCAGTAAACCCTTTGAGGTCGGTAATTCTGAAATCTTCGGAAGCACGCACGGGCATTTTATCGTTTGGTAGATACACATTCTTGCGGACAAGCGGTTGGGCTTTGTCAATATGGTCTACATCTTCCAAAAAAAGAAATGCGGTTTTGTTGGTTTGTACTTTATACGAATGGATAAAAAACGGAACGAGGCGCTTATCTATTTCCAAGAAAATCACGTCCAGTTCCAGTTCCTTGTAGTCCTCGAACTCGAAGAATAGCTGCAGTTCGCCTTTTAGTCCCCGGGTTTTGCTGATGTATCCGATATAAAAACTATCCTCGATTTCCATGATAATATGTTGCTAAACAAAACACCGTCTCCAGTGGTGTGAACCAGCCAAAGACGGTGCTCAATTCTTGTTTCGACATGTTGAAATGTCGTCTTGCTGTTTTGCTTACGCTTCCTCAGCTGGTTTTTCCTCGCCGGCAGCAGGTGCTTCTTCTGCGGGTGTTTCTGCTGTTTCTTCGGTTGCTTCCTCGCTTGCTACTTCCTCTTCGGCTACTTCTTCTGCCGGAGGTGTGTTCTTAGCTTGGATTTCGGCCTCTTTTTCAGCTTTTTTCTTAGCTTCAGCAGCTAATACTGCTTGTTTTGCTTCTTCTTGAGATTTGGCCAGCCCATCTTTTTTGCCTTCAATGCGGCCTTCTTTTCCGCTTAACCACTCTTGGAAACGAGCTTCGGCGGTTTCCTCGTCAAAGGCTCCTTTTTTCACGCCACCCTGTAGGTGTTTCTTGTACAAAACGCCTTTGTACGAAAGGATAGCGCGGGTAGTGTCCGTAGGTTGGGCACCCTTATTCAACCAGTCCAGGGCACGGTCAAAATCAAGGTCGATCGTAGCTGGGTTGGTGTTGGGGTTGTATGAGCCGATGCGCTCAATGAACTTGCCATCCCGCGGCGCGCGCGAGTCGGCGATGACGACGTGGTAAAAAGGTTTGCCTTTTTTACCGTGTCTCTGCAATCTGATTTTAGTTGCCATTCTTTTGTTTTAAGTATATGTATTCAACATAGTCCCGGGGCACATTTTGCTGCGGGGCTGCAAATATAGCTAAAAGTTTTGTTATTAATAAAGTGTATTTAACTTTGCCTCCGCTCATTAGGTTATGGTTTTTCGACGAAAACCGGCTTTTGGCGTTATTCTTGTAACATAGCAAATACCTGAGAATGATGATAGAGCTTAGTAAGAAGAAAGATTTGGCTAAAAACCGACATACCGTAGGTACACACACCGGCAAGAGTTTGTAAGCCGGAAATGATAAAAAACTATGACTGCTATTCCGTTGAATATTCCGTTGAAAATCTTGGGTCTTCTTTGTATGTGGCATTTGGCCTTTATGCCTGCGCTTTTCGCACAGCAACCCCCTTCCGCCATTTCGCTCAAACCAAGTTATGGATTCGATATTACCAATCCAATAGTTGGGCAAGGCGAGCGTAATTCCCAATACGGTATTCAAGCCAGTTACCACCACTCATTGGTGTCGTCGAAGCAGCCTTGGACCGACCTGCTCAATGCTAAGGAGATTTCTATTGGCTTGTTATGGAACAATATGCGTAACATGCGGGAACTGGCGGATGGTGCTATCTATGACCAAGGCCATGCCATCGGCGCAATGGTTGAGGTTGGCTTCCAATTGGTCGATGCTGGGCCTGTGAAATTCTCTTTTATACCTGGCTTGGGTTTGAGTTACATCACCAAAACCATCAATACCCAGCCGGCTACGGTAACCGTTGGTAGCCATCTGAACATGGCTCTGTCTGCCGGACTGGGGATGGAAGTGCCCTTGGGATCGGATGTTAGTTTGTTAGCCGGAGGGAATATCCTGCATTACTCAAATGGTGGGATGCGTGTGCCCAATGGCGGGATAAATACATTCAATGTGTCGATGGGTTTGAAAACAGCATTCGATACGGGGGGGCGGCATCGGCAGGCGAGCCGTAACCGGGAAACCTTCCGCCATATCGAAGGAAGCAGTGGCGAGTTGGTAATCGGGATGGGGCGCCGTGGCAAATATCGCTCAGCAGGCGAAGGATTTTACCGCACAGGTGTGTATGCCGGATACAACTACTTTTTTAACCAAGCCATCGGCCTGAAAGCAGGTTTCGATATGGTTTATTACCATACGGTGTTCGATATCGAGCAATTTGATGAGACTTTCCAATATTACGGTTCTTCGTATGATGCCATCCGGATGGGAGCAGGGCTTGGGCTGGATGTTGCGATGAACCGATTTGTAGTCAGCAGCCTCGTAGGGCGTTATCTGCATTACAACAGCTTCCACGAAGATATCAATTGGTACTGGACTTCCGGACTGCGTTATTACCTCACGCCACACGTCGGTTTGCAGAGTACCTTATATATGCACCGCATGCAGGCAGACTACCTAAATTGGGGTGTCGTGTTGAAGATCTGATTCAGTAAGCTCGTCGCCAAGTGGGGCTTGGTGTGGTCCTCTCATCAGGAGGTGTGTTGCATCGCTCCTTGATTATATCTTGATTCCAATGTTCAGACCATTTTTGATTGTTTTGTTGTTGTGGATATTCGTCCACAACGTTGCTGCGCGCGGAGCAACCGATTCGATCCTCGTGCGCTTGGAAGCGGTGATGGCCGAACGCGACGTGTATGACAACGAGAAAGAGCAACAACTGAAGATATTGACCCGCCACGCTCGACGCAGAAGTCTTAGTCCAGCCGAACAATACGAAGCAAGCCTCCAATTGGTTGAAGCTTACCAAAAATACCAAGTTGATTCGGCTATTACTTATATTCAAAAAAGCCGTGAAATTGCAGCCACGCTCAACGATCCCGTTATCCATAGCCGGACCGCAATACAGCAGGCTTGGTTGTTCGCTACTGAAGGACTGTATATCGAGTCCAAAGCCTTGTTGGATAGTATTGGTCGTACAGCCCTTCCGCCCCAGGTGCTCCCTTTTTATTATGAAACTTATGTGACCTTCTTCAGCCGATATGGGCAGAGTACGGACAATGCGGGGTACTACCGGATGAGTGAATTGTATCGTGATTCGCTCCTGCAAGTGCTGGACCCGCGATCGTTGCAACACCAGATAGCCGAGGCAACCCGAACACTATACAAAGGGCAGGAACAAATTGCCGAGAGTACCTTGCTGAATCTCTTGGAACACACGACGGATAGAGACCCTGAACGGGCTTTGATTGCCTACTTATTAGGCGTGATTTATAAAAACCGCGGCGAATCCGACTTACAACTTCGATATTTTGCCATTTCAGCCATTACCGATGTCATCCATGCTATCAAAGACAATGCGTCCTTACAGAGTTTGGCGTTGACCTTTTTCGAGCTGGGCAATGTGGAACAAGCTTATCGGTTTATGGAAGCGTCCATCCACGATGCCATCTTCTGCAATGCCCGATACCGTACAGTAGAAAATTCGGCATATTATCCCATCATCAATGCCTCGTTCCGAGCGTTGGAGCAGGAACAAAAGCGTGAACTGCATACCTATCTAATACTAATTAGCTTGTTGTCGGTAGGGTTGATTGTCGGTATTGTTTACAGTTTTATCCAAGTAAAGCGTTTGGCCCGGACAAGGCGTGAGCTTTCGTATACCAACCAGCAATTAAACGCCCTGAACCACGCGTTGAAAGAGGCCAATGAGAATCTGCTAGAGGCGAACCACATTAAGGAAGAATACATCGCTAACTTTTTCGATATCTGTTCCCTGAATATTGAGAAACTCGAGGATTACCGCAAGTCGCTGCATAAAAAAGCCGCTTCAGGCAAGTTCGACCAACTGCTCCAGGAGTTGAAATCCACCGATTTGGCTGCAAACGAGCTCGTCGAACTCTACCGCAATTTTGATACAATTTTCCTTAACCTATATCCTACGTTTGTCAGTGAGTTTAATAGTTTGTTGCTGCCTGATGAGCAGATACTCCCAAAGGCGGGCGAGCTATTGAATAATGAACTGCGGATTTTTGCCCTTGTACGGCTCGGTATTGTAGACAGTGTGAAGATTGCCGGGTTCCTGCGTTACTCCCTCCGTACGGTTTATAACTACCGTACGAAGATTAGGCAAAAAGCAAAACACTCCCGTGACGAATTTGAAGCCTTAGTCAAGCAAATTGGAACCCTTCGTAAGCTTAATTGATAAATTACCGTTAAGAAAAGGTTACTTTTTAGCTTTCTTTTATAAATTCAAGTTGTTGGTACGTAGGCTGTTGTGTTTTGTATTGGTTTACTTTTTGCCTCAGGCCGACCCGAAAAGGGGCACTTTCCATCGACTTACCACCTAACTTTGTGATGCATGGATCATGAGCGTCCGTGCATAAGGAGTAAGTAGGGGGGTGTCAAATGTAGAACACCCGAATTAATAACCAATTTAACATCGTTATATGAAGATTTTCATGTACAAAAGAGCGGGTGTTATCCCGATTTTATTGTTGCTGTGTTGTCTGTTGCCGGGCTATAGCTTGGCCCAAAATTCCATCCGCGTGACGGGCACGGTAACAGCATCCGGTACAGGCGAAGCCGTTGCCGGAGTTTCTGTCGTGCAGAAAGGGACCACACACGGCACAACGACTGACGAAGCTGGTAGTTTTACGTTGTCGAACGTTCCGCAGGGAGCGATTCTCGTATTTTCTTATTTGGGTTACGAAAGTGTAGAGCATGTGGCTAGCGAACAGCGTATGGACATCGTGCTCGATCCTTCCCACAATGTGCTGGAAGATGTTGTTGTCATTGGATACGGTACGGTTAGACGCGGAGACGTCACGACATCGATAGCGAGC
>CAZXSL010000084.1:0-13000 GCA_964643235.1 uncultured Sphingobacteriaceae bacterium | reverse complement strand
TTCGGAAATGGTTTTGTAGTACATGATCTCCAGCGTCGAATAATCCGTTTGGTCTGCCAAGTATCGGAGCCGACCTTCCATCGATTCAATATCTCCCCGTATGTTACCCAGCTCGCTTTCGATCTCAAGGATTTCCGTAACGGAATTTGCACGCTTCAGTAGCTCTAAATACCGCTGCTCCAGTTCTTTTTTCGTCCTGATTCGAGCCGATACATCAATGTATTCGGCGGTCACATCGCGGGTGGTTATGGATTTGTCGTCGAATGTGCCAATCCCCTGGCTAAGTTTATCCACAAACTCGTCAAAACGGCCGAAAGGGATACGGATTCTAAGCGACTGGCTGATACGGCTCGGATTGGTAAACTCCCGCTCGGACGACACATAGCCATTCGTACTGCGTAATATCGAGTCGATATATTGTCTCGTATCCACCAAATCGTTCGACTCGAATGAAATATGGCCTTCTTTGATAACCTTCCGTTCATGTACGGGGTGTTCAGCGTTGGCATCCGGTTCCATTAGCTCTATTTCCGAATCCCATGTGCCGTTCGTATGGCTTGCAGCCATTTTGTCCACCATTTCGGAATCAGCCAAACGGTACGAAGGCTGGCCGCATCCCACGAATGCGAGGAATAGTACGGCAAAAAGGTTCAGTCTGTTCATGTCCTAGTGTTTAAATTTCCTGAAGGATGCGAATAAGGTTTCGTTTCCATAAAAAAAATCCACGCATGTTCCCAACTATGTAACTCTGCTTGGTTTATCCGGAAAATAGCGATAGGTAACCCGTAAAAAAAAAGCCTGTGAATATATACTCCACAGGCTGTTAGCAATTATTTTATTACTTTCGGTTTCTACGAAAGTTTAGCCAATGCTTCCTTGATCCGCCTTAGAGCCTCCTTGAGGTTTTCGTCCGAGGCGGCATAGGAAAGCCGGATGTAATTGTTATTGCCGAATGAGTCGCCACCAACCGTCGCCACGTGACCTTCGTTAAGCAGGTAAAGGGCCAAATCCGAAGAATCCTTGATGACGTTGCCGTCGCTGTCTTTCTTGCCGAAGAACGAACTGATATCCGGGAAAAAATAAAAAGCACCTTCGGGTAAATTGGTTTTAACTCCTGGAATTTCTTTCAAGAGATTGTATACCAATTCCCTTCTCCGTGCAAAA
This sequence comes from uncultured Sphingobacteriaceae bacterium, assembly GCA_964643235.1. GTDB lineage: Bacteria > Bacteroidota > Bacteroidia > Sphingobacteriales > Sphingobacteriaceae > CAYRGQ01. The sequence continues at coordinate 11,836 of CAZXSL010000084.1, read as the reverse complement.
GCCTCTTTCATCGCTACAACACTATCCAGCCCCTGTTCGTACGCGGCTATTCCTGCCCGTTGGGCTATGGAGCAAGTGCCTGATGTGGTCTGCCCCTGCATCTTGTCGTTTGCTGCTGCAATCTCCTTGTTTGCTGCCAAATAGCCCAGCCGCCAGCCTGTCATGGCAAAGGCCTTGGAAAATCCATTGATTAGGATGACCCGATCTTTGATGCTGTCAAACTGCGCAATGGATTCATGTTTGCCCACAAAGTTGATGTGCTCGTAAATCTCGTCTGCAATGATGTAGATGTTGGGGTGCTTCTCGAATACCTTAGCCAGGGCAGCCAGTTCATCCTTGCTATACACTGTGCCTGTGGGGTTGCAGGGTGAGGAGAACATGAATAATTTGCTCTTTGGCGTGATGGCTGCCTCAAGTTCATCCGGCGTGATTTTGAAGTCGCTCTCGATTGTCGTGTCGATGAAGACCGACTTGCCTTCGGCTAGGACGACCATTTCCGAGTAAGACACCCAATACGGTGTTGGGATAATCACTTCGTCGCCCGGGTTAATCAGTGTCAGGATCGCGTTGGAAAGCGATTGCTTGGCACCGGTAGAAACCACAATTTGCGAAGGGTCGTAATCGAGCCCGTTTTCGCGCTTGAGTTTGTCGGCTATCGCTTTTCGCAACTCGGGGTAACCCGATACGGGCGAGTAGCGAGTATAATTTTCATCCAGGGCCTGCTTGGCGGCTTCCTTCACATGGTCCGGGGTATTGAAATCGGGTTCGCCTACGCTCAGGCTAATCACGTTGACGCCTTTTTCGGCTAATTCTCGGCCTAATTTTGTCATTTTTAACGTGGCCGACTCAGACAGGTTATTGATTCTGTCAGATAAGGTGTTGGATGTGCTCATAGGACGCAAAACTAGATAAATTTGTTGGTTGTGGCAATAGGATATGTAGATTTACCCTTTTCAATTTTACGCGAAAGTGTAGCGATTCAGTAAGGCTGTCTTTGCACGTGTTTGCGAGCATTCTGAAGCAACAAATTCGCTAGCCTAAGCGTAGGTGAATACGTTCTATTGACAAGTTGGTTTGGCGTAGGCAAAGAGGATGTTGGACCACGCTACTTAAAAGTTATTCCACCCGATGGAAAAATGCTGGAACTGTCAAATTGTATGCGATTGATCGAGTCAGGTTTCTGGAAAACAGCTGCCTGAAAAAGCTTCTTCGGTTGTATGATATCAGTAAAATGTCGATATTTTCTTCTTCGGTCAGGTGCTCAATGCATTTCGGGATGGACGCATTGGCATCAAGTCGGGCACTGGCCTGTTCGGTTCGGTAGCGGATAGTTTCCACACCTGATTTTTGCCGCATGGATTCCGCCCAATAGTTCACATCTTCCTCGTTTGTGGTTTTTCCAGGTTCGCTGACATGCAATAAAACGACCTCCAGCGCTACACTAGTACGGCTGGTAAACGTTTGTAGTGCATCTATTTCGCTTTCCTTGAAATTGCTTAGGATTCCGATTTTCTCCAGTTTGAATCCGTCGTAATTGTCGGGGATAGCAATGACGCCTACGGGCGACTTTTGGATAATCTCAAAGGTGTTGCTGCCTAATACAATGCTTTTTAGGCCACTTGCGCCTTTGGTGCCCATGACTACGAATTTGATGTTTTCCGACTTCGCTAAATCGGGAAGCACCTTGCCCAAATTACCTTGTATACATGCCGATGTGATGTGCAAGTGCGGAAACTCCGATGCCAACCGGGCCGCCACTTCATCCATTTCACTAATAGCGTTGTTGTCAGCATGTCCAATCATTTCCTCGTTAAACTGCTGGCCGGCAAAGTTAGAGGTCATCGGCTGGTAGGCGTGTAGCAGATGGATGTCCCATTGGTATCGTGTGGCCAGATGGGCGGCGTATTGCGTGGCACGCCACGCGTTTGCTGAGAAATCTGTCGGTACTAGCAGTGCATTTTTCATCCTCGTACGGTTTTGTTGGTGTCAGCCAAAGTTAATAAAACAAAGGCGGCTGGCCAATGTATGGAGGCAGATAATCTGTTGATGAGGATCACTTTTTTTGTGTGGGGCTGGCCATGAGGGCGCAGTACATGTGTTTTGTGCCTTGTTAATCAGGGTGCTATCGTGCGGATAGCGTGTTGGCTTATAACTCGACTTGACGGATATGTTCACGGAAATAGTGCTCCAGGAATGTGCTGGAAACCCCCATAGCACCGGCATCGCCGGCCAGTTTGGAGACCTTGATTTCCACCTGGTTACCGATTGCGGTCATGCAATATGTATTGATAGCCTGCTGGATGGGGATTGTGATGTACTGTCTAGCTTCCGCAATTTTTCCAGCCAAGATAATGAGTTCCGGGTTGAATAGCTGTATTAGTGTGGCTATGCTCTTGCCGAGCTTCTCCCCGATATTTGATAAAAGGTTGATCGCAAATTGATCGCCTTGGTTGGCTGCGTGGATAACCAGTTTGGGCTCGATGTTGTCAATATCTGGGTTAGGTAAGCGGGTAAGAAGCGACGTCTGACCTGAGCGAATGCCCTCTTTCGCTAGTCGGGCCAAGGCGATCCCCGAAGCCACCGTTTCCAAGCAGCCTTTTTTGCCGCAATAGCAAAGTTTGCCGTCATCTACAAATGGGATATGCCCGATTTCGCCCGAAAAACCATTGGTGCCGTTGCGTACCTTGCCATCCATGATTACACCCAATCCGATCCCCCAATCCATTAAAATCACAAGCACATCTTGCTTGTTTTGTGCGAAGCCGTATTTGAGTTCAGCCACAGCGGCATTCTTCACGTCGTTGGTTAGGTGTACTGGTTTATTGAGGCGCTGGGCAATGGCAGACCTTAGCGATATGGGGTTTTCCCCGTCATAGAGGTAAGTCAGGTTTTGGCCCCGCTCGAGATCGATAAGACCCGGCATGCTCATGCCGACGCCCAGTAATTGCGCCCGAGGGATGTCCGATTCGTCGAGGTAGCGGTCGATGGTGTGTAAAAGCTCCGGAAGTGCCGACTGATCTTCGCTCAGTTTAATGGGGAAGGTCTGGGTCGGGCGCACTTTGTTACTGTTGTTGTCGATGATGGTCAATTTCATGCTAAACAGTTCGAGCTCGACGCTCAGCACGTGGAAAAGCCCACTTTTCAGTTTGTTGAGGATGGGTTTCCGACCCCCAATCGACGCGCCTTTTTCATCTTGTATAATAACTTCGTCGGCCATTAGCCCGTTGAGGAGTCCCAAGGTCTTGGGTAAGCTGGTTTTTAAGCGACTGCCGATTTCGGCAAATGTCATACTCTGATTTTCAACCAGTGCATGAACCAGTTTGAGCCGCAAGATATAGTTTTTCCGCTCTATCTTGTTCATCTGCCCAATCTGTTCCATGCCGAGAAAAATCGGAAAATCCAAAACAGGTGCCATAGAAACAAAATTAAGGATTATTTTGATATAAAATAGATGAATGGGTTTTTCTTTTATTAAAAAATAGAGAAAGTTTTTGTTTTTATTGTGGGAAAATAATAGATTTGGCAATACATATTTATGCTTTCGGGGTAGTGGTTCGGTCAGCGTGGTTCGTCTACGGAGAATCGTGTGTCATAGCCATTATTTTCAGAAGCTTAACAGAAGAAAAACAGCTCAATTAAATTATGAAAGAGACAAACAATTCCAGACGGGATTTCCTAAAAAAGGCGCTGGTCGGGGCAGCGGCATTTTCGATTGTCCCCCGTTTCGTTCTGGGTGGGCAGGGGTATCTGGCACCGAGCGATCATCTCACCAAAGGTATTATCGGTGTGGGTGCTATGGGACGCGGCCATTTTAATTATGCAGGTACCAAAACCGTCGCCATATGCGATGTGGACACGAGGCATCTAGCATTGGCAATGAAAAGTCTGGATAGTGGGGTAAAACAGTTTGCTGACTTCCGCGAGCTAATTCAGCAGCCAGATGTGGATATCGTACACATCGCGACGCCACCACATTGGCATGGTGTGATGGCAGCTGAGGCTGCCCGTATGGGTAAAGATATCTGGTGCGAAAAGCCGATGACTCGCACCATTGGTGAGGGAAAGCGAGTTGCTGAGTTGGTTAAGCAACACGGCAACATGTTTAGGCTCAATACCTGGTTTAGGTTTGATGCCAATTTTTATGGAATGAATGTCCCTGTAAAGCGGATTAAGAAGCTTGTAGACTCGGGCATGTTAGGCTGGCCGTTGAAAGTAACTATCAGTAAGCATACTGGGTTTGACTGGAAGTTCTACTGGGTAGGGCGCGAGAACCTGCCTGTGGAGCCCGTGCCGGCCGAGCTGGATTATGATATGTGGTTGGGGCCTGCGCCGGCTAAGCCGTATAGCACCCATCGGGTGCATACGACCTTTAGGGGGTATTGGGATTACGATGGGGGAGGTCTGGGCGATATGGGTCAGCATTATATTGACCCGGTTCAGTATTTCCTCGGAAAAGACAACGAAAGTCCGGTTTCCGTCGAAATCGATGCGCCACAGCAACATAGCGATGCGGTCGGTACCTGGAGAAGGGTGGAATATACCTATGCTGACGGATGTAAGATCATCTTGGACGGTGAGGGTACGGACGTCGGAATGCCTTATATCGAAGGACCAAACGGAAAGCTGTACCGTGGGTTTAAATCGGATATCCCCGATATGGAACGCAAACTGGCGAGTTTCCCTGATCCCGAACCCCAAATAACGGATTTCGTCGAATCGGTTAAGACTCGACAGCCATTCGCCCTGAACGAACAGAACGGGCACCGCTCGTGTACGGTAGTCAATATGGGCTTGGTAGCCCTGCGGCTAGGCCGGTCATTGAATTTCGACTCAGATAAGCAGGTGTTCATTAACGACGATGCAGCAAACCGACTGATAGACCAGCCGATGCGCGGGCCGTGGACCATTTAACCTTAGTTACAATTAGGATATAACCTCATTAAAAAATGAAGAAAACACTATATGCGCTCTTGATTTCGGCATGTATCGGCTTGTCGGCCTCCGCGCAACAGGATACTCGGACTTCGACAACGAAAGTGGCCGACTTGCTGGCCTTGCAGCCTGCCGAGACAACCCAGCAGTTTGTCGATGCCATGGCACAGCTCGAGCGTTTCAACGCAAGCGATATCGCAGCTTTGCTGGGTCAGTTGACCCCACAAGGTACTGGCGACAATGCCGGTATCGAATACGCTACAAACAGTTATAGCTACCATGTGTTGCAGCAGGGTAAGGAAAACCAACGGGCTACCTTCGTAGCTGGTGCCTTGGCCGCCCTGGAAAAGGCAACAGATAAGAATAACAAAGGCTATATCATCCAGATGCTGCAAAATGCAGGTAAGGATGATGCGGTCAACGCATTGGCCGGCTATTTGGTTGAACCTTACTTAGGGGAAAAAGCCGCCCGAGCTTTAGGACGTATAGGTAGTGAAGCTGCGGGCGCAGCACTCCTTGCTGCATTGGCCGATGCCGATGCCGAGACATCCGTTACCATTATTAATGCATTGGGCTTTATGCAATATGCCCCGGCTGAAAGCGTGCTGATCCGGCGCTTAGCTACCGCTAATAGCGATAACAAGCGTGTGATTTTGTCCGCACTGTCTGAGATTGGAGGGGTAGCGTCCGAGCCCGTGCTTCGCAAAGAAGCTGCAAATGCCGGATATGTGTACGAACCCTCAAATGCGGCCGATGCTTACCTGCGCTATGGCGTACGCCTACAGGAACAAGGGAATATTAGCTTGGCTACCAAGGTGGCCAATCGGGTGTATAAACAGGCAAAACAGCCTCACCAAACCCATAACCGGGTAGCAGCTTTGGATTTGTTGACCGGGTTGAAAGGAGCAGGGCAAGTAAAAAACTTGGTAAAGGGAGCGCGTGACAAGGACCTGCTGGTTCGCCATGCCAGCCAACGTTTGTTGGCGCCTTATTTGAATCCGACGATAGCAAACACGTTGCTGGCCCGTTTAGATCGCCAAGAGCCCCAAGTGCAGGTCGACGTGTTGAATTACTTGTCATCAAATGGTATACAGGCTGTCGTGCCGGTAGCTACGCAATTGCTCCAAAGCCCACATGCTGATGTTAAGCAGCAGGCAATTAAATCGTTGTTTGCACTGAACGGATCATCGGTATTGACGAATTTGGCCGGAGCTTTGTCAGGTGCGGATGAGAACGCCCGATCGGTAATCCATAGCACCTTGTTGCGTGGCGATAGGAAAACCGTTGTGCCGCTCATGGTCAGCACCCTGTCGCAGACACAGGATGCCGGGATTCGCAAAATCGCACTGGATGTATTAGGCAAACGTGCTGCCGCCGAAGCGACACCCGCTATCTTTAAAATAATCAACGATCAGGGGTCGTCCCCAGACGTACGTGCCGCCGCATATCAAGCACTTGCGAACACGGCTAGCCCTACTGATTTGGAAGCCTTATTAGCTCAATTGGGTAGAGTGGATGGCGAACAAGCTACTCACGTACAGACTGCGATTGTATCAGCCGTAAACCGGAGTTCCAATCGCGATGAACAACGTAAAAAGACCTTATCTTATATAGATGGCTTAGATATACAATCGTTGCCGAAATATCTTCCTGTGTTGTCGGGGATAGGAGGTGAGGAAAGCCTGGCTCTGGTTGAGTCGAACCTGACAAGTAATCAACCGGAAGTCAGTGCAACGGCGTTTGCGACTTTGAGCCGCTGGGAAAACGAAGAAGCTCTGCCGGTTCTGATCGGTCAAAGCCGGCAAAACCACAATGAAGCTCGGCAGACGGATATTGTAAACGGTATCATCCGTTTGGTTGGGGTATCGCAGGCACCGGCCGATCAAAAGGTGCTTTGGCTTCGCGACGCATTCGAGGTGGCGGCGGATGTGGTTCAGAAGCGGCGTATCATCAGTGCACTTGAACCTACCCAAACTTACACGGCTATGATGTTTGCCGGACAATACATCGATGATAAGGATCTAGGTCGGGCTGCAGCGAATACCGTGATGAATATTGCTTTGGAGCGAAAAGATTTCTATGGCGAGGATGTGGAGCGCTTGTTAAACAAAGTGGCTGGCTCGTTGACGGGTAGCGAAAGCAGCTACCTGCACGAAGCCGTGGTAAAGCATTTGGCTGAACTTCCTGATGGAAAGGGCTATGTTTCCTTGTTTAATGGCAAAGACTTGACTGGATGGAAAGGCCTTGTTGCCAATCCCATTGCCCGTGCACGTATGACAGCCGAGGAGCTTGCCGAAAAGCAGGAAGCCGCCGATCGCCAGATGCGTGAGGGGTGGTACGTGGAAGACGGTGTGCTGCATTTTAACGGCAAAGGCGACAACATTGCCACCGAGAGGAAATATGCAGACGTGGAGATGCGGGTCGATTGGAAATTGGCAAAAGAAGGTAAGGACGGAGATGCAGGTATATACCTGCGCGGTACGCCCCAAGTACAGATATGGGATACCTCCCGCGTGGAAGTTGGCGCACAAGTGGGGTCCGGAGGCCTATATAATAACCAAAAGCATGAAAGCAAGCCACTCGTAGTTGCAGACAATGCTTTGGGCGAATGGAATACCTTCCGCATTCTGATGGTAGGAGACAAGGTGACGGTATACCTGAACGGGCAGTTGGTAACCGATGAGGTCGTGCTTGAGAACTACTGGGATCGCCAATCGCCAATCTTCCCGATTGAGCAAATTGAATTGCAAGCCCATGGTACGCACGTATCCTACCGGGATATCTATATCCGTGAATTGCCGCGTTACGAAATATTTGAGCTGAGTGAAGCAGAAAAAAACGAAGGTTTTGAGGTTTTGTTCGACGGTACGGATATGGACAAATGGACAGGTAATACGGATGCTTACGGGATTTCGGCCGAAGGTACTTTGGCAATTGTTCCGAAGCAAGGGTCAGGAGGTAATTTGTACACCAAGGAGGAGTTTGGCGATTTTATCTATCGTTTTGAGTTTCGTCTGACGCCCGGTGCTAACAACGGTATCGGTATCCGTACGCCCATGCAGGGTGATGCGGCGTACCAGGGAATGGAGATACAGGTGCTGGATGACGATGCGGATATGTATAAGAACCTGGAAGAGTACCAATATCATGGATCGGTTTACGGCATTATCGCCGCGAAGCGGGGCCACCTTCGTCCTCTAGGCGAATGGAACGAGCAGGAGATTCGTATTCAAGGTAACAAAATTAAGGTTACGTTGAATGGTGTGGTTATTGTCGATGGCGATTTGCAAGAAGCCTCGAAAAACGGCACCTTGGATAAGCGGGATCATCCCGGACTGAAGCGGACATCCGGCCATATTGCATTCCTTGGGCATGGTTCGGAAGTGCATTTCCGGAATATCCGTGTGAAGAGATTATAATTAGTGAATCTTTTTTTCTAATTGTTGGGGAAGCCGATGCAGGGATGTGTCGGCTTTCTTGCGTTCGGGTGCTAAACGAGGTGCTGGTAATTGGGAAGATATATAACTGAATTCCGGATGTTTTTTTTGCTAGACTATTGATAATCAAAAATAAAATTTATACTTTTGCAGTCCTAAAAATAAGTTTAGGGATAAAAAGGAATAATTAAAAAAAGTAAATGCCTACTATTCAGCAATTAGTTAGGAAAGGTAGAGTAGTTCTGGAGGATAAGAGTAAATCCCCAGCGTTGGACAGTTGTCCACAGCGAAGAGGCGTGTGCACACGTGTGTACACCACTACCCCTAAAAAACCAAACTCAGCCATGCGTAAAGTCGCCCGTGTTCGCTTGACCAACGGTAAGGAAGTCAACGCATACATCCCGGGCGAGGGACACAACTTGCAAGAACACTCCATCGTGTTGATTCGTGGTGGTCGTGTGAAAGACTTGCCAGGTGTCCGTTACCACATTATTCGTGGTGCGCTGGATACCTCCGGTGTAGCTGGCCGTAATCAGCGTCGGTCGAAATATGGCACTAAACGTCCTAAACCAGGACAAGCTGCCAAGAAATAATTAAACGGAGGACAAAAAGATGAGAAAGACAAAACCAAAAAAACGAATCATTTTACCTGATCCCAAGTTTAATGAAACGCAGGTAACCCGGTTTGTAAATAACATGATGGTGGACGGCAAAAAGTCCATTGCTTATTCAATTTTCTACGATGCAGTTGAGCTAGTAGAAAAACGGACGAACGAAAACGGTTTGGAAACTTGGAAAAAGGCGTTGAATAACGTGATGCCTTCCGTGGAAGTTAAATCACGCCGTGTAGGTGGTGCAAACTTCCAAGTACCCACCGAGGTGCGGGCAGAGCGCAAAGTGGCGTTGGGGATGAAATGGTTGATTAGCTATTCACGCAGGCGTGGTGAGAAAACCATGCACGAGAAATTGGCTGCTGAGATCATTTCCGCATCCAAAGGAGAAGGTGCTGCGGTCAAGAAAAAAGAGGATACGCACAAGATGGCTGAGGCCAACAAAGCGTTCTCCCATTTCCGGTTCTAACGCATCGCAACGAAATCCCATATCATGTTTACACCGATTTATCAGGATAGTCAAAGAGCCCTCGTAAATCGGTGTACTCATTTAAGTATCAAATAGGAATCCCTACAACGTGGTGTTAGCCACGTTGGAAACACAAAAACTATGTCTAGAGACTTAAAATTCACAAGAAACATCGGAATTGCAGCCCACATCGACGCGGGCAAGACAACCACGACCGAGCGTATCCTGTTCTACTCGGGTGTTAACCACAAATTGGGTGAAACACACGAAGGATCAGCTACTACCGACTGGATGTCGCAAGAGCAGGAGCGTGGTATCACGATTACCTCGGCTGCCGTTACCGTATTTTGGAACTACCGTGGCGACAAATACCACGTCAACGTTATTGATACCCCGGGACACGTGGATTTTACCGTTGAGGTAAACCGCTCCCTACGTGTATTGGACGGCTTGGTGTTCCTTTTCTCGGCAGTGGATGGTGTAGAGCCCCAATCCGAGACAAACTGGCGATTGGCCGATAACTACCGCGTACCCCGTATCGGATTTGTCAACAAGATGGACCGTTCGGGCGCCGACTTCCTGAAAGTTGTCAACCAAGTGAAGGAAATGTTGGGCTCGGAAGCGGTTGCCCTGCAATTGCCAATCGGTTCAGAAGACAACTTCAAAGGTGTGGTCGACTTGATTAACAACCGCGGAATCGTCTGGAACGAGGAAGACAAAGGAATGACCTTTACGGAAGTGCCTATCCCAGATGATATGGTCGATGAGGTGGCTGAATACCGCGAGAAACTCTTGGAAGCGGTAGCAGGTTACGACGAAACCTTGATGGAGAAATTCTTCGACGACCCGAACAGCCTGACTGAGCGCGAGATCCTTGACGCACTACGTGCAGCCGTCTTGGATAACAGTATCGTGCCGATGGTTTGTGGTTCGTCCTTCAAAAACAAGGGCGTGCAAACCATGCTTGACTTCGTGATGGAGTTGTTGCCTTCACCTCTAGACCAAGAGGCTGTAAAAGGTACAGACCCCCGCAATGAAGCTGAAATATCCCGTAAACCGGATGCTAAAGAGCCGTTTGCCGCGTTAGGATTCAAAATCGCAACCGACCCCTTCGTAGGCCGTTTGTGCTTTATCCGGGCATACTCCGGTAAATTGGAAGCCGGTTCGTACGTACTCAATACACGCTCTGGCAACAAGGAGCGGATTTCTCGTATCTTCCAGATGCACGCCAACAAACAAAACCCGATTCCGTTTATCGAGGCAGGTGACATTGGTGCGGTCGTTGGGTTTAAAGATATCAAAACAGGCGATACGCTGTGTGATGAAAAACACCCGATTGTTCTGGAATCCATGAACTTCCCAGAGCCCGTTATTGGCTTGGCGATTGAACCTAAGACACAGGCTGACGTTGACAAATTAGGTGTAGCACTTGCTAAACTATCTGAAGAGGACCCAACGTTTGTGGTCAAGTCGGACGAGGAAACCGGTCAAACCGTAATCTCGGGTATGGGCGAGTTGCACTTGGATATCCTGATCGACCGTCTGCGTCGCGAGTTCAAAGTGGAAGTAAATCAAGGTGCACCACAAGTAGCTTACAAAGAAGCTATCACGGGCACGACTCAACACCGCGAAACGTATAAGAAACAAACCGGTGGACGTGGTAAGTTTGCCGACATCCAGGTGGTTGTTTCGCCAGTTGACCCTGACTACGACAAAGGCGGTCTTCAATTTGTGAACGAAATCGTAGGTGGTGCTATTCCTAAAGAGTACATCCCGTCTGTTCAAAAAGGATTCGAGTCATCCATGGTCAACGGTGTGTTGGCAGGATACCCGATTTCGGATATGAAAGTACGTTTGATCGATGGTTCGTTCCACGCAGTCGACTCCGACTCGCTGTCCTTCGAAATTGCAGCACGTGCGGCATTCCGCGAAGCATTGCCAAAATGCCAGCCGGTATTGCTGGAGCCGATTATGACGGTTGAGGTGTTGACTCCTGAGGAGAACATGGGTGACGTTATGGGCGACTTGAACCGTCGTCGCGGACAATTGCAAGGTATGGATACCCGCGCTGGTTCGCAGGTAATCAAAGCGTTGGTGCCACTTTCCGAAATGTTCGGTTACGTGACCCAGCTGCGTACCATTACTTCCGGACGTGCAACGTCAACTATGGAGTTTGACCACTATGCTGAAGCACCTAGGAATATCCAGGACGAAGTGATTGCGAAAGCAAAAGGCAAGGTAAACGCTTAATTACAAAATCAATAACCGGCTACCCGTTGATAATAGCTCTAACGGGTAGCCATTACTTTAACATAAGAACATGAGCCAACGGATCAGAATCAAATTGAAATCGTACGATTACAACTTGGTAGATAAATCTGCTGAGA
>CAZXSL010000083.1:0-13118 GCA_964643235.1 uncultured Sphingobacteriaceae bacterium | reverse complement strand
TATATCCAGTTGACAGCACTTTTCAGTACAACAATAAATACGATAGCAAACAACAACACCGTAGACACTTCATTCCACATCCTTAGCCGGGTAGAGGTCCACTTACTCTGTCCACCACGCAGTCTATACATTATACGCTGACAGGAGAAATGATAGGCTATAAGACCCAATACAAAGGCTAATTTAACATGCATCCATGGCGCCGAAAGCAAGCTGGGAACAACATAAAGCATCACCAAACCCGCCAGTACCGTCAGATACATCGAAGGGGTTGTTATAACCCACCACAAACGGCTTTCCATCACGATAAACTGCTTGTGCAACACCTGATATTCGGTAGCCGATTTCTGTCTGGCCTCGGTATGGTAGATAAACAGCCGCACCATATAGAACAACCCCGCCATCCAACAGATAACGAAGATGATATGAATCGCTTTGGCGTAGAGGTAAAGCATTGTTGTGCGTATTGAGTAGTGCGTATTGAGTAATGATACAAGTGCAACGCAAGAAATTCCGGCTGCCGTATCGCACTACTCAACACGCTATACGTTATACTAATATCTAAATTCCCTTACCACGTCGATCGCATACTTGACATGGTCGAAGGGCATATCCGGCATAATACCATGGCCGAGGTTAAAAATGAAACCCTCTTCCCCTCTCATCCGTTCAAATAGTTCGTGTATTTTCTTTTTGATGACAGGCTTATCTGCATACATGACAACCGGGTCCAAGTTTCCCTGAACGGCGATACCTGGAGGAAGAGTCGACTTAATGTTTTTCAAATCCGCATTCCAGTCGATAGAAATGACATCGGGCTTAGCTTCTACCATTAATGGAGCAAACACTGACCCTCCTTTACAGAATGAAATAACTGGAATATCCTTGCGATTCAATTTCGAGATAATTTCCGTGTTATACCGGTGTGAAAACTCGATATAATCGTTCCATGACAACGCTAAGGCCCAGCTGTCGAACAATTGCACGGCGTTGACCCCTGCATCGATTTGCATGTTAAGGTAATTGACGGTCAAATCCGCTATTTTCTGCAAAATCGAATGTGCCAACTCGGGCTGATTGTTCACCATGGTTTTGACACGCTTAAAATCACGCGAGGAGCCGCCTTCGACCAAGTAGCTCAAAATTGTAAATGGTGCACCAGCAAAGCCGATCAACGGAATTCGCCCTTGCAACCGCTCTTGAATGACTTGAATAGCATCAGCTACATATTGCAATCGATCCAATACATCCACTTCCAGGGCATCGGCATCGGCCTGGGTGCGCACAGGATTAGCAAACCGAGGTCCTACACCCTGTTCAAAACTCAACTGTCCTCCCATAGCCTCTGGCGTAACAAGGATATCCGAAAACAGGATAGCCGCATCTATGCCTAATAAATCGACGGGCAACATGGTCACGTCCGCCGCTATCTCGGGGGTTTTACACATTTCAAGGAACGAGTAACGGTTTTTTATATCCCAATACTCTTTCATAAACCGGCCTGCCTGCCGCATCATCCATACTGGCGGTCGCTCTGTAGGCTGCGAAAAAGCAGCCCGTATCAACAAATCATTTTCCAATTTATTCTTCACGCTTATCTTTTGGTATTTCATTTTCTATTTTATTAATAATCTGGGCTACACGCGACGTTACTTCCAGTTCCCTGGCTACCTCGATGTATTTTTTTACCCGTTCGTAATCCTGCTTACGTAGGTTGATGTTGGCGAGATTGATCAGGATAATCGCCTTATCGTTGGCGCGCCTGAACGGTAGTCTCGACGCAATTTGGAAATGGCGTTCGGCTGTTTCATAGTCTTCCGCTTTCAACGCCAAATTGGCGCTCATGAATTCGTAGTAATTCCGACGCCCTTTTCGAAGCAAATCGGGCCTTTTGATGTCCTCGAGCAAGACTTTTGTCCGTTCAAAATCCTGCCGCTGGAACGCCTGCGTCGCCATGAAAACCGTACCCTCTCGATAATGGCTCCATACCAGGTATCCGATGCCACCCAACACCATTACCCCCACTTGGTAGGTTCCTTCGTAAAACGCCCAAAGCATCAGTATGAATGCGATAATCAGTACGATTGCACGTACCCGAGAAGTCATCATCGGATTACTGGTTATCGGTAAATTTGTACCCTACCCCACGTATCGAGTGAAAATAAATGGGGTTTTTCTGATCCGGTTCGAAGTACTTGCGGAAAGTCAGGATAAAATTATCAATCGTGCGTGTAGACGGGTACACGTCGTAATTCCATACCGTTTCCAATATCTGCTCCCGTGATACAGCTTCGTTTCGGCGCTCCACCAGCAATTTCAGCAGCATGGTTTCCTTTTTCGTCAGGGAGGTAACCGTGCCGTCGGCATGGTGCAGCTCGTACGAATTGAAGTAAATCGTCTTATCTCCGATTTGATAGGAGTTTAGCTCTTTAAGCTCCTCCCCTTTCATGCTTCTGCGCACCAGGATGCCTACCCGCAGAATAAGTTCTTCAAGATTGAATGGCTTGACTAAATAATCATCCGCACCTTTTTTTAGACCTAGGATACGGTCCTCACTGCTGTTTTTTGCCGTCAGAAACATAATGGGCACCTCGGTGTTTTGCAGGCGGATGGTTTCGGCCACTTGGAAACCGTCAATCTCCGGAATCATCACGTCAAGAATGACCAGGTTGAAGCGTTCTTCCTTAAACACTTTCAGTGCCTTTTTTCCGTCGGTAGCCGTCGACACACGGTAGCCTTCCATTTCCAGGTTGAGTTTGATGGCCTCGAGTAGGTGCTCTTCGTCCTCAACCAATAAAATACGTTGTTTAGTTTGCTGCATGGTGATTAAATGTTACCTCAAAAATACTGCCTTTCGGATCGTTGTCCTTAACGGCAATGCGCGCATTGTGCTTTTCCAAGACGGTCTTGACGATATATAGTCCCAATCCGGTACCTTTGGTCTTCCGCGTATCCTCTTGGCCCACACGATAAAATTTGTTAAATATACGTTTCTTCTCCTGATCGGATATACCGATACCGTGGTCTGCTACCTGAAATGTAATATGCCCATTGCTCCGGGCTAGGCTGACATTAACATCGCCACAGGGCGGCGAGTATTTAACTGCGTTTTCAATTAAGTTGGTTACCACGTTTGTCAATGCGAATTTATCGGCCTTGATGTGAACATCCGGCTCCAAATCGGTCTTGATAACATGGGTGGAACATGTATGCACTTGCAATCGGTTGGCTACTTGCTCGATAAGTTCAGACAGGTTGATATCCTCTTTCGGAAAATTGGGCCGTATGCCATCGAGTTTGGTAGCGATAAGTACATTTTCCACCAAGTCGTCAAGCCGTTCGATATCTTTTAACGAATTGGACAGGAATTGCTTGCGCTGCGCTTCATCCAAATCACGTTTCAGGATGGTCTGGATATAGAGTTTAATCGAAGCCAACGGTGATTTCAACTCATGGGTAACTGCCAACAGAAAATTCTGCTGCTGCGTCTGCATCTTGTGCTCGCGAATGAAAGCTCGTTTCAGGCGAGTAGCACCAACGACGAAGATGATCATAAAAAAAACACCTTCACCGATAATCATCGCACTATGCCCGTTCTCAGCTCTGACCAATAGAATACCCCACCACACGATTTGTGCGGCAGCATAAAACAAGAGGAAATAAAACCAAATCAGGGTTTTTCGCATGGCCAACCAAGTCACCTTAATTCACAAAAGTACCGATTTGCACCCGTTAAATACAAATCATACGCTGTTTTATGACACAATTAGGAAACAACGCTTAAGAGACGGCACTCCACCCTTGTATATGCCCATCATATATAAACCCTAGAGCCCGAAAAATTCTCCCGGAATTCCTTAGGTGTGTAATTTTTCTTTCGCTTGAATATCCGGTTAAAATTGGAAATATTATTAAAGCCACATCCGTAGGCGATTTCCGAAACGGTCTGGTTCGTATCAATTAGCAAACGGGTAGCATGCCCCAAACGGATTTCGTTGAGGCTATCGATAAATGTCTTCCCGGTACTTTTCTTAATAAACCTACTAAATGATGCCTCATGCATATTGACACGAGCGGCCATGTCGGCTAAGGTAATGGGCGTATCATAATGTTCGTTCATATATTCAAAAACCTTGACAATGCGCCGGCTTTTTGAGTATTCGGCATTATCATCAAAGCTTATACTACTCAACACTCGCATGTTTTTCGATTGGGATAACTGGTGCAAGACAGCCATCAGTTCCAATACCGAATCAAAACCGGTTAGGTCTTTAAGATTAATTAACCGGTCTTTGAGAGCCAGAACCGACTCATGTGTGAAGAGAATTCCTTGCTGAGACTTCTCGAACATACTTCGAATAAAGCTTAATTGATTTTTATTAAGAAAATCCTCATGGAATAGATGTCGGTGGAATTGGATGGTCACCTCCGTGATTTCCTTGCTTTCGCATGCATCGTCAAACCAGCCGTGGTATAGATTAGGCCCCACCAATACCAACTCTAAGTCATCGATCCGGGATACATGGTCGCCGACGATACGCTTAGCACCTTTGCCCCCCACAATAAGGTTCAATTCATACTCATCATGATAATGTAGTGGAAAATCGAATTGTTCCTTTACCCGGCAAAAAAGCGTAAAACAATCATTTTCCGTCAGCGGCGTCACTTCACGCATCACTCGTTCATTCAGAGACATAGTTTATCATAATAGTTGGTTCGTGGTGTAAAAATAATATTATTAATAGAATATAAAAACTCCCCATGCTACGCTTGTAAATTCCCTTCATGCATCCTAGGGTCCATAATACGTTAAGAAAGTATTAACAAATTAAGCTCATTTGAACCTATGTTTGTTTCGAAAAACCAAGAAAACCACCTTAATCAGAAAAATTACTCTCGGATATCTTGTAATATGAAGCACGAAAACACTATTTTTAGCAGGCGTCTCCAAGCCATCTCCGAAGCGAACGAACAATTAATCATGCGTAAGAACGAGCCTTTGCTTCCCGGGAACGGTATTTTTGAGCGTTATAAATACCCAATATTAACTGCTATGCACACTCCGATATTTTGGCGTTATGACCTTTTTCCCGACACAAATCCCTATCTGATGGAACGTTTCGGAATCAACGGTACGTTCAATGCCGGAGCTATCAAATGGCGGGGCCGATATATCCTGATGGTACGCGTAGAAGGCAAGGACCGGAAATCGTTCTTTGCGATCGCTGAAAGCCCTAACGGGGTCGACCAGTTTCGATTTTGGGACTATCCCGTCCATATCCCTGAGACCGACGATCCAGCTACCAACATCTATGATATGCGGCTAACCGCCCATGAGGACGGTTGGGTATACGGCATATTCTGTGCCGAGCGAAAAGACAGTAGTGCCCCTCCGGGCGACTTATCCGCAGCCACGGCAAGCGCAGGAATCGTCCGTACCAAAGACCTAAAACACTGGGAACGCCTGCCCGACCTCGTCGCATCCAGCCAACAACGTAACGTCGTGCTCCATCCCGAGTTTGTCGACGGCCGATATGCACTCTATACCCGCCCGCAAGATGGATTTATCGACGCCGGAAGTGGCGGTGGCATCGGTTGGGCATTGGTAGACAGCATGGAGAGTGCTGTAATTCGGGACGAACGAATCATTAATTTCCGACGTTACCATACGATTAAAGAGCAAAAAAACGGGGAAGGCCCCCATCCCATCAAAACACCAAAGGGATGGCTGCATCTAGCGCATGGGGTGCGTGCCTGTGCAGATGGCCTTCGCTATGTGCTGTACCTCTATCTTACTGATCTCCATCAACCGCAAAAGTTGATTGCCGAGCCTGCCGGCTATCTCATGGCGCCCCTTGGCAAAGAGCGTGTCGGAGACGTATCCAACGTACTGTTCTCAAACGGATGGATCGCCGACGATGATGGTACTGTATACATCTACTACGCTTCATCCGACACACGAATGCATGTAGCCGTTTCATCTATTGAACGTTTACTTGATTATTGCCTCAATACCGCACCCGATGGTTACCGGTCTGGCACATCCACTGAAACACTGGTCGCCCTCATTAATCACAACATGGCCAAATCAAACATCCGTAAAACCACCTAAAAGCGAAAAACAGATGGTCACGGACAAAGTCTCGTTAAAAGAAAAAATCGGATACGGACTCGGCGATGCAGCCTCTTCCATATTCTGGAAGCTGTTCGGGATGTACCTGTTGTTTTTCTACACGGACGTATTCGGCATCGATGCTGCCGTGGCCGGCACCATGTTTCTCATTACCCGAATCTGGGACTCACTCTTTGATCCGGTGGTAGGGGTAGTCAGCGACCGTACTGAAAGTCGATGGGGCAAATTCCGCCCCTACCTTCTATGGGTAGCTATCCCCTTTGGTATCATGGGCGTATTGACATTCACTACCCCTGACCTGTCACCTAGCGGCAAAATCATCTACGCATACGTCACGTATTCTTTGATGATGATGGTTTACTCGTTAATCAACGTACCCTATGCTTCCCTGCTTGGTGTCATCTCTTCCGACCCAAAAGAGCGGACAGCCTTATCTTCCTTCCGGATGGTATTCGCATTTTTGGGCAGCATATTTGTCTTGCTACTCGTTGAGCCTTTAGTTACCACCTTTAGTCAGAACGGTAAAGACCTCCATTTTGGGTGGTCTATGGCAGCAACCGTGTTTGCAGTTATTGCTGTCTGTTTTTTCATGTTGACGTTCTTCTGGACAAAAGAACGTGTCCGTCCCATCAAAGAAAGTGGCAACTCCCTACGGGAGGATATTGGCGACTTGGTAAAAAACCGACCTTGGTGGATTTTATTGGGAGCCGGTGTAGCAGCGTTAATTTTTAATTCCATCCGAGACGGAGCGGCAATTTATTACTTCAAATACTATGCAACCGCACCCCAAACTTTTAACTTAGGCATCATCGGCTCGGCCCTATCACTTACCACACTCTATCTGGTACTGGGCCAGGCAGCCAATATTTTGGGCATTGTGTTCGTATCCCCCATATCCAATCGTATCGGCAAAAAGCGCACTTACCTCATGGCCATGGCAGGTGCCGCCATCTTTAGCATGGCTTTCTTTTTCGTTAAACCTGACAGCATCGCTACCATGCTCATACTTCAAGTATTGATCAGCATGTGTGCCGGTAGTATCTTTCCATTGCTTTGGTCAATGTATGCAGACATTGCCGATTATTCAGAATGGCAAACCGGGCGAAGGGCAACCGGCTTGGTGTTTTCATCTGGTTCCATGTCGCAGAAATTCGGATGGTCGATCGGTGGGGCGCTTACGGGGTGGATTTTGGCATACTACGGCTTTGAAGCCAATATAGAACAAACCCAAGCCACACAAAATGGGATCCGAATGATGCTTAGCGTACTGCCCGCCATTGGTGCGTTCTTATCTGTCCTATTCATTGCGATGTATCCGCTCAATGAATCGAAACTCAATACCATCACGGACGCACTTGATGCTAAACGGCAAAATGACAGCTAACGAATTTGATGATATATTGACGAACAATATCCTTCTTTTCTGGATGGATAACATGGTCGACACCCAACACGGAGGTTTCTACGGACGCATCGATGGAAACGGTATGCTCTACCCTAACGCCAACAAAGGAGTTGTACTCAACGCGAGAATACTGTGGACATTCTCTGCAGCCTACCGCACGTTGGGCGATCCGCAATACCGAACCATCGCCACGCGTGCCTTCCAATACATGGACACGTATTTTGTCGACAAGGTTCATGGCGGGGTTTATTGGGAAGTAGATTTCCAAGGAAAGCCTACCAACCGCAAGAAACAATTATATGCGCAGGGATTCGCCTTGTATGGGTTTTCGGAATATTACCGTGCGACGGGCGATCCGAAGGCCTTGCAACTGTCCAAAATATTTTTTGATCTGATAGAAAGTTCGGTAGACAAGCGATACGGCGGCTATTTCGAGGCCTTTACCGAAATGTGGCAACCCATTACGGATATGCGCTTAAGTACGAAGGATGCAAATGAGAAAAAATCCATGAACACCCACCTGCATATTCTGGAATCTTATACAAATCTATATCGTATCTGGAGAAATCCCGACGTAGCAGAAGCGCAATTTAAGTTGATAAACTTATTTAAGACACGCATACTGAATCCCAACACCTCACATTTGGATCTGTTTTTTGATGAAAAGTGGACGGTTAAGTCAACTTTGATATCATATGGTCATGACATTGAAGCATCATGGCTGCTGGCCGAGGCCGCTTGGGAATTGGGCAACCGCCAATTGATAGATGAAATAACAACGGTAGCTTTCCGTATTGCCGAAGCTGCTTCCAAAGGCCTCCAACCTGACGGTAGCTTAGCCTACGAAGAAACCGGCAACCGCCTCGACCGAGACCGCCATTGGTGGGTACAGGCTGAGGCCGTGCTAGGGTTCATGCATGCCTACCAACGTTCGGGGGAAACCATTTTTTTTGACCGGGCAGCACAAGTATGGGCATACATCCAGTCCCACCTCATCGACCACACTAGCGGGGAGTGGTACTGGAGCCGAAAAGGCAATGGAACCATCAACAGAGAGCAAGACAAAGCCGGCCCCTGGAAATGCCCCTACCATAACGGCCGGCTATGCTTGGAAATGATTACTATATTAGCTCCCCACCAAGAAGACCAAAGATGAAACAAACGACCTTGCATGGTATCATGCTGGCCGGGGCAATAGCATGCTTGGCCTGTACCGCCACAGCTGAGAGAGCAGAACCGCAACAACATCCAATCGACAAAACAGCTACCCTTGAAACCGTCGGACTTTATAACCGGCTGTTCTCCTTATTGAAAAACGGCACCATGTTGGGTCATCAAGATGACTTGGTATATGGTCATGAATGGTACGGCGAGGACGGCCGATCGGACGTATATGATGTGACAGGAGACTACCCCGCTATCGTAGGATTTGACCTGGGACACATCGAAATCGGGGCAGACCACAACCTGGATTCGGTATACTTTGAGGATATGCTCCGCCTCACCAAATCCAACCAACAGCGTGGCGGTATTGCCACGTTTAGCTGGCATGCCAATAACATTGCCACAAACGGAACTGCTTGGGATAACCAACAAGACACCGTGGTACGCTCGATATTGCCGGGAGGCACCCACCACACAACCTACCTCCAATGGCTGGATCGGCTTGCGGACTTTTTTAGCTCGTTGCGCGATAACGATGGCCAAGCTATCCCGGTCATCTTCCGGATGTTCCACGAACATACCGGCGCTTGGTTTTGGTGGGGTAACGAGCAATGCACCCCCAAGGAATACAAAGAACTGTGGACCATGACCGTCAGGTATTTGAGAGACATAAAAAAGACCAATAACCTACTGTATGCTTACTCCACTTCTGCTATTTCAGATGAAGCCCATTTCCTAGAGTGCTACCCCGGAGACGACTACGTCGATATCATCGGGTTTGACCATTATATGATGGGCACCGGTGCAGACGCCGAGGCCGAATACGCTGAAATTCTGGAACAGAACATTCGGATTATCACGCGATACGCCTCGCAATCCGGTAAGATACCCGCCCTAACCGAAACAGGGAGCGAATCCATCCCGGATACGGCTTATTTTACGGAAACCGTCTACCCCATTATCAAAGAATACCCGCTCTCATGGATTCTATTTTGGCGAAACGCATGGGAAAGTGACAAACGACACCATTATTATACACCGCATCCAGGACACCCTTCAGCTGTCGATTTCAGAGCGTTTGCCAATCAGCCAGATATCTTAATGAACAGAGATATCCAACAAAAATAACACAAGATGAAAGCATACCCCGGTCGGCTTCGTTCACGACCATTAACCAAACTCGTTTGACAAAAAAAGCGCATCCCGCCCCATAAAAAAAACAGCTGCCAAACCTGCAAAAAAACAAAGACAGCAATTAATTTATCGAATCAACAACAAACAACCCATAATTATTTCATAACAATATGTTAAAAAAGTATTAATACAAAACCATATTCTAAGCTACCTTTGAATTACTATTAAACCAAATTATAACTAATCACTTCATATGAACGATCACAACTACGTTTCTATTTGCACCTATAAACAAAACTTCACGACCATGTCTCGTCGTTTAGGCAAAGTAGGCGCATCCTGACTTTTTAGTAGCAATTTCCCCTCGACTGGGGTATTACACGTCTGTTTTCAACAAGAAACATTGACATCAATTGTAAATTTAAACCAACAATTACATGAGGCTCATTTTCTACAAAAAAATTAAGGGCAAGCTATTACATCTCTATGTGGGGTGTCTAATCGCCGGACAACTGATCGGCACAGCTGCCATAAACCACGTCCATGGCCACGTTTATGACGGAACCAACTTCGGCAGCCCATTCAGGCTCCAACAAGAAGTATCCGGCAGGGTAACAGACATCAACGGCGTGCCATTACCGGGCGTAACCATCAGGGAGCAAGGCACAACCAATGCGACCACGACCGACGAGCAAGGCCGGTATCATATACGTGTTATGTCGCCAAGCGCTGTTCTGTCGTTTTCGTCCATTGGGTATATTCTCCAAGAAGCTACTGCGGGCAACCAATCGACAATCAACATTGCTTTAGAAAGCGATGTCAACACCATGGAAGAACTCGTCATCATTGGCTATGGTGCCCAGAAGAAAAAGCTACTGACGGGGGCAACGGTACAGGTTAAGGGCGAGGATCTCCAAAAGCTAAGTACAGGAAGCGTACTTGAAGCATTGCAAAGCCAGTCGCCTGGTGTACAAATCACGTCGAGTTCGGGTATGCCCGGCGAAGGTTTTAACGTCACCATACGCGGTATCGGTACAGTAGGCAACTCATCGCCGCTGTATGTTATCGACGGTATCGCGGGTGGCGACATCAATGCGTTGAACCCATCAGACATCGAATCGGTCGACATCTTGAAAGACGCGGCCTCCGCTGCCATTTACGGTGCACGTGCCGCCAACGGTGTCGTGCTGGTCACAACCAAACAAGGAAGAGCAGGAAAACTAACGTTAGCCTATGACACTTATCTAGGTATCCAGAATGCTTACAAGCTACCCGCTTTGCTGAACGCCCAGGAATACATGGCCATACAGGATGAACGTCGCTTTAACGAGGGGCTATCGCCTTATGACTGGGCCTCGTTAATTCCAAACCAATACGACCAAATTATTAACGGGACATGGAACGGCACGAATTGGCTGAAAGCAATCCACAACGATGACGCCCTAACCCAAAACCATGCGTTGAACCTAACAGGAGGTAATGAGCAGTCGCGTTTCTCCCTTGGCTATTCATTATCCGAACAGGACGGTATATTCGGAAAACCCGTAGCACCCAACTACACAAGGCATACCTTCCGGATCAACTCGGAGCACATCATCTACAAAAACGATGAGTTTGATATCATCAAATTTGGCGAAAACATCAGTTACTCTTATAATAATCGCTCGGGGATTGGTATTGGTAATATATACTGGAACGATATCCACAACATGCTCGTGGGCAACCCGCTACTACCAATATACAATGACGCGGGTGAGTATTACGACCATGCCAGCAAAGTTGCAGACGGATGGACGTTAGATGGTGCTACGGTCAATCCTGTTGCAGACATGCATTTCAGGCGGGGGTTAAATCTGAGCAAAAGCCACGCACTTTCGACCAACGCCTACCTCGAAATACAGCCGATTAAAGATTTACGTTTCCGTTCGAATTTTGGGTACCGCTTGAATGCCTCATCTTACCGGCAGTACACGCCTACATTCCATCTTTCGACGACCTCAATCAATGACATCGACGATATCTCCCAAAACCAAAGCTTGGGCTACAGCTGGGTACTTGAAAACACATTAGCCTATCAATGGTCACTAGCTGATGGACATCAATTCGATGCCGTACTGGGACAGTCGGTTGAAAAATGGGGACTTGGCGAAGATTTAAGCGTGACAACAGCCAATTCCTCGTTTCCCGGACAATGGGATAAAGCATGGGTCATCAACGGGCAAGGTTATGAAGGTTTTTTACCCACCGTGGGAGGAGTGCACTGGCCGGAAGGTTCGTTGGCCTCATTTTTTGGGCGTGTCAATTACAACTTCCGCGAAACGTACATGGCCTCAATAATTATGCGAGCTGATGGTTCGTCTAATTTTGCTCCTGGCAACCGATGGGGCTATTTCCCTTCCGTATCCGCTGGGTGGGTTATGTCTAATGAATCCTTTATGGCTGATGCCTCCCCCTGGTTGAATTTTTTCAAAATACGTGCTAGTTGGGGTCAAAACGGGAACTCGTCTATAGATAACTTCCAATACCTAGCGACTATCGCTATCAACCGCCAAAACGGTTACTATTTTGGAAACAACAAAAACACCCTACTCAACGGTGCGTTTCCCGATGTAATGCCTAACCCTGATATCGGCTGGGAAACCTCTGAACAATTGAATATCGGTTTTGACTCTCGATTCTCTCGCGATCGATTGGGGATTATCTTCGATTGGTATAGAAAATCAACCAAGGATTGGTTGGTTCGTGCACCTGTGCTGGCCATCTATGGCACCAATGCACCCTTTATTAACGGTGGAGATATCGAAAACAAAGGTGTGGAAGTTGGTCTTACATGGAACGACACGTCTGGAGACTTTCGATATGGCATTAGCCTAAATGGTGCTTATAACCAGAATAAGGTTATTCGCATTGCTAACGGAGAAGGTATTATTCATGGTGCAGCAAACGTGCTTAGCCAAGGCACCACAGAAATGTACCGTGCGCAGGTAGGTTACCCAGTGGGCTATTTTTGGGGCTATCGTACCGACGGTATTTTCCAAAACGAAGAACAAATAGCCGAATATCGTTCGCGAAACCATGGTGTATTGGCTACGGCCCAACCGGGAGATGTCATATTTTCGGACACAAATGGTGACGGGGCAATCACCGATGCGGATAAGGTTATGATTGGGAATCCCCACCCCGACTTTACGGGAGGTATGAACGTAAGTTTAGGGTATAAAGGTTTGGATCTTTCCGTAACCGCCATCGGGGCTTTTGGACATCAGATCGCTAAATCCTACC
>CAZXSL010000082.1:9772-13259 GCA_964643235.1 uncultured Sphingobacteriaceae bacterium | reverse complement strand
GTCCGCAACAACGGAGGCGGGCACTACAACCACTCGCTGTTTTGGACCATACTGTCGCCAAATGGCGGCGGAGAGCCTACCGGCGAGTTGGCCGATGCAATCAACGAGGCCTTCGGCTCGTTCGAGGAACTGAAAAACCAGCTGAAAGCCGCCGGAGCAACCCGCTTTGGATCAGGATGGTCATGGTTGATCGTCAACGAGTCCGGCAAATTGCAGGTAACTTCCACCCCAAACCAGGACAACCCGTTGTTTGACATCGCAGAAGTAAAAGGAACGCCTATCTTCGGCATCGATGTGTGGGAGCATGCGTACTACTTGAAATATCAAAACAAGCGTCCTGATTATTTGGAAGCCGTATTTAGTGTGGCAGATTGGGATGCCGTGGCAAAACGCTACGCAGAAGCGAAATAAGGTTTAACCGATCACAACGTGATTGAAAAACGGCGGCATGGGCTATCTCCCCTGTCGCCGTTTTAATTGGCATACAGATCATGAAGGCTATCGTTATTGAAGGAATCAACCAACCCTTGGTCGTCAAAGAAGTTTCACTCCCCGTGCTGGAACCCGGCGAGGCCTTGGTTCGGGTACATGCCGCTTCGTTCAACCGGCGCGACTGGTGGATACAGCAAGGCAAATATGCGGGTTTGAAGTACCCCATCACCCCAGGTTCAGATGGCGCTGGGACCGTGGAGGATATCCGGGGTACGGATTCAGAGCGGGACACATGGCTTCACAAACGGGTTATCATCAACCCGTCCCTGCATTGGACAGCGGACAGTTCGTTCCAACCCGCCGAGTTCAAGATATTGGGTCTCCCAGACGATGGGACCTTCGCCGAGTATGTCAAAGTCCCTATCCCAAATCTTTTTGCCCACCCCGAACACCTCAACACACATGAAGCTGCCGCAATCCCTCTAGCCGGATTAACAGCCTTCCGGGCTGTATTCAAGAAAGGAAACCTCAAAAAAGACGAACAAGTACTGATTACGGGAATCGGTGGCGGCGTAGCTACGTTTGCGCTGCAATGGGCAGTAAACGCCGGAGCAACGGTCTATGTGACTTCCGGTCAAGATTCAAAAATCGGCGCCGCCATACAGTTGGGAGCTGTTGGCGGTACCAACTACCGATCGGACGATTGGCATGAGCGATTGAAAGCTGAGTCTGGCGGATTCGATCTGATTATCGACAGCACCTTGGGTAAACAATTTGCCCATTTCCCGGATTTATCTAAACCCGGTGGGCGAATCGTATTCTTTGGTGGAACGGCCGGCAACATCCCCCCTTTGGACGGGCGGAAGATATTCTGGAAACAACTGACCATCGCCGGGACCACCATGGGGTCGGCGCATGACTTTGCCCAAATGTTGGATTTTGTTAACCGCCACCAGATCAAACCGGTAATTGACAGCGTACATCCCCTTGAGAATGCAGATACAGCTATCCGCAAAATGGGGGATTCGAGCCAATTTGGCAAGATCGTACTTGAAATACCCTAGTCGGATTCAACACCGAGAAAATCCACTATTGCCTTTTTTTCTTTTTGGTAAAGCTTTTTGGCAAACTCCATCATCCTATTGAGTATGTCGGCATCTGTCGTGTCCATGGGTATGGATTTGTTCCACAATGATTTGTGCGCCAGTTCTTGATCATTGAAATCAGGGTCCAAACGCAGCAGTCGATCATTACCCAGGATATTTTTGACGTAATAAATGGTACTTTGCACATTGCTTTCAGTCAATAGTTCCGGCAAATATTTTATCCATTGGATATTCCCCCAATTACCCGCCCCTACTTTACTTTCTTCGATACGATTTAGATTACTCGTGCCCGTACTGAGTGAAAATACCCGCAGGTTTTTCAAATCCTTCTGCAATCCCTTATACCCGTTTTCCAAATATTTACCTTTGTCGTCGCCCTTTGCTTCCGAGTCGTTCACAGCGTAAGCCACAGCCGCCATAGCCGGATTATTAATCGCAATTCCGCCATCAATGAATTTTTTCTGGTAAACAGGAAAATACGTGGGGCCGGCTGAGGTCCGCAAGGCGAGATCAACTAATGTTTCTTGCCGGTCGCGTATGAACGACGAATGGTATATCACCGGTCGGTAATTACAATTCCGATCGGCTTCACGTTCGGGGCTCAGGTCGAAGCTACACACCATAACCTCCTTTCCTTTTTTCCCAAAATGGGGATCTTGGTGGAGGTCGGCTAGGGTTTTATTGCCGAAGATTCCTTCCAAGATCTTCTTAAACCGCCGGTTTTGGTAATTAGCACGCAGATGCTCATCCAGTCCACTAAGACGGTCGAAAAAAGACTCATGGAAAATATTCTTCGATTCGTTGAGGTACAAGTC
The DNA here is from genome assembly GCA_964643235.1 of uncultured Sphingobacteriaceae bacterium. Lineage (GTDB taxonomy): Bacteria > Bacteroidota > Bacteroidia > Sphingobacteriales > Sphingobacteriaceae > CAYRGQ01. Next base: position 10,906 of record CAZXSL010000082.1, on the reverse strand, counting down.
GACCAGCTTTTCGGGTTCCAATCCCGCGGCCAGCCCCAAACAGATGATACCGCCAGTAGATGTGCCGGCATACATATCGAACAGATCTGCCGGTGTTTTACCGAAATCCTTGTGAATACAATCCAAAATGACTGCGGGCAGGATACCCCGGGTACCACCACCATCTATGGATAGAATCCGATAGATTGATTTCTTGTTTGTCTTTGCCATTGTCAATGCTATATTAGGGTTATCATTCTTTTGCAATGGAATTGTCAGGAATTGCTCCAGACCGACAGCGGCTTTTAATGAAGAAGTGGCAATACAGACCGTGTCACTTCATTTAGGATCGGTTTTAATATGGTAATTACAAAGATATTTTATATTACACTCTCCAACAATACCCAAAATGGTGTATTTTTGAGCATAAGCCCGATACGGGATAGCAGGTATAGGAATTGATGATGCGGATGCAATCATATTTTGTAGGTTTATTAGCCATGGTAGGTGCTTGCCATCCGGCAACGCCAAGCACGGAAACGGCTGAACATGCCTTCACGGTGTTATCGGCAGATGATCCGATAGCCGAGCGGGATACGGCAACTTTTGCCGGCGGGTGTTTCTGGTGTACGGAAGCACTATTCCAGCAACTCCAAGGAGTAGACACGATTATATCGGGCTATATTGGTGGGCATGTAAAAAACCCGACTTACAAGCAGGTCATCCGCGGGAATACCGGACACGCAGAGGCCATTAATATCGTTTTTGATCCGTTCGTTATTTCGTACAACGAACTACTTGAAGCATTTTTTGCGGCACATGACCCCACACAACTCAACCGACAAGGCAACGACGTAGGCCCACAATACCGCTCAGCTATCTTTTATCACGATGAGACGGAAAAAGCGACCGTTGAATACTACATCCGCAGGTTGACCGAGGAAAACGTTTACGGCAAACCTATTGTCACTACCCTGGAGCCCTACACAACGTTTTACATTGCCGAAGATTATCATCAAAATTACTTCAACCTCAATCCGGAACAGGCGTATTGCCAGTACGTTATCGTCCCGAAAATGAAGAAGTTTAGGGCTGTTTTTGCTGAGAAATTGAAAAACTAGCTGTCGTGGGCAGTCACAGGCTCACAATCCGCTC
>CAZXSL010000082.1:7052-9762 GCA_964643235.1 uncultured Sphingobacteriaceae bacterium | reverse complement strand
CTACTATCTTCAGGTACTCCCGAACTCCACCACCCAATTCGGCGATGAGCCATTCGCCACTGTAACCGGTATTACGAACGGTTTCCATGACTAAAGGCCAGTTGACATCGCCTTCCAATAAATCCACACCAAAGCCTTTCCACAGGCCCTCGTTATTCATGATCTCACGGCTGAATTCCTTGGCATGGAGTTTAACGATGCGCGAGCCAAGGGTCTCGACCCAGTGCTCAGGCCAGCCATAACGCAGGATATTACCAATATCGAAATACCAACCGATGAGAGGGTGGTCGATTGCATCGAGGAATGCTTTGGCCTCCACCGGGCTCAGAATAAAATTATTCCATACGTTTTCCAGTCCGATCTTCATCCCGGTCCGTTCCACGTGGGGAATCAGCTTGCGTACCGAGTCGATCGCATTGTTATAAGCCGTTTCGTAGGATACCTTGTCGTTGACAACGCCCGGCACGACCAGCACGGTATCCCCACCGAGCTCCTTAACCTCTTCGAGCGACGTCGCAACTGAATCGATCGTAAATTGCCGGACCGAAGGGTCGGGATCCGAGAGCGGTTTCGACCAATGGTCTTTGTTGACCAAGCTCGGAATCCGAACGCCCGTCTTGTTCGATGCTTCCAACAACTCGCTGACGGGGATATCCACCGGACTATTGAATTCGATACCATCGAAGCCCAAATCACCAATGAGTTTGAATTTATCCAGCAAAGACAAGTCTTCCTTGATCATCCCGAAGCCCAAGCCTGTTTTCAGTTTTGCCGGAGCCATCTTACCTGCAGTTGCCAATCTTTTTGAAGCTTGCCCAACGAGAGGCGATAACATCGCTCCGCCTGCTAGCAAGGATGCGGATTTGATGAAGTGTTTTCTGTCCATAGTTTTCTAAATGGTTTTCTATTCCGGATATCGGTGGTCTAAGATAGGATTTTTGGCTGCTTAAAAGCAAGGTTTGGCAGAAAATTATGCCACGATACACCTTTTGGAGATGGATGTTCATTACCGCAAACATCAACACAACATCTATTGTACTTAATCCTCTTCCAAAAAATCCAAATCTTTCTGATGGGTTTCGGGAATCGTCAACGTGGAATAAAAAGCGATTGAGAATGCCAGCAAACCAACTAAGGCTCCGGCTAGTAAGACACCGAGGGAGGGCTTGGCAAATCCGTACACGGAAGTCATCAAAACCAGTGCTCCACGCACCATATTTGGTACGGTAGTCGCTGCAGTGGCACGAAGGTTCGTACCGAATTGCTCCGCGGCAATCGTTACAAACATGGCCCAATACCCTATACCAAAGCCCATCCACAAACACATACCGTACAAAGCCGAAGGTGTCTTTACCCCGCCCGATAAGAAAAACACGCTGCCGATCAAGGTAAAAGCCATCATGTAAGCCACTGCTTTCTTTCGCGAACGGAGGATATGGCTGATGAAACCGCTGGCCAAATCCCCAGCCGCCAAGCCCACGTAGCTCCACATGATTGCCAGCCCCGGCTTAATGGGCTCGGAAAGCCCCAGCGCCTGTCCGAATTCGTTTGAAAATGTTGCCAGGATACCAATCACGAACCAGGTAGGTAATCCTATGGCAATACATTTCAGATACAGGACAAGCCTTCTCTTATTGGTAAAAAAAGAAAGGAAATTACCTTTCTGGATATTGGCCTGGTGTTTAATCTGATCAAACATGCCCGACTCAAATACACCAATACGCAGAATAAGGAGACAGATCCCCATGCCTCCCCCGATGAAATAAGCATTGCGCCAAGCAAACAATTCGACGGTAAAATACGCCACCACCGCACCACACAACCCGATCCCCGCCACCAGTGAAGTGCCGATAGCCCGAAGCCGCTTGGGCAAAATCTCCGACACCAGCGTGATACCCGCTCCTAACTCCCCGGCAAGCCCCACACCCGCAATAAACCGCAGCAGTTTGTAAACATCTGGGTCGGTCACGAATCCGCAAGCGATATTAGCCAACGAATAGGTTATGATGGAACCAAAAAGTACGGACAGCCTGCCTTTCTTGTCGCCCAACACGCCCCAAAGGATACCGCCAACTAGCAGCCCGGTCATCTGCCAATTGAGAATCGAAGCACCCACAGATGAGACCGCGGCCTCATCAAGCCCGAGATCGCGGAGACTTTCAATCCGGACGATCCCGAACAGCAACAAATCGTATATATCAACGAAATACCCGAGTGCTGCCACGATAACGGGCACACTTACCAAGTGTCTCAAATCGGATTTTTGGTCGCTTTGCAAGGTTTATAATGGCATCAAATACAACAGTACATTTTTACGCAGGTTTGGTTTGCGTCACCGCGGTTAGCCGATGAAACGTACCCTCGGGATGCCGAACCAAATTGCGGTGTAAATGTAAAAAAGAAAAATGAAAAAATGACGTAGTGTATATTGAGAGTAAGGATGGAAGAACAAGGAGCAAGGATGAAAGAACAAGCTTGCCTGCCATAGGCAGGGAACAAGTCGATCTCGCCTCAGGTGAGATATATTACGAAAAAACTCGAGTGTCTGCTGTCTAGTGTCTCAATACGCAATACGCAATACCCAATACGCAATACTAATTCTTCAGCAAACGTTGGATTTCGTCCAACTTCAAGAGTGCTTCTACGGGTGTGAGTGAGTTGACATCGAGATTATTCAACATATCCCGGATTTTAACAAGAATCGGGTCGT
>CAZXSL010000082.1:0-7042 GCA_964643235.1 uncultured Sphingobacteriaceae bacterium | reverse complement strand
CATCTGCAGCTGATAAGCCTGCTTTTGAATTTTCTTCATGCTATCCTTAATCTGTTCGCCACCCGTCCGTTCCTGCTCCAGCCGTACGAGAATATCGTGTGCACGGGCCAGCAACTTGGGCGGCATACCGGCCAGTTTAGCCACATGGATACCAAAACTATGTTCACTTCCTCCTGGTACGAGCTTACGCAAAAAGATGACCTTATTATTGACTTCCTTGACCGACACGTTGAAGTTCTTAATCCGAGGAAACGAATTTGTTAATTCGTTCAACTCGTGGTAGTGCGTAGCAAAGAGTGTCTTGGCACGCGCCGTAGGATGGTTATGCAGAAACTCGGCAATAGCCCACGCAATGGAAATACCATCATACGTACTGGTACCACGCCCGATTTCATCCAGCAGGATGAGGCTCCTATCAGAAAGGTTATTCATGATACTCGCCGTTTCGTTCATCTCCACCATAAAAGTCGATTCGCCTGATGACAAATTATCGGAGGCACCAACCCGAGTGAAAATCTTGTCCACTACACCGATTTTAGCGTCGGTAGCCGGCACGAAGCTACCCATCTGCGCCATCAGCACAATCAGTCCGGTTTGTCGAAGCAATGCCGACTTACCGGCCATATTAGGACCCGTAATAATAATTATTTGCTGTGTGTCTCCGTCCAGAAAAACATCGTTGGTAATGTAGTCTTCACCGATTGGCAAGTTTTGCTCGATCACAGGGTGGCGCCCTCCTTTGATATCGATAGCATTACCCGAATTGATTTCAGGTTTGATGTAGTAGTTTTTTTCTGCGATAACCGCAAAATTGAGCAACACATCCAAGCGCGCAAGCAGTTGAGCATTGAGTTGTATTGGCTTGATGTATTCCGCCAAAGCCGCCAGCAATTCGGCATAGAGCTTCACTTCCAGCACTTGTATCTTCTCTTCAGCACCGAGGATCTGTTCTTCATATTCCTTCAATTCCTCGGTAATATAGCGTTCGGCGTTTACCAGCGTTTGCTTGCGGAGCCAAGTATTCGGCACCTTGTCTTTGTGCGCATTGGTCACTTCCAAATAATAACCAAACACGTTATTGAACGCTATCTTAAGTGACGGAATGCCCGTGGTTTCGGCTTCGCGCTTTTGGATCTCCAACAGGTAATCCTTGCCCCCAAATGCTACTTTGCGCAACTTGTCCAACTCCTCGTTTACTCCTTCTGCTATGACATTACCCTTGTTAACCGCCACCGGGGGTTCAGGCTGCATTTCCGTCTCGATACGTTGGCGGATATGTGTACACGGGTTCAACTGTTCGGAGATGATCTGCAAAGCCTCCAATTCGGAGTCTGCCGTTAATTGCTTGACCCGCTCCACGGCATACAATGCGCGTTTCAACTGGACAATCTCCCGTGGGTTGGCCTTCAGCAATCCAATTTTACTAATCAACCGTTCCAGATCGCCTACTTGCTTGATTTCCTTGACCAGTTCGTCGCGAAGATCGCGGTGGTTGCGGAAGTGGTCAACAACTTGCAGTCGGTCTTGAATGGCCTTTTCCTCTTTGAGCGGCATGACAATCCATCGCTTGAGCAGTCTGGCCCCCATGGGTGAGGCCGTATGATCCAATACATCTGATAACACGACAGCATTTTCATTAGCCGATCCGATAAGTTCGAGATTTCGAATGGTAAAGCGATCCAACCACATATACCGATCCTCTTCGATACGGGAGATATTGGAAATATGCTGCAGGTTGCGGTGTTCGGTCTCGTTTAGGTAATGCAAGGCAACACCCGCAGCAACAAGTCCCACGGGCATGCGATCAACCCCAAATCCTTTGAACGACTTGACCTCAAAGTGCTTTAATAGAGTCTCTACTGCGTAATCTCCGGTATAAGGCCATTCGTCAAGCGTATAGGTATAGAAATTACCTCCAAACGTATCAACAAACTGTTTGTATTGGCGCTTTGCCATGATGACCTCGGTAGGCTTGAAGCCCTGGAGGAGCTTATCGATATAATCCGCTTGGCCTTGCGCTACCAAAAACTCGCCGGTCGAGATATCGAGAAACGAAACGCCCATTTGCGACTTGTCCATATACACAGATGCCAGATAATTATTGGACTTTTGCTGTACGATGTTATCGTTGTACGACACCCCCGGCGTTACCAACTCAGTCACTCCCCGCTTGACGATAGTTTTAGCTGTTTTAGGATCTTCGAGTTGGTCACAAATGGCCACACGCTGCCCTGCCCTGACGAGTTTTGGCAAATAGGTTTCCAAAGAATGATGGGGAAAACCCGCCAACTCGGTTTCCGATTCACTGCCGTTCCCCCTTTTCGTCAGCACGATTCCCAATATCCCCGCTGCCTTAACGGCATCCTCTCCAAATGTCTCGTAGAAATCCCCCACACGGAATAACAATAACGCACCTGGATATTTAGCCTTGATGCTATTGTATTGCTGCATTAACGGGGTTTCCTTCTTCCCTGCCTTCTTTGCCTTTGCCAATTCGCTCCTTTTTTATAAATGGCCTTAAAAATAGGATAAAAGGAAAGACTAGGCAAGCATATCACGTAAAACCGTCCGGCAGGGACATAAAATTCCACCTACCGAACAATGCGTCATACCTTTTTGTTATTCAGAACGCCACACCTTAGCGATAAAATCACAGGAATCACTATCTTTGGCCAACAACGGCAATGGCATACCACTAAAAAACTACGATTGGAAATAACGCAAGAAACCCTGATAAAAACCATATTTGATTCGGCTCGTACGGGCGATTCGACTGCCATCCGAATCTATGCGCCCAAATTGGAAAATATTGACCCACGCGATGACAAGGGTTTTACGCCGCTTATTATTGCGGCATATAACGGCCACGTTCGCGCTACCGAAATCCTACTGGATGCCGGTGCAGACATCAATGCCCAGGATAACGGCGGCAATACCGCACTGATGGGCGTATGTTTCAAGGGAAACAAAGAGGCCGCCGAACTACTCATCCGTCGAGGAGCTGATCTGAACCTCCAGCACAGCAGCGGTGGTACCGCGCTGACATTTGCAACGATGTTCTCGCACAACGAGCTAATTTCGTTACTATTACAACACGGAGCGGATGCAACGATACGTGACGCTAGGGGGTTGACAGCCCGGGATCTGGCCGAGCAACAAGGCAATACCGAAGCGGTCGCACTTTTTGACACCAAAAATTAATCGTGAAATTTAGGAGCTGGAGTGAGGGTCAAGCGTAATTTCCTCCCTAGTATTATTTATCTTTCGGACGCTAGGAGGGATCAGTTCCTTGGACAAAAGGATATTTGTTCATTCCGACGGTCGGATTGGGTCGATACCCAAAGTATTTAGCTCTTGCCGTTGAGCTCAGCCATGATTTCCCCAAAAAGTTGGATGGACTTAATCCGGTCTTCCTGATGATACGTTGATGAGACGACGATAAGCTCATCAGCCCGGGTTTTTTCAACGAAATCCTGTATCTGGGCTTTTACCGTCTCCTTACTTCCCGCAAATGAATATTTAAGCATCTGCTGCATCGTTGGATGTTGCATCACTTCCCGCAAATCGTCGGTCATTTCCGTCGGTGGCTGTAGTGCTTGGTTGGTATTTCCGGTCAATACACCAAGGTACATCCTGATCAAGGTTGTAAATTGCCGCTCCGCCTCTTCGTCGGTATCAGCCACAAAAATATTTGCCCCGACGATGGTATATGGCCGTTCCAAGTACTGGGAAGGTTGGAATTCTTCGTGGTATATTTTTAGCGCACTAAATAAATGTGTGGACGCAAAATGGCTAGCGAAAGCATAGGGCAGCCCTTTTCTTGCTGCTAAATGTGCACTATCCGTACTGGAACCCAAAATATACAGCTTCACATCCGTACCTTCGGCAATGCTGGCCCGAACCCGGGCATGACGGTTTTCCACAGATAAATATTGCTGTATTTTGGCTATTTCCTGAGGAAAAGCCTGTGCCGCCTGCATGAAATCCGACCGGATGGCCTGAGCCGTTTGCCTATCGGTACCCGGTGCCCGGCCGAGGCCTAAGTCGATACGTCCCGGGTATAAATGGGCTAGTGTCCCGAATTGCTCAGCCACGATTAGCGGTGAGTGATTAGGGAGCATGACACCACCCGATCCCACCCGAATGGTTTGGGTATTTTCTGCCACATACCCGATAAGGATGGAAGGTGCGCTACTGCCAATATTACCCGTGTTGTGGTGTTCGGCAAACCAATATCGTTTGTAATTTGAAGGCTCTGCTACTTTGGCCGTTGCCAGTGCGTTATTGAGAGTCTGCTTAATCGTCTGGTTTTCCGGAACCAATGCCAGTTCCAATACGGAATATGCGGTATGTTGCTTGCCCATGTAGTTTTAATGTGTGAGCATCAAGATATCTTGATGCAGCTTGGGAAAATAGATTGCCAAAAATAAGAAACTTTCACTTTACTTTGTATAGCACTTTCCTAAAGGAAAGCTGTTGTGTTCTCAAACTCTGTAGACACATACCTACAAAAAAAGTACGTCTGTAAAACACTAAAGATGAAAGTAGCTTTAGTCATGACAATGAGCCATTTCTTATCCAGCGTTAAAGTAAAACGGATTTTCCCCTCAAAAGCCCAACGATAAAAAATCTCCCGCTTGGATCAACCAAACGGGAGTATTCTTGTGTAATATGGAGTCTACTATTTAGACTGCGGTATAACCACCGTCAATTGGCAGTATAATTCCGGTAATGAACGAAGCGTCATCACTTGCTAAGAATAAGACTACACGCGCTACTTCGATGGGCTCTCCCAATCTACCGATCGGGTGTAAGTTGACTAAGTTGTCCACAACGTCTTGGGACAGTAAATTTATGAGTGGTGTCTTGATATATGCGGGGGCAATGGCAACGGCACGAATGCCATCAGTTTGTCTGTGGAATCTGGAGGGAATGTAGTCCATTTTTTTTGTTTTTTTCATATAGGGCGGAAATCAAAGCCCCATCCGTACCTTACCGCCTTACCGACTCTCAATCAAACCCGTATCGTATTCCTGAATGGCAAACCCCTCGGTATCCAGCCCTTCGCTCCGGATAGCTTGAAGAACCACGGCAGCAGCAGCCTCAAACTCCTCGTGCGTATGCCCATGAAACCGCGATGAAGCCATGTAAAACTTGACGTCTTCGTATTGGTTGAGCAAAAATACAAGATCCACTAAATTGGTATACCCAGGGCTTTTCACCATTTTAGCGAGTAGTTCATCCGGGTGGTCATACACCACTTCCCACATGAGCGTGAAGGGCGCAGCAACCTGCCTCCGCTGTATGCCAATCCTGAAATAAGGAGACATGGCAGCGTGCTCATCGTACAGGAAAAAGTAAAGTTTACGGTCTGCGGAGCCACTCTGCCGGGCGGGATAACGAATCTGGGGGAAATGTAGGGAATCACTCCAGAGGTATAGCCCGTAACCAAGGGAATCCTTGTTGCGGATAAAGTCGTTGATAGCATCGTTGGTTTCCATTAAGGTCAGAATGGCCAAATCGGTTGTGGCTTGCTTATCACTATTGGGCACTAGGATCGGTTTAGTATTGCCCGCAACGCCAGGGCCCAACAAATACACCTCGCCTTCGTCCCGTATGGCTTGCCGGAGTTCATCCTGGCGTTCGGCATGGCGTGTGCTCACTTCCTTCCGCAATGTTTGAAGCGGGTCAGGCCGCAGCCACTTGACGAGACCATCGCCGCAAGTCCGGGAAAACACCAGAATACCAAACACCAACGAGGCGGGTATTACCCATTTCTTGCCAGACTGCTTTCTCTTCTTTGCTTTCTCGATCTGTGCCCGTGCTTCGGTGTGCTGGAATGTTTTTTTTGGATTGATGTAGCTCGACCGATTAGCGGGTCGACTGGCTGTTTGATAAGGCCAAGCCTGTAGAGTGGATACATTCCCCTGGGAGGTGACAGTCCGTTTACTGGCTTCCATGCGCTCGACGAAATCATCAAGGAAAGCCATATAGGTATCAATCTCCTCGTCATAGTACTTCACATTGAGGTCAAACCGTATCCTCCCACCATCTTTCAAACGCAAAAACAAGGATGGTGACGGCTTATCCAGGTTGATAAAAGAAAGCCCCTTCAGAACTTCGTACGTATCAATACCCTGATAGCTTATCGTACCAAACAGCTTGGAATCCACCCCTTCCGCCCCGAATACAATTTTTTCTTCCTTGTTTCGTGACACAAGCAATTTAGTGACAAAATAAGCGAGTAGAACTAGCCAAACGCACACATATACCACAAAGACAACCCATTCAGACGATGTACTGTGCAGATATCGGTCGCTCAGCAGCCCGATCGGTAATACCCCAATAATTCCTCCCAATAGGGTGATAAGCAATCCATACGTCAACCGTATATCGATAAAATGCAACCGATATGTTTTCGTCTCGCTCTGCACATTGCAAAAATAGCGACTGAACCCGGGTAAAAAAACCCTGAATACAGGGATTGGATCCAGGCATTTGTTCCGGTGTGCAATTTTGGCTCCTATCGGATTTCTCACAGACAGGGGTGCATAACGACTTACCCGGACTTCGCTTCGTGGCCTGGTTTCCCACGCCTCAAACCTACTGGCCTTTAGCGGGCAAAACGTATTTTTGTCTCGTGCCGTTGATATTCACAGGCGAATACCTTAGTTTTGCACTTGCTTTTGGAATGGCCCCGTAGTTCAACGGATACCTGACAACCGGCAGGCAGGGAATAGAAGTATGTCGGGGCTCGGATTTTAGAGATAAACGTCGTGTATTATGTTTATGCGATAAAAAGCTTGAAGGACGGCCGTATTTACGTCGGAATGTCGAGTGATGTACAGCGACGTCTAGCATGGCACAACATGGGCAAGACACGCTCTACAAAGGGGTTTACACCCTGGAAACTAATATTTGTCAAAGAGGTAGAAAGCAGACTGGATGCGAGAAAATGGGAGAAATTTTATAAATCCGGAATTGGAAAAGAATACTTGACAGGCTTAAAGTTGGATAATGGCCCCGGAGTTCAACGGAGAGA
>CAZXSL010000081.1:12342-13544 GCA_964643235.1 uncultured Sphingobacteriaceae bacterium | reverse complement strand
CACTTGTTTAGTACTATCAACCGTTACGTTGGGGTTCCCATCGCGGTCGCCACCCGGCCAGAAACCAAGTTCGACTAGCTGCGTATAACTGGATGAGGGCATGTCAAACGCATTTTCAAACTTACGCTCAATGCCTGATACCACCGGATAAAAAACGTTTTCCAAAAACCAAGTAAGGCTGGCCGCCTCGTCAGTTGGCGTGGGTTTGGTTTTGTTCAAAAACGGTGTTTTTCCCAATTGCTGCAGAAGCAAGTTGATGTTATTAATATCGTTTTCCTTAAGCGCTTTAGTTAAGTCCGTGATAATGGAGAGCACCGCGCCGGGATAAAACTGCGTGGGGTGTGCCGTTAGCACTAGGCGGAGGGAGAAATCACGTAAGCGTTCAAACACTTGATGGCGTAGCTCCTTATTACTTTCAGACTTCCTCAATATCGTGTCAAGCAGCCCCGCTTCGTCAGCCCGTCCAGTTTTGTCAAACGACGAATCCTCGATTGCATCAAATAAAACTACTTGCCTCTCGATATACTGAATGATCCGAAACAGCAAGTCAATTCGATCCTCCTCCTGTACGTACTGTTTATACTGTACAAAAAAGCTCTCAATAATATCAACCGGATCCATCTGCTCCCTTACGCCTTGCTCACAATGGGAAGTGAAAAACGGTAAAAGCGCGCCAGTATGTTTTACCCGATAAAACGGTAATGTTAAAAACAGACTGTTGTAAAGTTCGAAGCGAGTTATAACCTCATTTTGGAACAACGCTTCTTTTTTGTCAAGCTGCATAGCAAATTAGTTAGGGCCTGGTTGCAAGGACCGGATTATTATAAAACAGTGTGAATTTCAATAAAACAGCAAATATATAACTATTTAACTAAAAATCGGGATTATATTTGATATAATCACAAAACATACGCATTTCTATTGAAATGAAACTAAAATCAAAAAACCAACTTTCACCATCAAAAATCTCGTTATAAGGGCCAGCCAAGATTAAACAAGTATAGCGATGACTTGGTTAGCAAGTTAGTGAAATTCTATGAAAATATAGCTCAATAGAACAAATTGCATCCAAACATTATAGCATCATCACAGCCCCGATGACAAAACTAAATCACCATATGGAATACAGATCTTCAAAGTTATAGATGAGGAAATGCGAAAGTAAGAATAGACATCGAAAAGGAGTTTGCTCTAAATGCTCC
>CAZXSL010000081.1:0-12332 GCA_964643235.1 uncultured Sphingobacteriaceae bacterium | reverse complement strand
TTCAAAACACGTCAAAAAATCGACACCAAACCGGAAACACTCAGGTTGATGTTGGCTTGGTCGACTCGCAGCTGTCTCCTCTCGACCAGAACCCCTGCTTCGTGCGAACCTCAGAGACGCTCTCTTCGCGCAAACGTTGCGCTGATCGGATTTTTATCGTGTGTGATACCAATTTGCAATTAATTTCAAGGTTGACTAAGTTTGCGTGTTCCGAATCCTGATGTGTTTTCACGATACGCGACAAACAGACAATGAAAATTATTGAAGTAAATAACAAGCGCACTGAGCGGCTTTTCATAACCATGCCGCTGCCTTTATATGCCAGCGATCCCAACTATATACGTCCGTTGGACAACGATATCGAAGATGTATTTAACCCAGAAAAAAACCCATTATTCAAGAATGGGGAATGTGCACGCTGGGTCCTGCAGGATTCGAATTTCCGGACGATCGGGCGTATCGCAGCTTTTTACGATAGTAAAACGTCGGCTAAGGAAAAGCAACCCACGGGCGGATGTGGATTTTTTGAATGTACAGACGACCAAAATGCGGCAAACCTGCTGTTTAATACGGCAAAAAACTGGCTGGAGAAGCGGGGAATGGAAGCTATGGATGGACCTATCAATTTTGGAAGCCGTGAAAAATGGTGGGGATTACTCGTCGATGGTTTCCATGAACCTTGTTATTGCTGCAATTACAATCCGCCATACTACCAGACCTTGTTCGAAAATTATGGATTCCAAGAATATTTTAAACAGTTTACTTACCGCCGGGTGATCAATGAAGCCGTCGCCGACTCGCTAGTCAACAAGGCACAACCGGTCCTGAAAAATCCGGATTACACTTTTGCCCATATCAAACGGAATGAGCGCGACAAAGCTGCATTGGATTTTATGAAAGTGTATAATGGTGCGTGGGGAAATCATATCGGTGTTCGGATGATGACAGCAAGCGGTGCACGAAAAATTATGCGTAGCTTGAACCCGATTCTAGACGAACGCATCATCTGGTTTGCATATCACAGAGGCGAGCCTGTGGGTTTCTTTGTCAATATTCCGGACGTTAACCAATTGATAGTTAAGCACGTTAGCGGCACGCTTAATTGGTGGGGGAAGCTCAAGTTTCTATGGAATAAACTGCAAGGCAATTGTGAAACCATGTTTGGCATTGTGTTTGGAATCGTATCCGACCACCAGAAAAAAGGGGTCGAAGCAGCATTAATCATTGAGTCTGCCAACTTTCTGCAACATAATAAGCGCGTCAAATATCGGGATCTACAAATGAACTGGATCGGTGATTTTAATCCACGGATGATCAACGTGGTTAAGCAGCTCGATGCCGACATATATAAAACGCATCATACTTATCGATATCTATTTGACCGTAACAAGCCATTTGAGCGGCACCCACGGATATAATTCCTCTGTGCGGAGCTAACTAATGTAACATCGTCAACAGACCGTCAAAATCAGTGACTTTGTCTGGAATTCTGATCGAATAATGACTGAGATCATATTTATCAGATCTTAATATCCGTAATATCGCATACTCTTAAAACAAACAGGGAAAGTTTGTCGTTATATTTTGAGGAGGTCCCATACAATTTTATTAAATTTGCACTTCTTTAATACAATTAAACATAGAATGAATACAATGAAAAAGTCGTTTTTTGTACCTGCTTTAGCAGGCGTATTTCTACTGGCTTCCTGCGGAGGAGGCGATAGCCAGTCATCTGACAGCACAAGCACGGAAACCAGCAGTGAGCCTGCAGCACAATCCGTTAGTGTTGACATCCCTGGCTTGGCCGATCTTGAAGTTAGCAATAACTTAGAACTTGAAGGTAATGACTTGATGCAGTTTAACACAAACCTATTCAGGGTTAAAGCTGGCGAAACCGTTACGCTTACGTTCAAAAACGTAGGAGAGCTTCCTAAAGAATCCATGGGACACAACGTTGTTATTTTGAAGCCTGGTACCGATGGAACAGCATTCGGTGGCGAAGCAATCAAAGCAATTGACAACGATTACATTCCGATTACTTTTGCTTCGGCTATCATTGCACACACTAAATTATTGGGGCCGGGCGAAACAGACGTAATCGAGTTCACGCTTGAGCCAGGTGTTTATCCATACCTGTGCAGCTTCCCCGGACACTATGGAATCATGAAAGGCCAGATCGTAGCCGAATAAGCTTTATTCGCTACTTATTCTACAATAACGACTGCTATTCCACGAATGTGGAATAGCAGTTTTTGTTTACGGTATAATATTTTGGTATCGCAATCCTAGAATGGAAGTCTTGGATTTCAGGCTGAAGGACTGTCGGTTTTTTATCCTCCGATAATCCGTTTCACCAAAGAAACATCTATTTCCTTGAAATTATGGATGTAATGTGCGCAGCCAGGCAATTCTTCTGCTAGATGTGAGGATAGTACCCCCACAACTTTCGCTCCGGCTTGAATACCTGCAGTAATACCAGAAAAAGAATCCTCAAAAACAACGCTGTTATGGGGTGTCACCCCTAAGTTTTCCATAGACCTCGTATAGACGTCAGGGTGGGGCTTGTGTACGGATACGTCTTCACTAGACAGGATGGATTCCATTAAGGGTTGGAAACCCAAAGCTTTTATAATCAAATCCAAGTTGGCCCGGGGAGCCGAAGTTGCCACACCGGTCTTGAAACCTGCCGTCTTCAATTCATTCAAGAATTCCAGAAACCCGGGCATAGCCTGTACGTTGTCAGCATAAATTTCACGGAATAGACCTTCCTTTTCCTTTTCCAGTTCAATTAATTCCGTGCCGGAAATTGGCCGTTTAAAAAAATAGCTCATAATATAGCTATTGTGCTTACCATACATATGTTTTTGAAATTCCTCCATGGTATAGCGAACACCATGGCGATCGAAAAAAACCTTGAATGCCTCGGTATGGTAAGGATTGGTATGGGCGATAACCCCATCCATATCAAATATTGCAGCTTTTGTTGTCATATCTCTACTGTCTCGGCATGGTATTATCACTAGCCGACGGGTTCATGTAATAGGAAAGAATAAAAGAAAAAGAAATGCACGGCTTCAAGCACGAAGTTCCATAATGCGTTTTACATACTTGCCTATTACGTCAAATTCCAAATTGACATGATCGCCGGGTTTTATCGCATGTAGATTTGTGTTTTCGTAGGTGTATGGAATAATGGCAACGGAAAACCGATCAGCCTCAGAATCAACCACCGTCAAGCTGATTCCATTAACCGTTATGGAGCCCTTCTCGACAGTCATATTTCCTTCAGACGGGTCATAACCAATGGTAAAAACCCAGCTTCCATCCTTTTCCTCTACGCTGAGGCAAGTCCCCGTTTGGTCAACGTGGCCCTGCACAATATGTCCATCCAGACGGTCGCCCACTTTGGTACAGCGCTCCAGATTAACCCGATCGCCTTTGGAAAGTTCGCCCAAGTTTGACTTGAGTAGGGTTTCCTCAATAGCCGTGACTACGTGCTTGCCAGCTGCCAAGCCCACAACAGTCAGGCAAACGCCGTCATGTGAGATACTTTGGTCTATTTTCAACTCGTCGGATATTGCCGATGACAATGTTAGATGGATATTGCCGCCATCCCGGACGATGTCCTGGACCTCGCCCAGGGTTTCGATGATACCGGTAAACATAGTGCAAAGATAACATTTTGAATGCGAATCGGGCTACGCGACCGTTCCTAATCCTCCATCGTTTTTTTATCCCCGATTTTGTTCAGTATCTTTGAGCCTATGGCAGATCTTGATATAGAACCAGCTGGGAAAGCAACAGAGCAATTTACGCAATTACTACGCGGCAACAAGCTGAAAGTAACCCAACCCAGGCTAAGTGTATTGCAAATCATCGCAAACAAGGAATCTGCCATTTCACAGCCCGAACTCGAACGATTACTGGGTAAATCGGTCGACCGGGTAACGTTGTACAGGGTATTGTCCGTATTGGAGGAAAAAGGTATTCTTCATAAAATTTTCGACCTGAACGGTACCGCTACCTACGCCCTTTGTTCCCCGGCCTGCGATGAGCATAAGCACGAAGACCAGCACGTACATTTTATCTGCGAAAACTGTAACAGTATCTTTTGTCTCGAAGAGATAGACCTGCCCCCCGTGACGGTTCCCTACGGTTACAAACTCCACCATATCGGCGTCAATGCCGTTGGAGTATGCGACAAATGCTCCGCTGAGAAAAAAAAGAGCACTCGCGCATAAATAACACAAGAAAAAAGCATCCTATTTCTCGTTTTTTATTACATGATTAGTCATTATAGGTCTTCTATTTTGAAAAACATCAAATGAATTTCTTGGTAAAATCAGGAGCAAAATATTCGTTTATCCTACGCTTACGATTAAATTGTTTATAAAAACACACACTCAAAATCGAGCTAATACATCAATATATATTTTGCTAACATTTTAGCAAAAGACATACTAAATACTATAAATCAAATATTTGGAATATTATATTTGAAGATATAATTTACATCAAGTTTTAGTACAGATGCATGTGTTCTACGGAGCCTAACCCTCCCTCCGACTCTCAATCAATCGTTGGTAATCATAAATAAACTCCATATATTTGTTGTACTAATTATTAATATGACAAAGGATAAATATAACACTTACTCGTTTTTGTTGGACCGCACGGCTCGGCGCGTCAAGCAGTACGCCCAATACCGTTTTAACAACGATGATTTTGGCATTACCGTAGATCAATGGGCTGTGCTGAAAAACTTAACGAACCGACCTGATTTGTCACAAAAGGAGTTGGCAGAGTATTGCGCCAAGGACCAACCTACGCTAACCCGTATCATAGACTTACTTGTTGCGAAACAACTGGTCGAACGTCGGCAACATGCGACAGATCGGCGGTGTTTTGTTATCCACCTGACGGATACGGGCGAGCAGCTTGTCAACTCGCTTTCCGACAAAGTCGGCGATATCCGGATGGAAGCTTGGAAAAACCTTAACGAAAAGGATTTCGACGATCTAAAACGAATTTTGAACACGATTTACAACAATTTGGAAATTAGTTAATTAAACCATGAACGAAAATAATCACATCCAAACGGACATTTGCATTATCGGTGCGGGACCAGTAGGGCTTTTTGCGGTATTTGAGGCCGGTTTGCTCAAGATGCGTTGCCATCTAATCGACGCGCTCCCCCAAGTAGGTGGTCAATTATCGGAAATATATCCACACAAGCCCATTTACGACATTCCTGGCTATCCCAGCATCAATGCCCAGGAGCTCGTCGATAACCTGATGGAACAAATCGCACCGTTTAAGCCTACTTTTACCCTAGGCGAACGGGTCGAGCAACTCCAAAAACAAGATGATGGATCATACCACGTCGTAGGCAATGGCGGCACCGTTATCCACGCTCCTGTGGTTGTCATCGCTGGTGGCTTGGGGTCTTTCGAGCCGCGCAAACCCGAGCTTCCTGGTATTGCCGATTTCGAAGGCAAAGGCGTGAGTTACATGATCAAGAATCCGCAGGACTACGCCGGCAAACGTATCGTGATAGCCGGAGGAGGCGACTCTGCCCTAGACTGGACAAACCACTTAGTTGACATCGCCTCAGAAGTGACACTTGTCCATCGCAGTGACAGTTTCCGTGGAGCCCCTGATATGGCAGACCGAATCTTCCAATTGGCAAATGACGGCAAATTGAGACTACTGTTACAAAGTAATCTGGATCATGTATCAGGCAATGGCGTGCTGAACGAGGTCGTAGTCAAAGACAAACAAAACAACAAAACAGCTATCCCGGCAGATGCGCTGATTCCGTTGTTCGGTCTTAGTCCGAAACTAGGCCCCGTAGGCGAATGGGGGCTCAATATCGAAGCCTCGGCCGTAGCAGTTGATACCTCTGATTATTCGACCGGTGTGGAGCGGATATACGCAATCGGTGATATCAACACCTATCCGGGGAAACTCAAGCTGATTCTATCCGGTTTTCATGAAGCGGCATTGATGGCTCAAAGCGCATTCAAATATGTCTATCCAAATCAGCGTCTAAGTTTTAAATATACAACGGTTAATGGCATCAATGAATTTTAGTAGGAGGATCGGATAATGACTGATGAAAACATACAGATTCATGTGGAACAGCCCGATGGGCATATCCACACGATCGAAGTACCTGACGGAGTACAATTAAGCCTGATGGAAGTACTGAAGGCGTCAGAATACGACATCATGGCTACCTGTGGTGGTATGGCTTTGTGCGCAACATGCCACATAACGGTGTTGGAGGGAATGGAAAAGTTGGATGAACGAACGGAAAACGAGCTGGACATGCTGGATACCCTTCCCTATGCGGACGATGCAAGCAGGTTGTCCTGCCAAATTCAATTGGATCGATCCTTGGACGGATTGAAAATTAAAGTTTTTTGAGAACGTTGATATAGACCTGTTTTCTAACTAAGCAGTCCATAGCATCGACAACACATCAGACATTATGAACGAACATCAAAGTAAGAAATTTCCCCGCGTAGTCGTCATCGGTGGAGGTTTCGGTGGCATCGAAGTAATCAAAGGGCTGAAAAACAAGGAAGTTGACGTCCTGCTTATCGACAAAAATAACCATCACACATTCCAGCCTCTACTCTATCAGGTGGCCACCGGCACGTTGGAAGCACCTTCTATCGCGTTCCCCCTGCGTAAAATGTTCCGCAAACAACGCAATTTTAGCTTCCGAATGGCCGAAGCTCAGTCCATCGATAGCAAACAAAACATCTTGCATACGGATATCGGGCCAATCCCATATGACTATCTCGTCATTGCTACCGGTGCTACCACCAATTTTTTCGGCAACGACGAAATTGCACATTATGCACTGCCCATGAAAAACGTTAAGGAGGCTGTAGGTATTCGTAGTTTCCTGTTACAGAACATCGAGGAATCCTTGCTAAAAAGGAATGCAAGCCAGCGTGATTCATTCCTTAACTTCGTAGTTGTAGGCGGCGGCCCCACCGGTGTGGAGCTTACAGGCGCTATCGCCGAATTGCGCAACCATATCCTGACTAAGGATTACCACGAACTAAAAAAGGAGGACATGAACGTGTACCTCATCGAGGGATTGGATAAAGTGCTTTCTAACTTATCTCCCCAAGCTTCGGAAAAGGCAGAATTATACCTCCGCGAGCTGGGAGTCAAAATTATGACGGGCGAACAAGTAACAGGCTATGATGGGGATACCATCACGCTGAAAAGCGGCTTCCAAATTGCGACTAAAACCGTCATTTGGTCTGCTGGTGTTACCGGGCAGTTTCCCGAAGGCATTAACGAAGATGTCATCGTCCGTGGCAACCGAATCCAGACAGACGATTCTAACCGCGTCATCGGTATGGAAAATGTCTTTGCTATCGGCGACGTGTCTGCAATAATTACCGAAGAATTGCCTCGCGGGCACCCGGGCGTTGCTCCCGTTGCTCAGCAACAGGGTAGACAATTAGCCAAAAACATCCTTCGTATACTCAACGGACAACCCACGGAGGCGTTCAGATATTTTGACAAAGGATCAATGGCTACCGTTGGGCGAAACAAGGCTGTAGTCGATATCGGTCGTATCCGTTTTCAAGGTTTCTTTGCATGGTGGGTGTGGATGTTCGTGCACTTGATGTCCTTGGTAGGTTTCCGAAATAGGCTAGTCACCTTCATCAACTGGGCCCTCAGCTATTTCACCTTCAATGCTGGAATCCGGTTAATAATCCATAAATTTATTCGCGAAGAAAAACACGCCGAACCGACGGAAGCAAGCTAAGAAATCCACTTATCTAGCTGCCATCAGTTCGGTTTATAATTAACGACTAAAAACAGTGGATCGTTCCGTGATGGACAACAAACAAATTGCAAAAACTTTCAAGCTACTCGGCCAATTGATGGAACTACACGGGGAAAACCCTTTCCGTACCAAGGCCACGGCCAGCGTCGCCTACAAATTAGATAAACTTCCTTTTCCCATATCTGCGGACACCCTCGACCAACTGGGTACTGTACCTGGAATCGGGAGCAGCACAGCACAAAAAGTAAAAACTCTTTTAGAGACTGGTACACTCACCGAATTGGAGGAGTATTTGGCAGCGACTCCATCAGGTGTCCTGGACATGCTTACCATCAAAGGCCTAGGGCCCAAAAAGATACAAATCGTATGGAAAACTCTGGGTATCGAAACCATAGGCGAGTTGTATTATGCCTGCAATGAGAATCGCTTGATTGAAGCCAAGGGCTTCGGGCTCAAAACACAGGAAGACATCAAAAAAGCCATTGAATTTTCTATGTCTAGTGCGGGCTGGTCATTATATGCCAATGTGGAATCCGCAGCCTACGATCTGTTCGAAAACATTAGGAAGCGGCTCCCAGAGCCAACACTAATTTCGTTTACAGGCGACTTTAGGCGCAAAAACGAAGTATTACAGGAGGTACAAATCTTGGTGGCCGTAGCTGCTGAGCAATTACATACCATCGCCCACGATATGACGGGATTCATTGTGGATTCCATTTCCGAGGACAATGGTACCCTCACGCTTACGAGTGAAAAAGGCATTCATTTCAGGCTCATCCCTTCGTCACCATCTACATTTTATAAGCAGTTGATCCTAACGACCGGGTCGGAAGCACACCTCGGCCTGTTAGCGGACATTGCCCGCGACATTCCCCAATTAGACTCCGAAGAAGCCATATACCACGCGCTCGGATTGTCGCATATCGAACCCGAATTACGGGAAGGTTTAGACGAAATAAAGCTTGCAAAATCTGGCCCCATGCCTAAGCTGATTACCTTTACTGACCTACGTGGATCCCTGCACAACCACAGCACCTATAGTGATGGGGTCAATACATTGGAAGACATGGCTTTATATTGCCGTGATGAATTAAAATTAGGATATTTAGGTATTTGTGACCACTCAAAAACCGCGGTGTATGCCAATGGCTTGCCTATCGAACGAGTATATGCCCAATGGGCCGAAATCGACCGGCTAAACGAAACCCTCGCACCATTCAAGATTTTCAAAGGCATCGAGTCGGATATCCTCGCGGATGGTTCGTTAGATTATCCCGATGAGGTCCTTGCGGGATTTGATTTTGTGGTTGCATCGATCCATTCCAACCTGAAGATGGATGAACAACGCGCAACCGAAAGGCTGATAACGGCTATCGAAAACTCTTATACGACTATATTAGGCCATCCTACCGGTAGACTGCTGCTCAGCCGTAGCGGATATCCAATTGATTTCAAACGGGTAATCGATGCTTGTGCTGCCAATGGAGTGGCTATCGAAATCAATGCTAACCCACTTCGGCTTGACCTCGATTGGCGGTGGCACCGATATGCCTTGGAAAAAGGCGTTATGCTCTCCATCAACCCGGACGCACACCGTACATCAGGTTTCCATGATATGCACTATGGTATATACGTAGGCAGGAAAGGCGGATTAACACCCGAAAACTGCTTAAATACGATGAGTACGGAAGATTTAGCTACTTGGTTTGCAAAAAAAAAGAGCAAGGCCAATATTACTTAGCGTAATCGAGGCACACAATCCGCTTAATTATAAACACGGACAACCATGAACATACTGATGAGTAAAATCCGGCACTATTGTATCCAAACTTTTTTGCTTTTGATGATGCTTAATTTCTTTGTGACAGAAAGCCAAGCGCAACTGATAAAAGCCAAAGATATTTACAGCCGGGGCGATTCTCTGCGTGGTACACTTACCCCACTGCGTACCGCCTACGACATCAATTACTACCATTTGGATGTCAAAGTCGATCCGGACAAACGCTACATCAGCGGTTCCAATCTATTTCTGTTTACAGCAACCACCGATTTCCAGCGTTTGCAATTCGATTTATTTGACAACCTCCTAGTGGAGAAGGTTGTATATCGAGGTCAGGAGCTTCCATTCGAGCGGGAATACCACGCAGTTTTCGTTGATTTCCCCAATCCCATTTCCGAAGGTACAATTGACTCGTTTAGCGTTTATTATTCAGGCCATCCCGTGCAGGCTAAACGCGCACCATGGGACGGTGGATTCGATTTCAAGAAAGACAGCAATGGAAAGCATTGGATTGCAACGGCATGCCAGGGCCTCGGCGCCAGCGTTTGGTGGCCCAATAAAGACCACCAATCCGACGAAGTGGATAGCATGTTGGTCAGTATTAGTGTACCCAACGGGTTGATTAATGTGTCCAACGGACGTTTTCGTGGCAGTGAAGATGCGGGCGACGGCTATACCCGGTACAATTGGTTTGTCAACAATCCCATCAACAACTACAATATTGCGGTCAATATAGGCGATTATGTACATTTTGCGGATACGTTCCATGGTGAAAACGGTGTCCTTGACCTCGATTATTGGGTACTTCGTGAAAACCAAGAAAAAGCCAAACCCCATTTTGATGCCAACGTTAAACCTATGCTCAAAGCATTTGAACACTGGTTTGGTCCGTACCCATTCTACGAAGATGGCTTCAAACTCATTGAAACTGCCCACCTAGGCATGGAACACCAAAGTGGTATCGCATACGGCAACAAATACCAAAACGGATACCTCGGGCGCGATGGGTCCGGCACGGGATGGGGTACCAAATGGGATTTCATCATCATCCATGAAGCTGGCCACGAATGGTTTGGAAATAATATTACAGCCAATGATATCGCCGATATGTGGATACACGAAAGCTTCACCAATTATTCGGAATCTTTGTATATCGATTACCATTTTGGAAAGCAAGCTGGGCAGGAATACGTCCACGGTAACCGCCGAGCTATCCAAAATTCGACACCACTTATTGGTGACTACCATGTGAACAAAAGCGGCTCCGGCGACATGTATAATAAGGGTGGCGTAATACATAACATGCTGCGTACCATTATCAACGACGATGCCTTGTGGCGAGATATACTCCGGGGGCTAAACCGGGAATTCTTCCACCAAAACGTAGACTACCAAGATATCGTGGACTATATCAGCACACATTCTGGACGGAACTTGAATCGCGTATTTGAACAATACGTCAAGCACAGCAACTTACCAATACTGGAATTTGCGTTTGATAAAAGCGGCAGCGCTTATTGCCGGTGGATCGCAGATGTGGACGATTTCGATATGCCCGTACGCATAAGTACAAAAGGCGGAGTTTACCATTTTATACACCCTACTAGAAGTTTCCAGCAAATCCGTATCGACGGCCTGACCCGTGACAACTTGGAAGTAGACACGTTTAATTTCTATATTGGAGTACTGGTTAATGAGATATGAAAACAGTAAACAGCAAAAGCAATACGGGTTAGTAAACTATCCGCATGAAATAGATTTAATTTAGATAAACTCATATATTTCAATGCACAAGTAAGCGCCACAAAATATACGAGAGCCTGTAAAAATCGGAGCAATGATTGTTTCGGACGTATTTCAATCTCCATATATTTCGTACTTTTGCCTTAGTTTATGAAGCATCTTGCACATCTCAACAAGTACCTGTATAAATACCGCTGGAAACTCATTCCCGGAGTTATTTTCGTGGTTATTTCCAACTACTTTGGTGTGCTGCCGGCACAAGTCATCCGGATAGCGTTCGATCTGGTAAAGGAAAACATCGGTGTATACCGGCTTTTTGACGGGTTCGAACGCCAGGAACTGGTATACCAAGTATTTGGCTCCACCCTACTCCTATTCGGGATTGTCGTTTTGATGCTATCACTAATTCGGGGAATATTTTTGTTCCTCATGCGACAGACGATTATCCTGACATCACGGCACATAGAATACGACCTTAAAAACGAAATATACAGCCATTACCAAATACTGGACATGGCATTCTTTAGGCGCAACAATACCGGCGACCTGATGAACCGTGTTACCGAAGACGTCAATCGCGTACGCTCCTACCTCGGCCCCGCCATCATGTACGCCATCAATACGCTGGTCTTGTCCATCATGGTCATCACCGCCATGTACAACGTAAACCCTAAACTTGCAACTTATGCGCTCTTGCCCATCCCGATATTAACCGCACTGTTGTTTGTCGTCAACAAAATTATCAACCGGCGGAGTGAACGAATACAGCGGCAACTTTCCGTCTTGTCTACCTTTGTTCAGGAAACATTTTCAGGTATTCGGGTTATCAAGACCTATAGTCGGGAGCAGGATAAAATGACTAACTTCGAGTACGAGAGCGACCAATATAAAACGCATAACCTTTCCTTGGTGAAAGCTGAGGCATTTTTCTTTCCACTCATCCTGCTCCTGATCGGACTGAGCACGATCATCACGGTGTATGTAGGCGGC
>CAZXSL010000080.1:9513-13563 GCA_964643235.1 uncultured Sphingobacteriaceae bacterium | reverse complement strand
GTTGTTAAATATTGGAGGTATTTCCAACTTTACTTTCTTGCCTGCAAAAGGCCAAGGAGCCTTCGCTACGGATGTAGGGCCGGGAAATACGTTGATGAACCAAGTGATGCAACGGGATTATGGTCAGGAAATGGACAAAGGGGGAGCAATGGCACTGCAAGGGCGGGTTCATGAGGTTTTGTTAGCGTCCTTGTTGGATCATCCTTTTTTCGGCCTGCCCTTCCCGAAGACGACCGGGCCAGAGCTTTTTAATTTGGACTATTTGGAGCAAGCACAAGAGCGCACGGGTACCCAGAGCCTGGAAGGTGTAGATGTGTTGGCTACCCTCAATGCGTTTACAGCGGAGGGAATCGCACGGGCGGTACAGCGCTTGGGTACTGGTCATGTCGGCTTATACGTCAGTGGTGGGGGAGTACACAATCGGGCGCTCATGCAGGGAATCGCTGAGCGCTGTGCAGGAGTGGAGGTGTTGCCATTCGAATCGTTGGGCGTGTCTCCGGATGCCAAGGAAGCTGTGCTATTTGCGGTATTGGCTAATGAAACGGTAGCTGGAGACGCAGAAAACATAAAGGGATTACTCTATTCCCCTCCGGTGTGTATGGGTAAGATCAGTTTCCCGGGATAAGTTTCTTCAATACATGAACAAAAAGCCCGATTCCATTGTATAGAACCGGGCTTTGTCTTTATTTGAGTCAGGGCTAATGACTGCCCCGAAAAACTTATGCCAATAATCTGACAGGTTCCTCAAGTAAGTTTTTGAGTGTTTGTAAGAAAGCTGCACCCGTAGCACCGTCCACCGAACGGTGGTCACAGCTTAAGGTCAGTTTCATGATGTTTCCAGGTACTACTGCACCATTTTTGACGACAGGCACCTGCTGTATGCCACCTACGGCAAGGATACAGGAGTCAGGCGAATTGATGATCGCAGTAAACTGGTCGATACCGAACATGCCCAAGTTAGACACCGTGAAGGTTGATCCTTCCCAATCGGCAGGTTGTAGTTTTTTGTTTTTGGCACGCTGTGCGAACTCTTTAACCTCGGCCGAGATGTGCGACAGGCTTTTGCCATCTGCAAAACGCACCACGGGAACCAATAGTCCATCCTCTACAGCAACCGCTACACCTACATTGACATGCTCGTTGTAACGGATTTTATCACCCTGCCATGAAGAGTTTACCGCTGGGTGTTGCTTCAGTGCTACGGCAACGGCTTTGATAACTAAGTCATTGTAGGACACTTTGACGGGCGCTACCTCATTTATTTTAGCGCGTGCCGCAATAGCACTATCCATATCTACTTTGATAGTCAAGTAGAAGTGGGGAGCTGTAAACAAGCTCTCGGAAAGGCGCCTTGCTATTGTTTTGCGCATTTGTGACACCGGTTTTTCGGTGTAGCGTTCCTCGCCGATGTATTGGGGTATGGTTACCGTTGCAGCTGCCGCATCTTTGGATGATTCGGTTGCTACAGGTGCTGCGGCAGGCTTAAACGATTCGACGTCTTTTTTCACGATCCGTCCACCATCAGCGGAGCCTTTTACTTCGCTGAGGTTAATTCCTTTTTCCTTGGCAATACGGCGAGCCAAAGGCGAAGCCTTGATGCGGGAATCGTCCGATGTCGAGGCTACCGTTGTGTCCGGCTTGGATTCTGCCTTGGGCTTCTCAGCTGTCGGTGCCGATGCCTTGTCTTCGGTTTTCTTAGCAGCTTTCTTGCTTTGGTTCAGTAGGGGAGTTACGTCTGTACCCTCCTCACCCACGATAGCAATGATATCGTTGACTTTGGCCGCCTGCCCTTTTTCCACGCCGATATGGAGCAATGTCCCATCAGCGTAGGCGGTGACTTCCATTGTTGCCTTGTCGGTTTCGACGTCGGCAATCGCATCATCACTTTTGATTTTATCGCCAACTTTGAAGTGCCATTCTGCGATGACACCTTCGGTCATCGTATCGCTAAGCAGAGGCATAGTAATGACCGTTGCTCCTAGCGATTCGGCAGTTACCTCTTCGCCGGTATCCTCTTCTTCAGTTTCCGTCTCTGCTTCTATGGCTTCGTCGGTTGCATCGGTACTGCCAGACTCCTCGGCATCCAACAGACTTTGGTAGTCTTCGCCCTCCTCGCCCAATACCGCAATAACGGCATCGATGGGAACGGCTTCACCTTCGCCGGGACCTATATAAAGTAGTGTTCCTTCTTGATAGGATTCGAAATCCATTGTTGCCTTGTCGGTTTCCACCTCGGCAATCAGGTCTCCGGAACTTACTTTGTCACCTACTTTCTTGTGCCATTTCGCGATTACCCCTTCAGTCATGGTATCGCTCATCTTGGGCATTCTTACTACTTCAGCCATTATTGTTTCGTTAGCTCGTCTTTCGTTAAAATATCAAGTCTTACTAGTGCACTAATCCATGACAAAAGGGTAGTCCTCTTGTACATAGACATCTTCATATAATTCGTGTGCTTCCGGGTAGGGGGATTCCTCGGCAAACTTGACCGATTCTTCAACTTTCCGTTTTACCTCGGCTTCCACTTCCTCAAACCACTTGTCGTCTGCATATTTATTTTCGATAATTGCAGCCTTGGTAGTAATCAGCGGGTCACGGCCTTTGTACTCTTCCAGTTCTTCCTTGGTCCGGTATTTTGCCGGGTCAGACATGGAGTGTCCTTTGTAGCGATAGGTACGCATTTCCAGGAATGTCGGACCTTCGCCAGCCCTGGCGCGCTGAACAGCCTCGTCCATGGCGTTGTGTACGGCTACGACATCCATCCCGTCAACCGGTGCGCTTGGCATGTCA
Source organism: uncultured Sphingobacteriaceae bacterium (assembly GCA_964643235.1). GTDB lineage: Bacteria > Bacteroidota > Bacteroidia > Sphingobacteriales > Sphingobacteriaceae > CAYRGQ01. The sequence continues at coordinate 10,773 of CAZXSL010000080.1, read as the reverse complement.
AAGCCTAAGCCCATTTTGTAGATTTCGGTCATGTTCGTGGTACGGGCTACAGATGTACCCATGGCATAGCCGTTGTTTTCACAAACGAAAATAACCGGTAATTTCCAGAGCATAGCCATGTTCAATGCTTCGTTGAATGCGCCCTGGCGCACCGCGCCGTCGCCCATGTAACAAACATTGACATTGTCCGTTCCGTTATATTTTTCGGCGAACGCGATGCCGGCACCTAGCGGGATTTGTCCGCCCACGATACCGTGTCCACCCATAAATTTGTGCTCTTTGCTGAAAAAGTGCATCGAACCGCCTTTTCCTTTCGAGCAACCTGTAACTTTGCCGTACATCTCGGCCATAGCCTCATTCGGGCTCATCCCTTTGGCAATGGCATGGGCGTGGTCGCGATATGCGGTAATCATCGAGTCTTCTGGACGTAGCACGGACATAGCACCGGCTACGACAGCTTCCTGACCAATGTACAAATGGCAAAATCCACGGATTTTCTGTTGCCCGTACAATTGTCCGGCCTTCTCCTCAAACTTACGCATGAGTAGCATGGATTTGTACCACTCTAAATAGGTCTCTTTCGTTATGGGTGTTGCGCTCATTTTTAATCTCTCAATTATACTTTTTCGGAAGGCAAATCTAATCAATTCGGTCGAATATTGGTAGTTTCCGACCGAAATTATTCGTAACGATGGTGTGCCGCTTGGAAGTAGGTCGTTCTTTTGGAAGTTTGGGCCGGATAACCTTCGGGTGTCTTGGTCTGAAAAAGCGTTTGCAATCAGGTGGTGGACATGAGGTTGGGGCAGTCGAACGGCACGTAGTACGAATAGTTAGGCTTCTCGCAGCCGAGTGTTGCCGCTTTCAGGTGGGGATGCCCTCAGCTTAAGAATAGAAATAAGCTGTGTTTTAACTTCATCCACACCATATATGATGGTATGCCTATTTCCTTCACTGATTGAACAGGGTTTTACTTTTTATTAGAGAAAAAGTAAAACCCCGCTTAATTCGTGACGCATCTCCTTACCTTCGTACCGGCTCTACCTGATAACCGGCCTGCCTTAGCAAATGGATAACCCCCATTTCGCCGGCTAAATGCGCAGCGCCAACGGCAAAGAAGGTTGCTTTTTCGTGCATGGCCTCCTCCATGATCGGGATCCATTGCGTGTTGCGGTCCTCCAACAGCACCTTAGAGAAGTCGGCCATAGATGGGTCAGACTCCGTTAGTTCCAACATGCCGACAATGTCTTCGGATTTGTATAA
>CAZXSL010000080.1:3185-9503 GCA_964643235.1 uncultured Sphingobacteriaceae bacterium | reverse complement strand
CCATCGCTTGCTTGATGCTGTCTTGCTTTAATAGGCTTTCCTGTAGTTGCTTGGCTTGCACACTATAGGGTATGTCATCGAAAACGGCCATCTGCCGGGCAACGGTCTCCAAGCCCTTGACTTGAGTCTGGTCCATATCAATCGCGCTCATCAGGGCCACCTCCACCCCCGTCAGCTCACAGTCCAACATCGGGACAATAACCATGGAAACCAGTAAGGCGGGTTTCAAGCGTTGAAGGAAGGTGAGCGGATTGCCCGTTAGGGCTTGGAACGTTTCGGCCAAATGGGCGAACTCGTCGTCCGTGAAAAATTGGGACAGGGTCGTGTCATTCCTCATGGCGGCGTGTTGCATCATCTGCCCTTGGAGCTGAGGATCCGAAAAATCAAGCTCAAGGTACAGTTGCTCCGCTTGCGAAAGCTTTTCCTGTAATATGCCATCCACCGAAAAATCCGATGCGCACAGGATATGGAATGTCCCGAATAGATAAGAAGGGGTCTCGAGCTTGTTTCCCGTTACTTCCCATAACAAAGCGTCTGATGACGGTGCTTGTGCTGCCACATAGGCGGTTGGGAAAAACAATAGGGCTAGAAATGGGATAAATCGATTCATTTTCATGTGTTTTTTTATTTGCTGTTTTAACCCATTGTGCATTATAGTTCGTAGCTGTCACCCTGAGCGAAGTCGAAGGGTCTATAAAGTATATGTAGAGATGTTTCGACTCCGCTCAACATGACATAAACAGTAAATATTGCTCATAATGCACAACGGGTTGTTTTACTTTTTAAACGCCCATATTAGGTAAGTGTTACAAGAACCAGGATGGGAACGACGGTATTGCTCTCGTTTATCGATAACGTTTTCGATGATTTAATGGCTTGTGCTGCTATATTCTCGCTATTTATCCCTAATTTCGGGTTGCAAAAATATAAAAATCCATAAAACACAATGCGTCGTCCAATTATTTCCATCTTGAATTCAAGCACCTTTGGTAAGCACTTTTCCGAACATCTTGAAACATTACAGGCTTTTGCGGATATCCGCCATATCACGGTTCCGGCAGATATCGACGGGGATGCCTTAGCGGCAGAACTGAAAGATACCGACGGTATCATCGCCAGTGTGACACCGAAAATCCCTCGAAAAACCCTCGAACAATGTCCCAATCTTGTGCTTTTGGTTCGCCACGGTATTGGTTGCGACAACGTGGATTTAGAGGCGGCGACCGATTTAGGTATTATGGTTTCACGTGTTAAGGGTGTCGTCGAGCGGGAAGCGGTTGCGGAATACGCCGTTGCATTAATGATGGCGGCGAGCCGGCAGGTGGTGCAGGGAGCTCGTGCGGTGCGCGATAGCGCATGGAGTGCCCGTTCGGGGATGATAGGGATGGAAATCAAGGGCAAAACGATCGGTATTATCGGCCTTGGGAACATTGGATCCCGCAGTGCTGAAATCCTCTCCAAAGGTTTTGGAGCCCGTGTCGTGGCTTCTGATCCATACATCGCCAAAGATCGGTTTGGTCAATTCGGAGCCGAGGAGATTCCCCTAGACGAGTTGATACGCACGTCGAATGCTATCCTTTTCCACTGTCCGCTCACTGATGAAACGAAGCGCATGCTCGGTGCGGAGCAGTTTGCCAGTATGCAACCCGGTGCGGTGCTCGTGAATACCTGCCGGGGCGAGCTTGTTGACGAAGATGCACTATACGCCGCATTACAGAACGGACCGCTTGGGGCTTATGCGACAGACGTGGTTGAGGGAGAGCCGATAGACGGGAGCCACCGCTTGGCCAAATTGGAAAACGCCTTGATTACCCCGCATTTGGGTGGATATAGTTGGGAGTCCCTGCATGGCATGGGGCAGACTTGCGTGGACGATACCGTCGCCGTGTTCCAAAAAAGTGGGATACCGGGCGAAATCGCCAATCCGGAAGTTTTACAAAAACAGCATCGTAAATGGCAATAGCACTCGCCATTGATTTAGGCACCACCAATCTTAAAGTCGGGCTGGTCGACGAAGGGGGGCAGATACTCCGCGTGGAGTCCGCGCCCGTACCTGTGGTCAATAACGGGAACGGGGGAGCGGAACACGACCCCGATGAGTTGAAAAAGCTTATCCTCCGACTTTCCAAAAAGATGCTTGCCGAGGGTGGGGCCGATGACTTGTCGTACATCATCGGTTCGACCTACCAATTCGGTATGATGATGCTCGATGCGCAAAAAAAACCAGTGACGGGTATGACGCTACTCGCAGATATCCGATCGCAACGCACGTTCGATTCGTTCTTAAGGGCATTTGACGATATCGATATTTACCAACGGACGGGTTGTCCGTTAATGAGCCCATATGCGTTAGCACGTCTATATTATTTCTCAAAAGAAGAGCCCGAAGTATTCGATCGAATCGGTTATGTTGCAGACAGCAAGGCTTTCTTATTTGAATGGTTGACAGGCGAGTTCGTGACAGACATGAGTACGGCCGCTGCCAGCCAACATTATAATATTGTTAACAAGGGATGGGATGAGCTCTTGCTGGTACGCCTGGGGCTGTCGGTACGACAATTCCCCCGTATCGAAGATGGTACCACTTATTTCGCAGATCTACAAGAAGATATCCGTGTCGAACTGGGCTTGAAACGTGGGGTGAAAGTTTTGTTGGGTGTATATGATGGCGGGGCTTTAGCCATCGGTTTGGGGGGCTTGCAGCCCGGTGTGGGTATTATCAATGTTGGTACGTCGGCCATGTTGCGTGTGCCAGGTACGGTGCCCGCTTTTGATAAAAGTGATAATAAGCGTATCCAGCCATACGCCATCAACAACGATACGTTCCTCAATGGCGGGGCTTTGAATAACGCGGCCTTGCCGTTGAACTGGTTGCGAGATAAGCTGTTTGACGTGGATGTGCAGGATGAGGCAATGTTGCACATCGGCTCTGAACCGCCCTTAATCTGCCTGCCGTACCTGAGCAGCGAGCGCGATTCCAAGACCGGACCTTTTGCTTCGGGTGTTTTTTTTGGGCTGCGCCAGTATCACGGCAAAACCGATATGGCGAGATCCGTGATGGAGGGTGTTGCCTATTCCATGAGATACCTGCTCGATGCGCTACGGGAAAACCAATTGCCCGTTAACGAGATTCGCATGGGTGGGGGTGGAACCCGGATTGTGCCGTGGCCGCAGATTTTTGCCAATATTTTAGGACTCCCCATTCACATCCCCGCTGGTGGGCACATGGCCTTGGTGGGTAGTGCCATGCTGGCTTTCGTGGCAGATAGGCATTATTCAGATATTGCTACGCTAAGCCAGCAAATCATCCGCACACCCGTGCGTATCGAACCCGATGAGAATACTGTGCATATACACGACCAGCGCTATGCATTCTTCAAAAAAGTAAGGGAGACCTTAGCTCCGCTTTACCAAGAACACGCGGGATTGGGTAGATAGCCCCGTCGAGCTTTAATTTAGTGGAGCCCTACCACGGGCATCACCCGGCCAGGGCCGAATGCTTTTGAGCTCACGCGTAGTGTGGGTGCGGCTTGCTGCCGTTTAAACTCCGCTCGTGCTACCATCGCTAAAACCCGATGTACTAAGTCAGCATCAAACCCTATTCCGATGATCTGCCCTGCACTTTTTTCCAATTCGATGTGTTGATATAGAATGGCATCCAGTAAGTCGTAGTCAGGTAGGGAGTCGCTATCCTTTTGATCAGGGCGCAACTCTGCGGAAGGTGGTTTCTCGATGGTATTGATGGGTATGATAATCCGGTCGCGGTTAATATGGCGGGCAAGCTCGTATGCCTGGGATTTATACACGTCGCCGATGACGCTAATGGCGCCGGCCATGTCGCCATATAACGTTCCATATCCGACCGCAGCTTCACTCTTATTTGAGGTGTTGAGTAAAACGTATCCTAATTTATTGGAGATGGCCATCAAGAGTGTGCCACGGATTCGGGCTTGTATATTTTCTTCGGTCAGGTCGGGGTGACGTCCGGTAAAAGTTTCTGCCAGCGTCAGATCGAAAGCCGAGGCTATATCCTTGATGGGGATGACTTGGTGCCGGCAGCCCGTATGCTCTACCAATTCCAGGGCGTCGGTTATGGAGTGGTCGCTGGAATAGACCGAGGGCATCAGCACCGCCAGTACATTGTCCGCACCGAGGGCCTCTACGGCCAGTGCGGCTACTATTGCTGAATCTAAGCCGCCAGACAAGCCCAAGACGGCTTTTGTAAACCCAGACTTACGGAAATAGTCCCGGATGCCCAATACCAATGCCTGGTGTATTAGGCTAATTTCCGGTTGCATGAAATCTGGTGTGGTCTCCTGCATGGGCGTGATCGTGCCATCGACCAAGGTGTACAATCGCAAATCCTCCGAAAATCCGTGTAGTACATCGGTCAGCTTGCCATCAGCCCCAAAAACTAGGGAACGCCCATCAAAAATGATATCCGTATGTGCGCCGACCTGGTTGAGGTACATCAGCGGTATGCCACTACGCTCGACCTGCGATCGGAGTATGTCGATACGGCGCTTGAAGTGTTGTGCATCAAAAGGTGATGCCGCGATGTTGATGATAATATCCGGTTCGTGAGGGAGCAATTGGCCGAGGGGATCTTGTTGGTACAGCCTGGTATCGGGCGTATCCCACAGATCTTCGCAGATGGTCAGGGCTATTCGTTTGCCGCCCAATTCCAAGCAAGCAAAGGATCCTGCCGGCTCAAAGTAGCGGTATTCGTCAAAAACGTCGTAGTTCGGCAACAGACCTTTATGCGTTGTCTGCTTAACTTGCCCATCGGCGAGCAGCAATCCGGCGTTGAATAAAGCCTTGCCCTGCCCCGTCGTGTTGCGTACTGGTGCGCCGATAATACAAGCAATATCCACACAATGTTTCGCTATATCCTTGATCGACTCGGCACACTGATCGATAAACTTGGATGAGCGGAGCAAGTCTTTAGCGGGATATCCCCCGATAGCAAGTTCTGCAAATACGACCAAATCAGCACCTTTGTCCTTGGCCGACTGGATTGTGGCCAAAATTTTTTCTGTGTTTTCCTTAAAATCGCCGATGCGGTAATTCAGTTGGCTCAGGGCAATGACCATGTCTGTTAGCTGTGTTTTTTAGAAAAAGATGCCGAAATTAAACGCTACGTATGAATTGCGGGGCTCGCCGGTTTTGAGGGATTGGGTAAAACCGTTGTTAAACGACAGCCCGGTCATCATAACCATGTTATGATCCAGTTGCCATTCCACGCCTCCGCCTATTAGGAGGGCAAGTCGTAGGAAATTGGCTTCGTCGCCAATACTCGTGCGGTTACCGCCGTCTATTGCCTCCTTGGCGTTTAGCTTGAAGCCGGTCGTAAAGCCAAACTGCCCGTAATAGCTGCGAAAATAGCGTTGTGTACTTTTCAATTTCAATGCCACGGGGATTTCCGCATACTGGATGCGGTAGTCGCGTGTTAATATGTCAGGCGTGTTGGTTTGGCGGTCCGTGGCTTGGGCATTGAGTTGATTGATGACGAGACCTGTGGAAAAATAGTAGTTTTCGGAGATGCCGAAATCGGCCAATAGTCCGTAGCCAAACCCGAATTTGTACTTGCTTTCAAAGGCCTCGTTGTCGCCATAACGCAACCAGCTGGCTGTCGGGGAAAACGTAATACCTAGCGATACGCGTTTGTATTGATAGGTCGATTCGTAGTAATCCTGTGCGCGGCCCACGTGGGCTACTGATAACAATAAAAAAACTAAAACCGGGATAAGCTTTTGTGTCGTGTTGTTCATGTATGCGAATTACTTTAAAAACAAATTAGATGGGGCAATCATTTTGAAATACCCGCCGATTCCTTAATTTCGTTGCTTCCAAGTGTACAAAAATGATGCTCAAGATTCGTCGTTGTCAAATTTATCTCTTTTTTTCCATTATCGTGTTAGTGGGGTGCCAACGAAATGAGCGCGTTGATCTCAGTCAGATTGATTTGGACATCCGTATCGAGCGGTTTGATCAGGGTTTGGATAGCTTGTCCCCTGCTAACCTGACCCAAATGAATGCGCAGTGGAAGGAAGAATATGGTGCGTTCTACTATGATTACATGCAGTATATGCTCGAGGCGGGGCACCCTGACGATAGTGTGGTAGTGGAGATAATTATGCGTGAAGTAATCCAAAAAGCGGATTACAAGGCGTTGAGTACGAGCGTGCAGAACACTTTCCCATCCCTACAAGAGCAAGAGCGTGGCCTTACCGATGCATTTAAACGCATCCTGTATTATTTTCCAGCCGCGGATATCCCACGTTTGGAGGGTTCTGATGATGTCGGGGAGATCGCGTT
>CAZXSL010000080.1:0-3175 GCA_964643235.1 uncultured Sphingobacteriaceae bacterium | reverse complement strand
CCTGTATTATTTTCCAGCCGCGGATATCCCACGTTTTATTTCTTTTTTCTCCGGTTTTTCGGTGCAAACCCCGATCGGCGCGGATTATATGGGCATTGGTTTAGATATGTTCCTTGGTGCCGATTCGGAGTTCTACCCAGCCCTCCGTACCAGTATTCCATTTTATATTTCTAGGCGTTTTACTCCCGAGAATATTGTTCCTCGGGTGGTTGAGGCTTATGTGCGCGAAGAATTATTTCCGTATGAGGATGTCGAATCGCATTTGTTGGACCAAATGGTCTATCACGGCAAAATTCTTTATTTAATGGATCATGTGTTGCCCGATATACCCGATACGTTGAAAATAGGTTACACGACGGAACAAATGGAATGGGCAAGAGCTTACGAGCAGGACATCTGGGCCTGGTTCGTTTCTGAAGAACTCTTATACGAGTATGACTTCCACCGTACCCAGAAGCATTTGGGCGAGGCTCCCTTTACTCCTGAACTCGGCGACCAGAACGAGTCGGCACCGAAGCTGGGCGTGTTTCTAGGGTGGAATATTGTACGTCAGTACATGGAACGCAATCAGGATGTAACACTGCCTGAACTCATGGCTAACGGAAATGGGCAATCCATCTTGGACGGCTCACGGTATAGGGGCCGCTAGGAGCGTTTCTACGCCGCTTTCCGTGCTCAATGTCACCCTGGAATGTTGCTTGGTTTTTCTCTTTCATCGACGAAATTTTTATTTCTTTTAAGGAATGTCAGTGCTTGTTGTAGTTATTAAACTATCGGCTGACCCGGTTTTACAAAATGATCGTATCCATTTTTTATTTGGCTTCGGCCAGTTGGGCAATTCGATTCGTTGAGTTGATCAATTGATCACGGTGAAATTTCAAGAAGATTGGGCCGAAATTCAAAAACTGAAAAAGTGACTTTGTAAATAAGGGTGTTTATAGCGCTTTTAAGCCATTGTAGTCTTTTCTGGGCTAATGCTTCAAAATGCTTCTGAAATCAAAATTAACCACAGGTTAATTTCGGGCTATGCGCTTATTTCCATGTCTGTCAAATCCGATGATTCAAAGTGACTTCGAACCGCTTCGTCGCAGCGGTCGATAAATGATTTGACCTTTTCCTGTAGCTGTAGGATGTATACTCCGTTCGCTCTGTAGTTTGCATTGTATCGGAATTCTTGTTGAGCCTCAACGAGCATTCTAAACAAACGGCGTTGTTCGGCGCTTTCCAAGCTTAGCGCCTGCCACGCTTCCGGCACCACGACCTTGCATAAGTTGAGCAGGTGATTGATACCGACTTGGTTTGGGCGGTAGCCGTATAGGCAGGCAATTGTTCCGAGGCAGGCCTGTTCCAAGGCTTGCGAAAGCGTAAAAAGGACAACTTCCTCACCACCCACGTACCAATCCTCTTCGTGGGCGCGATACAGGTTTAATGCATTGCGATGGCGTGATTCCCATTGTTTCAATCGGTAGGCCGAGTTAGTTGGATATGCAGGTGCAGGTTCCTGCATTAAGCTTACGATATCGTCAGTCCGATACCATATCTCGGATTGGGTCAATAGGTGGACAAAGAAAGGGTGTCCTTTGCGATACTGCTTAGCGACTAAAGCGTTGTTTTCAGTCACGAGTATCAATTCAATAGATGCCGGGAGTTGTTGTTTTATGGCGAAAAGGAGATTGTTGACATCGATTTTTAGTTCGTTGTACGCAACAAATAGGTAGTAGGTTTTTATTTCGGAATGAACTTGGCTGGGCGAAATCAGGTTGGAACTCTGCATTTCCTGGCGTTCATAGGCAAAGCACGAGACCAGGGTAGGAGAAGCCTTGGATCGCAGCGCGCCGAGGATCAGGTTTCTGTCGTCGGTTTTTACGATAGGTTCCGCTACTTCCTCCGTTTTGGGGATAGCCATCGCGTTGTTGACTGGGTTTTCTGTCTGCTCTTTTTTTGGAAACACGTCCAGCAGGTCTTGTTGGCGTTGGATTTCGTGCAGGAGTGCTTTGTGCAAAGCCGTTAGGCGGCTAACCAGTTCCTTAGCTTTCGTAAAAGCGATAAAGAGGTCGTCCGGAGATAACCTGAAATCATGCTCATAGCGAGCAGCTTTGTAGGATTCATCTAGCTTTTCAAGGATCCGGAGTTCGTGTGGTTTTTGGAATAAATCTCCCAGTTCGGGGCAAAATGGGGCAATGTATTCCTGGTGGTTGCGCAATACATGGGTAAGTTTATCCTTGCCCATAACGAGGTTCTCAGCTGCTCGAAAGCCCAGCTCCACCATCTGGTGCAGCATAAAGCTGGCTTGTGAGTAGTTCTTTTTATCGAGGTATAGCACATATCCATCTTCAAAAGCCATAATTCTTGAGATTTCCTTGTTAAAGAAATTCTCGGCCTCTTTAGTCCACAAGTCGTAGTCGGGTTCGGGCGTCTCAATCCGCTGGTGAATGGCCGGATGTTCGTACACACAGTTGATTGGTTGGCAGATCAGCGTAGCCCGTATATTACCCTGTTTGATTTTTCTGTTAATATCTTCCGGAAATGCGACATAACAATTGTAATCTGTCCTACCGGTTAGTGTAATGTCGCAAAGTGCACGTGCGGCAATAATGTTTTGGCCTACGCTTTGTCGCAATAGAACATATAGCTGTTTAGTGGATTGTTTCTGCTCCGAAAAGGGATACAGGAAAATTTGCTCGATAGTCAGGTTCGCGGTTATCCGGTCGATGATGAGATCCAGTTCGACATCATTTTGAGTTAAAGTGTCCATAATTGTCATGCTTATAGTTTATAAATTAGGTCTCGAGTTTGTAATCGATGGTAGCCCATATATCAGTCCGTGCTTATCGGATACTGCAATTCGTCTTGATAAGCTAGTACGTAATTTAGTTCTGAATTTTGACTTATATCCTTAGATAAATACATGAATTGTTTCCTTTTCATTTTCTTTTGCGTACTTTTCATCATCATTTAAGTGAATTAGGGCCTCTTAGCAGAGGGATTGGTAATGATTACTATCCAAATGTAGGATATATTTTTATCAATATCAAAAAATAAGATATAATAATGTCTAACGTCAAAGAGCGAGTGCTTCTTATTGCGGAAAGCAAAGGGATAAATAAAACGACTTTTTTTAAGGATTTAGGGCTTTCTTATGCTAATTTCAAAGGAATTCAGAAAACATCTTCCT
>CAZXSL010000079.1:0-13581 GCA_964643235.1 uncultured Sphingobacteriaceae bacterium | reverse complement strand
TGGTCGGCTGGCGTTGCATCGCCGAAATGACCAGGCCGCAAAGACCGTCAAATGATTTCCGCATGTCGCAGTGGCCATCATATAAATAAAAGCGGTGCGAAGATCCTAGTGAGAACATGTCAGTAAAGGCGGATCAACTGGGACAGAAGGCCAAGGTCGGTATCCGCCTTGATCCGGACACCATTGGGATAGATAACCTCAACTTCGCTTTTTTTAAAAGACTTATCGATCGCTATAAAGCCCCCGATGGACGCATCGTTTTCTTTGCTCCGCGTAAACCAATAATAAAAAGTGGCTTCCTTGATCCCGTTCTCCTCGCAGTAGCGTTTCTTGCTCTTGCCACTACGATGCCAGTCTGCGACCATCGCAAACATCCGCAGTCTTTTTTCTTCGTTGCTCATCAAGCAAAGCTAAGGGCTAATAACGCCTGACCCAATATGTACTTGGTAGGGCGGATACGGTTGTGGCGCATCGGGGAGCTTGGGGTCCGTCGATACCCGAGAACTCCATATTGGGTATCCAACGCGCTATTGAAATGGGCGCGGATATGGTGGAAGTCGATGTACAGAGAACAAAAGACGATGTGTTGGTCAATTTGCATGACGAATCACTCGATCGGACCACCACCGGGACAGGTAAGATCGGTGACTATACTTGGGATGAAGTGAGCACGCTTCGCTTAACGGATCCTTCGGGCGCAGTGACCGATGCGCACATCCCAACCCTAACGGATGTAGTGTTGTTCTGTAAAGGCAGGATATTAGTCAATATCGATAAAGCCGATAGGTACTACCCCGAAATTGCTGAGGTACTGTCGAAGACGAACACCGGAGAAATTGCGATTGTGAAAACCTATGGGGATGCGGAAAAATTCAGCCTTTCATCCGACCTCCTGATGAACACAAATCACATGGTGGTGGTAGGTCTGGGGAATAGAACGGATGTGGAAGGGTATGCTGCTGATTTTACGACACGTTTTCAGACTAATATATTTGAACTGTCATTCCCCGACGACAATCACCCGATATTAGCAGACGTTAGCACACTAACAAAGCCGGGAATTAAACTTTGGTATACGACGACTTCGCCATTATGGTGTGGTGGGCATGATGATACGCGGGCAATAGAGGGCGATCTCGATAATTCTTGGGGGGGCTACTCGGTAAAGAAGCGAAGTTTATCCTGACGGACCATCCGCAAGAGTTGATAAGGTTCCTGGAGAAACGTGGGAAACGAGAAGTCAGATAGCGCCAAGGGTTGAGCTAAACCCAAACTGAAGGCCCCGTTGCCTTCACATCGTTACGCCCTAAATGGTGCGTTTGATACAGCCTAGATATTTAATCTTCTTTTCCGCATTGCTTATTTCCCTGAAGGGCTAGCGAAGCATCCAAAAGTTTTTAACTTTGAAACGCATGACCTTACCTCTCCATATGAAAGTATGTGTTCTCACCACCCTCCTAGTCGATTTATCCCAAATAGGCTATCATGTTAGGACGGTCGGGTTAGAAGTCACGATCTGGTTTCATGGATTAGTGCCGGGAGACTTTAGACGCTAAATAGCACGTTGAGTAAAAAAATAAAATTATCAAAATGAAACATGTAGTTAAGTTGGTGATGAAAGTTAATGTAAGGGTATTGGCCTTCGTTGTGTGTTTTTTTCAGTTTGGGCTGATAGCGTATGCGCAACAAGCCGAAGTTAAGATGTTTGCCCACCGGGGTGGCGCATATGAATATGATGAGAATACGATCGAAGCATTCCAGATTACCTATGATAAAGGGATACGGGGGTATGAAATCGATATTCGAATGACAAAAGACGGACACCTTGTTCTCTTTCACGACGCTAATCTAAAGCGTATCGTAGGCATAGAAGGTGTGATTGAGGAGATGACCTTGGAGGAGGTTCAGCAGTTGCGCACCAAAAAAGGGAACCCTATACCTACGTTGGATGATATGCTGGACTTCTTTCGAGACAAACCATGGGTGTATATTGAGTTTGAGATGAAAACTAACCAGCCGCTGTATGATGAAAAGACGCTAGAAGCATATTGTGATCAACTGTACGAAAAGGCATATGCGGCAATGCCACCGACTTCTGATTACGTTTTGACATCCTTTGACAAGCGCCCTCTCCGTTATTTGAAAAACAAATATCCATCCGTTGAGCTACTGTTTATTAAATCGCAGGGGCTTAGCCAGGAGCTCCTCGACGAAGCGAAGGAAATCGGTGTTAATCGTATCGGGGTAAATTTGGGTGGAACCACACGAGCGATGGTGCAGGAAGCAAAAAAGCAAGGGTTTATCGTAAGCCTATGGCCAGGGCGGACGGTAGAGGATTTCCTGTTGGGCGTATCCCTAGGCAGTGATTACCTATGCACGGATGTTCCCATTCAAGTGATGGAGTGGGTTACGGAAAATGCGCCGTGGATCAAATTTAAGTAGTGCTTCCTATCCGTATGGGTAATACTGAAGATGTAATGAATGGCTTTTTACTGGGTCGGTTGCAGAAGTCCTACCCCACGAAAGCACCGGTAATTGACAAATGGGGCTCGCCCGATTATGAAGCGGCAGGCATTCCGATTGCGTCAGCAAGCAACGATCCGAATACGTCCATGCGAACAGTCGATGTACGCACCTTTAATCCGGCAAAAGACTACCTGTGGCCCATACCCTATATTGAAAGAAGAACGAATCCAAACTTAACACAAAACCCGAATTGGGAATAAAACAAATTATTATGCGCATAAAAAGAATCATTCAGTCCTTCGCTTTTTGTATGGTATTCTTATCCTTCGGTTTCACCACCCAAGCGAACCAAGGAAAGGAGTACGACCTTGTTGTCTATGGTGGCACTTCGGCCGGAATTGCATCAGCGATTCAGGCTTCCAGGATGGGGAAGTCAGTGGTCCTCATTGAGCCGACCTCCCGTTTGGGCGGATTGACTACCGGAGGGCTCGGCCAGACGGATATCGGAAACAAACATGTGATAGGCGGCATTGCACGCGAGTTTTACCAAAACGTCAGGATCCACTACGATGACCCGAGCAATTGGAAATGGCAACAACGCAATACGTATATCGATGATGGCCAAACCCGAACGGAAGCGGGTGAGGATGCGATGTGGACCTTCGAGCCATCAGCCGCACTGCAAGTCTATCACCGGATGTTAGCGGATGAAAAGGTAACGGTTGTATATGGCGAGCGGTTGAACCGGGAAGATGGGGTGGCCAAAAGGGGGGGTAAAATCCAATCGATAGCGATGGAAAGCGGACTGTCGTTTACCGGTAAAATGTTTATCGACGCCACCTATGAAGGGGACTTAATGGCCGCATCCGATGTAAGCTACCGTGTCGGGCGGGAGTCAAACAGTGAATATGGTGAAACGTTAAACGGCGTACAGGCCAATAAAATAAGCCGTACACTGAAATGGACACTTTCGCGGAATGCGTTTAACCACAACTTTATCGATCGTGTTGACCCGTATGTCGTCAAGGGAGACCCGAGCAGCGGCTTACTGCCTTATATATCGGAAGAGCCCCCCGGAGTAGATGGGGATGGGGATAACAAAATACAGGCCTACTGTTTCAGGATGACGCTAACGGATCATCCGGATAACCGTATACCGTTCAAAAAACCCGCGAATTACGACGAGTTGAATTACGAGCTCCTGTTCCGCAACTACGAAGCCGCCCCGGGGCCAATCGAAGAAATGTATTCCTACGGTGATAAACTTGTGCCGTGGATTAACTCCCCGATGCCAAACCGCAAAACGGACACGAACAACCAAAAAGGGTTCTCAACGGACTTTATCGGGCAAAATTATGATTACCCCGAAGCGTCGTATGAAGAGCGGGAACGCATCGTTCAGGCGCATCGCGATTACCAGCAGGGCTTGATGTGGACCTTGGCGTACCACCCCCGTATTCCTGCGAAAGTAAGGGAAGCCGTATCAAAATGGGGTACTTGCAAGGACGAATATGAAGACGGAACCGACGGTTGGCAGCAGCAGCTTTATATTCGCGAAGCCCGCCGTATGTACAGCGACTACGTGATGACCCAGAAGAATTGTGAGCGTATTGATGTTGTTGAAGACCCCGTAGGCATGGGCGCTTATGGCATGGACTCCCACCATATCCAGCGGTATGTCGACGTGAATGGATATGTGCAAAATGAGGGTAATGTGGAAGCACATGGGTTCCGGCCTTATCCCATTAGCTACCGCTCCATTGTGCCCAAGAAGGAGGAGTGTGAAAACCTGCTTGTACCCGTCTGTGTCAGTTCCACGCATATTGCTTTCGGCTCTATCCGTATGGAACCTGTCTTTATGGTACTGGGCCAGTCTGCCGCTACGGCAGCCGTCCACGCCATCGATACGGGCGTAGCCGTACAGGATATCAATTACGCCAAATTGAAGGAAACACTTGAGCAGAATAATCAAGTGTTGGAAATTCAAATAGATTAACTGGAATGGGGCAGTACTAGCCCCATTTTTTATCTTAGGTCCGCTAGGCGTCCGCATCGTGTATGGACTCACGGATGTTGATGATGGCTTTTGTATTCGTGGGTGCTTTCCGCAAATGGCACCAGCTCCTGCAGATGCCGGCAACCAAGACCGATGCCTATGGGGAGACGGTGAAAGAATTGATCTGAGACAGGAAGGATAGGAAAGCGAAACCAGAGTCGGCTATAGATACCAGGTTGCCCCTTACGTTTGTGCGTCGACGTAAGGGGCTCCTTGTTATGTTGTTATCTCCGTTGTTCCCGTTACCGTAGCTGTATCCCCAGCTACTGGCTCGAGGACTTGTTCGGCGGTAGGAATTTGACCCTCGTCGTCCTCATCCGGTCTTGGTGTATATCGACAACTCAGCCCCGTGCTAGTCATGACCCATTCCGTGCGATTTGGTTGTCCACCGAGGTGGTAATCGTGGTTGTCCCCACATTGGCGGATAGGAAGGTCACGGATGTGCCAATACAAAGCTTCGTCGATAACGACTGTCGTTCCGACAGGTATATGAACCACCATCCTCAGGCTTTGGTCGCGCATTAGCTCGTTGCCTCCGAAGGAAAAATGACTATCAAAAAGGAGTGACGAACTGTCTTGTCGCAGCGTGTAGTCTATCTGCCCGGCCCGTTGCGCAGCCAGTTCGTAGGTCTCGCCCCGCGCGGTATATGCCATACTCACATAAGGAGTTTCGAGGCTGTCGATCCGAGCAAAGCGGATGTAAGCCCGGTTTTGGTCGCCAAGGAAAACAACATTCCGATTGGCCGCCCGTTGTTGGATGGTTAACGCCCTATCCGCGCTGTCGCGTTGCAAGCGGATGATGTTTACGTCATTTTTGTACAAGTGGAAAACCGGTGAAGGACTCAGTTTTATCTCCTCCACTATCGTGCTTTGTTCGCGAAAATCCCGAGCGGTTCGTGTCGCATATACCGTTGTCAGGCCAGCGGCTACCAGCCAAAGGGCCAACAAGGTAAAGCCCGTATATCGACCGATCAATACCTTGTTGAACAGGACCCGGACAATTAGGGCTACGAGGGCCAGCATAGGGATTATGGCGATTGCCAGAGAGCTGACCAGAAGTGTCGACCGGTAAGCGGGGTCAATGACATTCATCGGAAACATTTCCATGTCCGTGTTGGTACCTAGGAGACCAAAACTTGCTACGACGGCGACCATCAGCACAATCAAGCCTGCGCACAGCCCGAAGATGAACAGGGCGCCAATGATTTTGGCTAGGACAACAAAAAACTTGCCTATTGCATTTCCAGCCGAGCTCGCTCCGTTTCTAAAGCTGCGCCCGGCGCCGGAAAAATTTGTTCGGAGGCCCTCCATCTCCTCCTCAAAACTTCGTTTGAAATTATGGAGTGTCGCAGGCTCCCCACGCATGGCCATGCGATCGGCTCGCGTAAGGGCTAGTGGCATCACAATCCACAGGACGACGTAAAGCAGGAAGCCCGTGCCGGCAAATACGAAAAGCAAGATGAAAATAAGCCGTACCCACTTGGCCTCCATCCCGAAATAATGACCCAAGCCACTACAAACACCGCCAAAGACGCGATCGTCAGGGTCGCGCATCAATTTGCGCTGCTGCCACCCGGAGTGTGGGGCCTGGTCAGCACCCGTGTGGTAGCCGTCTTCCATGTCCGAGGTCTCGTCGGCGAAGTCATCGACGCGGCCCATTTGTGAGATAACTTCATCCACGTCGCCCATCGTGATGACCTCCTTCGTGCCTGATACGATACGCTCATTGAACATCTCGGCGATACGGTTCTCGATATCACCCACAATCTCGTGGCTGTCTGCTGTATTGCCAAAATGGCGCTTCACGTCAACCATATACGAGCGTAGCGCTTCGTAAGCTTCCTCCTCAATATGGAATACGATTCCGTTTATGTTGATGATGATTGTCTTATTCATTGCCTGTCTTTTTATTGTTGTTCCTGTTGTGGTGTAAGATCTTTTCGGCCTGCCATGGACGTTTCCACAGCAAACAGTAATTCCTCCCATGTGACGTCCAGTTTATGCAGCACTTCAGTGCCAGCCGGCGTGATGGTGTAGTACTTGCGTGGGGGACCAGACGTCGACTCCTTCCAGCTATAATTCAGGAGCTCGTTGTTCTTTAGCCGGGTTAATAGCGGATATAATGTCCCCTCTACCACCAACAGCCGAGCTTTTTTGAGCTCCGCAATGATGTCCGAGGCGTATATCTCTCCCCTGGAGATGATGGATAGAATACAATATTCCAGTATCCCTTTCCTCATTTGCGTCTGCGTGTTGTCTACTATCATAATGCAAAGATATATGTTTTGTATGGTATTATGCAATGCCAAGTACTATATAAAAGCGAATCTTTATCATAAGTGACTGGTAAACAGCGACAAAATTTTTAAAAATTTATATGGACTCTAAAATGATGTGGGAATTTAGGAACTAAGGAGGGGTTAAATAGTTAGTGAGTGGCTTGGTAACGGCACCCAACACCCCGTACATCAACACGTTCAACCCGATGATATAGACCTCGGGAATACCTCTCTTCCAAAAAACGCCTATTACTCTTCCTCAGCTGAGGTCTCCCCCAACTCTTCTTGGGTTTCAGGATCAGCGCTGCGTTCTTCCTCCTCCGGCTCCGTTTGTTTCAAGGTTGCGAGGATTGCGCTGACATCTGCCTCGGTAGCAGTCAGCTTGGCTTTACAAACCGCAATCAACGTGGCTGCACGCTTGACCTTCTGCGACAGCTCATCGATGGAGATATCCCCTCGTTCTATTTCCGCTACAATCGTCTGCAATTCGGCAAAAGCCTCGGTATATTGGTATCCTTCATCCATGATGTTAGGGTTTTAGTTTGTTCACAATACTCGTAAATGCACCTTCGGCTAGTCGGGTTTCAACTTCCGCACCGGGGGCTAGCTCGCCGGCATCCCGCACTACTTTGCCCTGGTATAGGGTCATGCTGTACCCCCGGTTTAGCATCTGCTGCGGATCCAGAATACGGATAACATGCTCCATAGCCGATAATTCGTGCTGCCTACCTTTGAGCAACGCGGCGCAACCCGATTCCAACACCTGTATTTCGCGGCCAACGGCATATTGCTCGTGTATCAAGTGTGAGTTTGCAGCCGTGTGCAGTCCCTGCGCAGTGTTGGCTACTAGGCGTTCGTGGCGTTCGATCACGCTTAGGCTCGCCGACCTGAAATATTGGCTGAGGTTATCAAGCCCTTGACGACGATGAGCCAGTATTTCCAAACTCTTTCTTAGGAGGGTGTCCCGGGCTTGCTGCACGGGCACCGCCACCTGGTGGAAGCGCTGGATAAGGAAATCAGCCAGTTCGCTAGGCGTAATCGCATTTGTGTAGGCAACCATTTCACTAACCGTCTCGTTGGTGGAGTGGCCGATACCTGTCAATACGGGAATGGGGAAACGTGCAACAGATGCCGCCAGATCGTAGTGGTTATAGCTGGACAGCCCGACCTCACCTCCACCTCCACGGACAATGGCCACGACGTCAAACTCATCGAGGCGACCACCGATCCGCTTCAGCTGGTTGATGATGGAGCCTACAGACCGATCGCCCTGCAGCAAGGCTGCGAAAAGTGTGTGCTCAAAGCGATAACCCCAGGGATTGCCGTCGATGATGTTGAGAAAATCAGAGTACCCTTTGCTGGTTTCCACCGAGATGATAGCAATCCGTTTGGGTAATAAGGGGAAAGGCAGCAACTTGTTTGCACCGAAAATCCCTTCCTGCTTGAGGCGGCTGATGCTCGCTTGTTTTTCGCGCTCCAGCTCGCCCAGTACATAAGCTGGGTCGATATCCACAATGCGAAGGCTCATGCCATATAGCGGATCGTAGGATATCGTAGCTTGGAACAAAATAGTAATGCCGTTGCTTAGGGGCTCCTTGGCGATATCAAGAAAGCGTTGGTTGATGCGGAGGTAGTCCGATTTCCAGAGTACCGAGCGCATTTCGGCAACGACCTTGCCGTCTTTTTTCTCCACAAGCTCCGGGTAGCAATGTCCCGAATGGGTATAATGGTTGAGTTTGTTCATCTCAGCCTTGACCCAATACACACTTTTATAGCGCTCGGCGATGGTCTTTTGGATACTGCGAGCCACCTCCGCCAGGGAGAAAACCGTCTTGTCTGCTAACTGTTCGGGCATACCCAAAGGTAGTGTGTTTTCCTTAAATGAAAAAGCACATGCCCTGGCCCTATACTTACCCTTGTTCCACCGCCTTCGGGTTGATCTTCGTGCTCCGTGTGCCAATGTATATCATCAGCATAACCGTCGGGAACATGATGATGCTGTAGATGGCCGAGGGAATCGTCATGACGGAATTGTGCAGGATTCCGGCGGCTATGGCGATACCTAAGGTGCCGTTGACCACGCCGATTTCGATGCCTATCGTAATGGATTGGGCTTTGTTTCGCGTAATGAACCAGGTAATGGCGTAACCTAGGGCCATTCCCGCGATATTCAAGGCGAGGGAAAATGGCCCTGCCTGGGCAAAAAAGTCGCCCAAATTAGCTCGCTCTTGGATCAGGACACCCAATATGATCAGGATGAGGAATACGGCAGAAAGCAATTTGACCGGGCGCTCCAATGCCCGGGCCGTTTTCGGAAATCGGTTGAAAACCAACATACCTACACATACGGGCAAGACGGTAATCAGGATAATTTGGACCACGGTTTGAAGGAACGGCAGCTCAATGGCCTGCCGTGAGCCCATGAATTGGAGTAAACCTATCTCCACAAATATCGGGATGGAAAACACCGCGACAACACTCGATATGGCCGTCAGTGTAATGGACAATGCCACATCGCCTTTGGCAAGGTGGGTAATCAGGTTAGTGGTGGCGCCACTCGGACATGCCGCCAACAGGACGAAACCAACGGCTAGTTCGGGAGACATCGGCATGACGCTCAGCATCAGGAATGTGAATGCGGGTATAAATAAAAGCTTCAGTATAAGTCCGGTAATAACAGCTTTAGGGAAGAGAAAGATCCGTTTGAAATCAGCAGGTACCAGGGTCAGGCCCATGCCCATCATGATGATAAAAAGTGCGACAGGAAGAAGGATTTGAGTAACGAAATTTGACTCCATGTTAAGAAGTTAGGTTCTAGTTTTTGGTTAAATTTATTCAGCGTACCCCCATTCCGGAGGTTAGCGAATCCAAAAGTACTATTAAAATATAAAAAACAAAAGCTGTCCAGGTTTTGGTGGATACGTAAAACGTCATGAACGTTCTTGATGGCCTTTGAGAACAAACACATTTAGAAAAAAGACGAGGCCCTAGAGCCTGTCCCGTAAGGCGGGAAGCGGCTAAAAACCAATCTCCAAAACCAAAAAAATGATTACCTTCGAGCTGTAAACCAGAGCAGGCGATTATCTGCTATCATTATCTTAGACATGCTAGTCAGGCTCTTCATATTTGTCGTTTCATGCCTATGGCTAACCATCCCGACGTTGGCCCAGGAAAAATCCGTCAACCGAAGAGCACAGACAGCGTATGAGCGGGCCGGCGAATTATTGCGCAAGCACGCATCCGCAGAAGCCATGCAGTCTTTGCAAACGGCTATCCAACTCGATTCTACCTTCGCCTCGCCACATCAGCAATTAGGCGATCTATACCGGCGGCAGAAGAACTTTAGCCAAGCCGTACCCCATTACCAAGCCGTGCTGCGCTTGGACCCTTCGCTGACTCCCCTGACTCATTTTGGCCTCGGTGAGAGCCTGCTACACACAGGCGACTATCCTGCGGCGCTCGAAGCATTCGAGGCTTACTTGCGGACGGAGAGGCTACCGGAGGCGAGTATCAAGCAAACCGAGAAATACATTGCCGATTGCCGTTTCAGCATCGCTGCGGTCACGAATACGAACGGCCAGGCCTTGTACAATGCAGGCGAAGCCATCAACAGCGGGGTTGACGAATATTTTCCCAGTCTGACGGCAGACCAAAACACGATTATCTTTACGCGGAAAATTGAAAATAGGGAAAGCTTCTACATCAGCACCCGGGATAGTGTGGGGCGATGGCAGAAGGCTACGCTCTTGGAAGGCGATATCAATTCCGAATTGTACAACGAAGGGGCACACTGCATTTCGCCCGATGGTAAATATCTGTTTTTTACCGGGTGTAATCGCCCGGACGGTTTGGGCAGCTGCGACATATACGTGTCGAGGAGGGAGGGCGACCGATGGGGTACGCCGCACAACCTCGGTGCGCCAGTTAATACGCGGGGCTGGGAGGCCCAGCCTTCCTTGGGTGCCGATGGACGAACCTTGTATTTCGTAAGCAACCGCCAGGGCGGTCAAGGCGGCTACGATATCTGGCGTTCAAAGCTACTGCCCAATGGTCGATGGAGCCAACCTCAAAACCTTGGCCCAAAAATAAATACCCCCTACGACGAAAGCTCGCCCTATATCCATGCCGATAGCCAGACCCTCTACTTTGCCTCAAACGGTTGGCCGGGCTTTGGCGACAAGGATATCTTCAAGAGCCGAATGGACGAAAACGGCAACTGGCAGGAGCCCACCAACCTAGGCTCGCCCATCAACGACCACTACGAGCAAAGTGCATTAACCGTGTCGATGAACGGCCAAGAGGCATTCTATTCGACCCGGCGACCCGACGGGATCGGCGGCCTCGATATCTACTACTTTAACCTGCCCCCAACGCTTCGGCCCCAACCGGTCGCATACCTAAAAGGTCGCATCATCGATGCGGATGAAGGTAAGCCCATCCATGCCGAAGTGACCATCACGGATGTTCATACGCAGCAATTGTTGTTTCGGGATGTCGCGGATTACGAAGATGGTGGGTTTCTGGCCCCACTGCCCTTTGGCAATACCTACGCCCTGCACGTCAAGCATCCGGGCTATCTGTTTTTTTCGGAAAACTACCCCCTGTCTGACAGCAGCAAGGTCAACGATTCCTATGAAGTTGTGGTATACCTAACCCGGATCAAGGCGGGGCAATCTGAGACACTCAGTAATATCTTCTTCGAAGTGAATGCCTACGAATTACTTCCCGAATCCAAAAGCGACCTGGATAATCTTGTGCAGTTTCTTCAATTGAATCGGGACACATTCATTGAGATAGGGGGGCATACCGACAATACTGGCAACGAGCAGCATAACCAGCGGTTATCTGAAAACAGGGCGAGAGCTGTATACCGTTACCTGCTCGAGGAAGGTATCGATCCGGGTCGATTAAGCTATAAGGGATATGGGCAGCATGAGCCCCGTGCCGACAACAATTCGCCCGAGGGGAGGCAACAGAATAGGCGGACCGACATGAAAATCGTGAAGTAAGTGGACATCGCCCTGCTCTCCCGAAAATAACAAGTGATTATTTCGGTTATTTCGGCGAATAGCTTATCATTGCATCGATTAGGGAGGTGCCGGGGCAAAAGTATGAAAGCTGTTTCGTCCGATAGGGCTATTTGTGAACCGTTAGCCTGCCAAGCTGGATAACCACACCGGACAAGGTGTGCTTCCCCCAACAGACAAAACGACATGGAATCAACAACTATGACCCTGAAACGGAACGTCACGCGGACTTCGGCCATCTTACTAGTAGTTAGTGCCATTGTAGGCTCCGGTGTGTTCAAGAAGATCACGCCCATGGCTGAGCAGTTAGGGTCTGAATGGATGATCTTGGCGTGCTGGCTCGTAGCCGGGGTATTGAGCTTGATGGGAGCCCTGTGTACCGCGGAATTGGCTGCCATGATGCCCGGATCGGGAGGCGAATTCGTGTACTTCAAGCGGATTTATGGACGGTTTTTTTCTTTCTTATATGGCTGGGCCAACCTGGTCGTCATGAAAACGGCAACCGTAGCCGCGTTATCCTTTATCTTTGCCCAATCGTTCCATGCAGTCATCGCCCTACCCGAGCTTGCGTTGTTTGGCGGCGAACCGTCGACAGACTTATCCATTAAGGTGTTGGCGACCGTCCTGGTCCTTTTACTCAGCATTATCAATTACCGGGGAGTCTCGCTTAGCGCAGGGTTAAGCCGTACGTTTATCATTGCGATCGTGACCGTGATGGTCTGTTTCATCGGCTATGCGTTTTTTATCTACGATCCGGCAACTGCGGTAGCCGCCGCAACCGGGAGCGCTCCGGTGGTGGAAAATGAACCGGCATCTTGGTTCAGCACGTTTTCAGCTACGGCTTTTTTTGCGGCAGCATTGGGAGCTTTTTGGAGTTATGAAGGGTGGAACAACGTCGGATACATTGGCGAAGAAGTCAAAAATCCCCAGAAAAATATTCCCATTGCGCTTATCGTAGGCACAGGCTCCATCGTCGTGCTGTATGTGATTATCAACGCGGCATACATGCAGGTGATGAATGTGGAACAGCTGGCAGCAATAGACCCCAATAAGATTGCGGCAGTAGAAGTAGCCAATGAGATGGCAGGGCCGATCGGGGCACTGGTTCTCTCTGTCTTGATTCTGTTCAGCACGTTCAACTGTACCAACACGACCATCCTGACATCGGCTCGTATTTTTTATGCCGTGTCTAAGGATCGGTTGTTCCTTAACTATGCCGGCAAGGTACATCCAAAGCATGGGACACCTTCCAATGCGATTGTCCTGCAAGGGGCATGGGCGATTGTACTCGTTTGGTGGGGGACGTTTGATGACTTGACCGACCTGCTCATCTTTGCGGCGTTTATCTTCTATGGAGCCACGGCGTTGGGCGTGCTATTGATGCGTAAAAGGGATCCTCAGGCCGAAAGGCCTTACAAAGTACTCGCATACCCTGTACTGCCGATACTCTTCGCGCTGTTCTGTTTCACACTGGTCATCGTTACGATATACAACAGCCCCATCCAGTCACTGATAGGCCTCGGGCTGATTGCTTTGGGAATACCCGTGTACTTGTACTATATGCAAAAAGACACGCCAGAGGGAGGGGTGTAGCCATTATCAAACAAAAAATGAAAAATAATTTTGAATATCGGTTATCTGCACTATATTTGCAGTCCCAAATCAGTCCAAGGGGTTTTACCTTGAAATGAAATAAAAGGGAGATTAGCTCAGTTGGTTCAGAGCACCTGCCTTACAAGCAGGGGGTCACTGG
>CAZXSL010000078.1:0-13649 GCA_964643235.1 uncultured Sphingobacteriaceae bacterium | reverse complement strand
CGGTGCAGCGTTTGCATCCAAAGACATTTCTGAGGATTCCATCAACGACCTTCCAGCTGGGCAGGTCGGCGACCCGTTCCAGGAGAAACTCCTGTTGGAAGCGACCTTGGAAGTTATCCAGACCGGTGCGGTTATCGGGATGCAGGATATGGGTGCAGCTGGTATCATTTGCTCCAATTCGGAGATGTCGGCTAAAGGTAAGCATGGTATGCGTATCGACTTGGGTAAGGTGCCTACACGTCAGCCTAATATGAAGCCCTTTGAAATCCTACTTTCCGAATCGCAGGAACGGATGCTGATTGTGGTGGAGAAAGGCCGTGAAGCCGAAGTGGAAGCGGTCTTTGAAAAATGGGATCTGAACTGCGCTATTATCGGTGAAGTGACCGATACGGAGCGTTTGGAATATTATATGGGAGGCGAATTGGTGGCTGATGTGCCAGCAGACGACCTCGTACTCGGTGGTGGTGCACCGGTTTATCACCGCGAATACAAAGAACCAGCTTACTTCGCTGAGTATAAGAAATTCAAAATGGAGGATGTGCCCGAGCCGGCTGATCTGCGTGAGGTAGGACGGCACTTATTGTCACATCCCAATATCGCAAGCAAGCATTGGGTAACCCAGCAATACGACTCCATGGTGGGTGTAGCGAATATGACCGCTAACCGTGCGAGCGATGCTGCCGTGGTAGCTGTTAAAGGCACCGATAAAGCCATCGTGTTGACTGTGGATTGTAATGCTCGTTATGTCAACGCAGATCCGCAAGTGGGTTGTGCCATTGCGGTAGCTGAAGCAGCACGTAACATTACCTGCGCTGGCGGGGAGCCCTCAGCCATTACGAACTGTCTGAATTTCGGTAACCCGTATATCCCCGAGGTGTACTGGCAGTTTGTCCACGCTATCAAAGGGATGAGTGAGGCTTGTCTTAAGTTTGAGACACCTGTTACCGGTGGAAACGTGAGCTTCTACAATCAGTCCAGCGATGGGGGGTCGGTATTCCCGACACCGACAATTGGGATGTTGGGTGTAATGGAAGACTCGTCGAATATCATGACCCTGGATTTCAAGACTGAAGGTGATTTCATCTACCTTATCGGCGAGTCCAAGAACGATATTGCGTCTTCTGAATACCTGGCATCTTACCACAAGATCAAGGAATCTCCTGCTCCATTTTTTGATTTGGATAAGGAATATGCGACCCATCAGGTTATCAAGCAATTAATCAGCAATCGATTGATCCAGTCGGCACATGATGTTTCGGATGGAGGCCTGTACGTCGCTTTGGCGGAGTCGGCAATGGCCGGCGGACGTGGATTTGCAATCGATACGGATAGCGAAATCCGCAAGGACGCGTTTTTGTTCGGCGAGGCGCAGGGCCGGATTGTGGTCTCTGTCAAACCAGAACAACAAGAGGCTTTTGTGGAGTTGATGGCTGCGTCGGATATCGACTTCTCCTTGTTGGGAGCAGTAACCAAAAACGGTTTTGTGGTCGATGGCGAAACTTGGGATTCGGTATCGCAAGCTAGCGAGGTGTACGCTAACGTACTTCCCGATGTTTTGGGAGAATAGGTAAGCCCTGCGTAAATAAAATAGGTAATTATTAGTCCGGGTATGTCCGGAATAATAAAAGCCCGAAAAGAATCACTTCTTTTCGGGCTTTTTTTTGTTGTTTGGAGTGTCATTTTGGTTGACTTGGTTGAGTATCTTGTTTTTTGATGTGTTTTATTTTTCGATTTGTGAGTGTTGTGTGGTTTTTGTATTAATAAATATGTGTTATTGGTTTAAATGTTGAGTGTTTTTTGGTTTATGTGTAAATATAATTGGATTTATTGCTGTATAGTTTAGTGATATATGGGTTTTGGTTGCTATTTGTTTGTTTTTATCTGCTTTTTTGATAAAAGTTCCGTAATAATTGAATTTTATATAAAAAAAATGACGATTATTTGAAAAAATTATACATTTTTGTGGTGAATATTAGTGTATTTTTAATTTTTAAACTCATTTACAGTCAAAAACTTATTCTATGGACACAAAAAAATCAATATTGCCATTTTTGCTGTTATTATTCGTTGCATTTTTGGCATTGTTCTTCCCGTCACTGCCCAGTGGCGAAGAAACTGAAATTGACGGTGCGGACGTGGCGTGGATGCTTGCTGCTACTGCACTCGTTCTGATCATGACGCCGGGGCTTGCGTTTTTCTACGGCGGCATGGTCAAAAAGAAGAATGTGATCTCAACGATGTTCCAAAGCTTTATTTGCATGGCCGTTGTGGCGGTAATTTGGGTGGTTTTCGGTTTTAGTTTGGTATTTGGCGAGTCGATCGGGGGTGTCATTGGCAACCCGGCGACTTTTTTCATGTTTGAAGGTGTCGTGGGGGGACCCAATTGGGTGGGGGCACCCACGATACCCTTTGCACTGTTTGCGATGTACCAGCTCAAGTTTGCCATTATCACGCCGGCGCTGATCACGGGTGCTTTTGCCGAGCGGATCCGGTTTAAATCGTATATCCTGTTTCTGGTGTTGTTTTTTATCTTCATTTACGCGCCTTTGGCACATGCCACATGGCACCCAGACGGCATACTGGCCGGGTTAGGTGTGTTAGACTTTGCCGGTGGCACGGTGGTGCATATGTCGGCAGGGGTAACGGCGTTGGCCTCTGCGCTATATCTGAAAAAGGGTAGCGACGCCAGCGGGGCAAACCCGGCGCGGGTTACGTACGTCATCCTGGGCACCGGATTGCTGTGGTTTGGTTGGTTTGGTTTCAATGCTGGTTCTGCATTCGGTGCCAACGGTCTGGCGGCTTCCGCTTTGGCTACGACGAGCACGGCATCGGGTGCGGCGGCACTGGCCTGGATATTTTTCGATGCGGCGCGTGGCAAGAAACCGACGGCTGTCGGCGTTTGTATTGGCGTAGTCGTCGGATTGGTAGCGATTACCCCGGCGGCGGGATTCGTCACGGTAAGCCATTCGCTTATTATCGGTGTGGTGGCGGCCATCATCAGTCGGTTGGTTGTTGAATGGCGCACACATTCCAATGTGGATGACACGCTGGATGTCTTTCCGAGCCACGGTGTTGGCGGCATGGTGGGCATGGTGTTAACGGGCGTATTTGCAACGCATACAATCAACGGGGCTGTTGTCACGGATGGGTTGTTCTTCGGGCAGTCGGGCTTGTTTCTAGCACACCTCATTGGCTTGGTGGGCGCGGTGTCGTTCACCTTTGTGATGGCCTTTGCTCTGCTGAAAATCACGGATTTGGTTATCCGGCTGCGGGTAAGCCAGGAAGAGGAGGAGCGAGGGTTGGATATCACGCAGCACGGCGAAAGTCTGTAGCGAATGGATGAGTTATAAGGCCGAACGGGCGTAGCGATGGCGCGAGGCCTTCGCTACCCCGATTCAACCTATGTTTAACGGCTTTGGCTAAGATGGTCTGGAAACTACGCTTAACGCAAAGCCTGCTAATTGATACAAAGATGAAAATTTTTTTTATGATGGGAGCCTTCTTGTTGTTTGGCTTCTTGGTACAGGGGCAAGAAGGGCTGCTGTCTATTTCTGGTTCCGTAGATGCGTATTACAAGTATGATTTTTCCGGGTACCGGAATAGTGAGGGTATTGTCAATATCCCGACGGCATTTGCTAACGAGCAAAACTCGGTTTCCTTGGGCATGGTCAACCTGATCTTGGGCAAGACCGTGGGCAGGGCGTCGTTTGTAGGCGATGTGTCCTTCGGCCCGCGGGGACAGTATCAGTCGCTCGTGAATGGTGGCGACGGGAACGCATTCCATATCCAGAATTTGTATGTAGACTATGCGTTTTCTGAGCGTTTTTCGATGGGCGCAGGCTTTATGGGTACATTTATTGGCTACGAAGTGATTTCGCCAGTCAGCAATTTCCATTATTCTACGTCTTATCTTTTTTCGGCGGGTCCTTTCCAGAATGCGGGGATCAAAGCAACGTACGCTTTATCTGAGAAGGTAGCGCTCATGGTAGGGCTGTTCAACGATTGGAATGTTTACCAGGATTTTGATGGTGTGTCCGATTTCGGTGCACAATTGTCGGTGTCGCCGGTAGTGGGCTGGGATGCGTGTGTTAACTTCCTAACCGGTAGCACGGGGACGATCGTCGACCTGACTACCGCATACCAAGTTTCGAACGCGCTTAAAGTAGGGCTGAACGCGGCTGATTTTTCCGATGCAAGCAATTCCGACGGGGGCTACTCCGGTGCTGCACTCTATCTTGAATATGGATTCTCCGATGCGTTGGCTCTGGGGGCTAGGGGCGAATATTATGCTGAAAAGGAAGCGGGGTGGGCGTTCGTAGCCGGGGGTGAATCGGTGTTGGGGTTTACGCTTTCGGCTAATGTAAAATCCGGGCCGCTCACGGTTATCCCCGAAATTCGGGTCGACAATGGCTCGCAAGCCATGTTCTACCAGGACATAGACTTGAATTTGCAACGAAGGGCTTCGCAATTTTCGTTGGCCCTTGTATACGCGTTTTAATGTGAAGCGAGCCCGATAATGACTACTTGCAAAGGTTTGGCGGCAAAGAATAACCGTATTCGAATGCGTATAAAAAAACGTGTCTCGATCAGGCCACGAAATATTGGGCAGCGGTAGCATAATGTCACGATGGACTTAAGTAGGCAGGCCCTCGGCTCTGCAAGAGTCTCAACAGACGCCATGCAAGCCTTGCGTAAACCAAGGCGGGCCATCGTAGTCTTACGATAAGCTTTCGTAACCCTGCGATAGGTCTTTGCGACCCTACAAAGAGGCTTTGTGCTACTACGGCGAGTCGTCTCGGTCTTGTGGCAAGGCATGGTAAATCCAGCCGCAAATCGTGCAGCCTTGCGTCAATCTTTTGGCACGCAACAACAGGTTGTCTTGCCTATGCGGACAGTCTGTGTATGTTTCGAAACGGCCATCGTGGTGCTAATACGGCCTAATGCTATATGAGGTTGGTGAATGGTGGGGTAACCAGGGTGTCGTGCCATAGCGCGGCAGTTAACCGAACCCGTCAGAACATGCGTAGTGGGGGCTCGGAGACGCGTAAAATCCGGCAAGGGTAAAAATCAAATCGAAACCTGTTAAGTCTCATTCGGCCTGTTGTTTTATGTTCTTGCTACCTATTTTCTGACGCGTTCGCCTAGGTCTTTTACTATCGTATGCTTATTTCCGATCGGTACTTTGTATTTCGCCCGATGCTCCTTATTCACTGTCTCGTTTTGTCAGCTGATTGACTATATTACTGCCATCCTGTCGTATTTAGGGGCGATGGAACATTTGTTGGACAGGACGGTGTTTGAACAATAACATTAAAAATATACCCATT
Source organism: uncultured Sphingobacteriaceae bacterium (assembly GCA_964643235.1). Taxonomy (GTDB): domain Bacteria; phylum Bacteroidota; class Bacteroidia; order Sphingobacteriales; family Sphingobacteriaceae; genus CAYRGQ01. The sequence continues at coordinate 8,322 of CAZXSL010000078.1, read as the reverse complement.
AAATAGAGTAATATGGCAACAGAAAAAGCAAACTTGTCGGAAACTGGAAATATTTCCATTCATACGGAAAACATATTCCCGGTTATCAAGAAGTTTTTGTATTCGGACAACGAAATTTTCCTGCGCGAGTTGGTAGCGAACGCCGTTGACGCCACGCAGAAAATCAAGCGTCTTTCGTCACTTGGTCAATTTAAAGGCGAATTGGGCGAACTGACGGTAGACGTGTCCTTTGACGAGAAGGCGAAAACCATTACGATTTCGGATCGCGGAATTGGGATGACCGCCGAGGAAATCAAAAAATACATCAACCAGATTGCGTTTTCTGGAGCAACGGAATTTGTCGAAAAATTCAAGGAAGCCAAGGATGCCAATGAGATTATCGGTAAGTTCGGTCTTGGATTTTATTCGGCCTTTATGGTGGCTGATACGGTTGAGATTCAGAGCCTTTCTTACCAGGATGGCGCTACGGCGGCACGTTGGGTGTGCGACGGTAGCACGACGTACGAGATTAGCGAAGGAGTACGGGCGGAGCGCGGTACGGATATTATCCTGCATGTAAACAGCGAATCCGAAGAATTCCTCAGCCAGTCCAAATTGCAGGAAATATTGGATAAATATGGGCGATTCCTGCCCGTTCCCATCCGTTTCGGTACCCGCACGACAAGTGAGCCGGACGGGGAGGATGAGGAAGGTAAGCCAAAATACAAATCGGTGGAGGTGGATAACATCATCAATAATACCCACCCAGCCTGGACCAAATCGCCGTCGGAACTGAAAGACGAGGATTACTTGGCGTTTTATCGTGAGTTGTATCCATACTCGATGGACGAACCACTGTTTTGGATCCACCTCAATGTCGACTATCCGTTTAACCTGACGGGAATTCTTTATTTCCCGAAGTTGAAAAACGATTTCGAGATACAACGTAATAAAATCAAGCTTTATTCGCGGCAGGTGTTCATTACCGATGAGGTCAAGGATATCGTTCCCGAATTCCTGATGCTGCTGCACGGAGTTATCGACTCGCCGGACATCCCGCTTAACGTATCGCGTAGCTTCTTACAGGCCGATAGCAACGTGAAAAAGATCAATACCTATATCACGAAAAAAGTTGCCGATAAGTTAGCTGAAATTTTCAAATCGGATAGGAAAGGGTTTGAGGAAAAATGGAACGACATCGGGTTGTTTGTTAAATATGGCATGTTGAGCGATGACAAATTTGCCGAAAAAGCTAACGATTTTTGCCTGGTACAAAATACCGAAAAGGAGTTCTACACACTGAAGGAATACGGTGAAAAGGTCAAGGATATCCAGCAAGACAAGGACGGCAATGTGGTGTACCTATATACCAGCGATGCTGCACAGCAAGATAGCTACATTGCCACGGCCAAAGGTAAGGGGTACGATGTCATGGTGTTGGATTCGCCTATCGACAGCCACTTTGTTTCGTACTTGGAGCAAAAAACCGAGAAAACGCAGCTCAAGCGGGTGGATGCGGATGTGATCGATAAGCTTATCCAGAAAGAAGAGTCAAAGGCACTCGAACTAACCGAGGAGGAGAGCAAGCAGGCGGTTTCCCTATTCGAGAAAGCCATCAGCAAGGACAACATGAAAGTTGAAGTTGAGGCGCTGAGTGCGGATGAATTGCCCGTGACGGTTACTGTTGATGAATTTATGCGCCGGATGAAGGATATGGCACAGACCGGGGGCGGTATGAGTTTCTACGGAACTATGCCTGATAATTACAAGGTCACGGTTAATGGAAACCATCCGCTTATTAAACGTATTTTGACGGGCGAAAATGAGGAAGAACAGCAGCAACTGGCCAAGCAAGCTTTTGATTTGGCGATGCTATCCAGAGGCTTACTGACCGGATCCGATTTGACTAACTTCGTGAAACGTAGTGTGAGTCTGATCGGCTAGTTAAGCTCGTAAACCTAACAGGTTTTAAAAACCTGTTAGGTTTACGAAATTTTTGTTGCTTCATATTGGTTTAATTATTACTTTTGCAGACCTTATAAACGGTGGGTATAGCTCAGTTGGTTAGAGCACTAGATTGTGGTTCTAGGGGTCGTCGGTTCGAGCCCGATTATCCACCCGGAAAGCGAAGATGAAAATCTTCGCTTTTTTGTTTTCTGGCGTTTTGGAAGTAGGGGGTAACTTTTCTTTTGCCGTTCCTACTCCGTTATCGTGTCAATCAACCAAGCCCTGTCGACGGTAATAAATAGCCATCTTCGGTTTTGATTACAAAAGCGGTTTTTTAGCTCTCTTCTCGCTGTGGTTGAGGTCTGCCACGGACTACTTCGTGCTGGAGACGGGGTGATTTGTCGCGTCAGCGGATTGGATTGCGTATGTGCCTTCCGGGTTTGCATCTTTCCCGTCCGTGTTTGCGGCGGTTTCTTCTGGGGTTACAGCAGAGCCGTTCCTGTTTATGGCTGCGCCGTTCGTACTGAAGATTGTCCCGTCCGGCTTTACGGCTTCCCCGTCCAGACTTAGGATCGCTTAGTCCCGGTTTATGAATGCCAAGTCCGGGTTTATGACTTCCCCGTATGGGTTTGCGGTATTCCCGTATGGGTTTATAACTTGCCCGTTTGGGCGTATGGCTTCCTCGCCCGAGTTGATGGCTTCCCCGTATGGGTTTGCGGCATTCCGGTATGGGTTTATAACTTACCCGTTTGTGCGTATGGCTTCCCCATCCGGGTTTATAGTTGCGCTGTGTGCGCTTACGGCTGTCCCGTCCGTACTTAAAGCTGTTCCCCTCGTGTCTGAAGGCAATTTGTCCGTCGCGGTCGGCATTTTTTCGGTGTCCGTCCGGCTAGGATGCCAACCGATCAAGTGTGCAAACGTGTTTGTTTTACGACTATTTTTTTAACTTTGTTTTTACACTCGGCCAGCATTTGCATGGATTTTAGGCCGATACTTGTTTCAGTATGAGAACTTTTACATCTACCGTTCAGCGTATTGTAGAGCAGGTTTATACGCGTGGGCAGGCTTCGTTTTATAAGATCGTAAATCCGGCCAAAGGCCGAGTTCTTGGCGCCAAGATGGAGCATCTTACCTATCTATCGCGAAAAGATTTAATGAACCTTTACGGTGCCGTGCGTCAAGTCGAACAGGCCGGTGTACCCGGACTGTTTGTTGAGGCCGGATGTGCCTTGGGAGGTTCGTCTATTGCCATCGGAACAGCCAAGTCCAGGCAGCGGGAATTTCGCATTTATGATGCCTTTGGGATGATTCCACCGCCATCAGAAAAGGATGACGTGGACGTGCATGTACGCTACGAAGAAATCAAGAGCGGCCAATCCAAGGGGCTGGGCAAGAATACCTATTATGGTTATGTTGAGAATCTTCAGGACGTCGTAACCCGTAATCTCGACCGGTATGGGCTGGATCCGGCAGAGAACAACATCAAGCTCATTAAAGGGTATTTTGAAGATACGCTTTACGTGACCGATCGCGTGGCTTTTGTACATATAGACTGCGATTGGTATGCCTCCGTTATGACCTGCCTGCACCAGTTGGAACCAAACCTTTCGCCTGGAGGGGTTATTTTAATTGACGATTATTCGGACTGGTCGGGCTGCCGCACGGCCGTAGATGAGTATTTTCGAGACAAGGAAGGATACCGATTTGTAACCAAAAACAGGAAACTCCACGTGATGAAAATCAGGGGATGATCCGTAGCCTATTTGATTGTTATACTGGTCAATATGACAGAATCAGCACTTCAAATATTGCATGTTTTCTTTCTTGTCTTCCATACGGCACTGATAATTTTTAACCTCGTTGGTTGGCTATTTCGAACGACGAGACGATTACACCTGTACAGCATGTTATTTGTGGTGTTTTCGTGGGTGGTGCTTGGTTTTTGGAAAGGTTTTGGTTATTGTTTTTTGACGGATTGGCACTATCGGGTACTTTTGGCGCTAGGGGAGAAGGGACTACCCAACAGTTACATCTCCTTTTTGGTCGAGCGAATTAGCGGTTGGCGCCCGGATGCCAATATGATCGATATCCTGACATTGTCCTGTACGGTATCGGCCTTAGTTTGCTCGTTGTGGGTGAATTTCAGAAAACCTATGCCAAAACAAAATGTGTAATAGACCAAATAAACGTTTATAGCTTGACTATACGTGGCGGTTAGCGAATTCTTTCGATAATAGTTCTCGCTGATATATAGTTATTTATGATCCTTGTCATAAAATTGAGCAAAAGTTATTTGTAATTAGTCTAATTAAGCTATAGTTTTGCCTGCTGTTAGTATCAAGCAAAATCATGAATAGCAACATCGTTTTATTTGCGCTTTTATGTGGTATGGGACATAGCGCACATAGTTTGGATATACAAGAAGAAACACTTCCCGATTCACTGACGCGACATAACATTGACGAGGTCGTCGTCACAGGGCAATACGAGCCCCAATCCATCAAAAACTCGGTTTACCGTGTCCGTACGATCAACAGGGACCAAATACGGGCTCGTGCATCGACTACAGTCGAAAATATCCTGAACACGCAGCTGGGTGTTCGTTTTTCCAACGACCTGGCGCTTGGGGAGACCGATATCGAGTTGATCGGCATGTCTGGACAGAACGTTAAAGTTTTGATAGATGGTGTCCCGCTTATTGATCGTGGTGCCACCAAGCAGAGCTTAAGCCAGGTGGATGTCAACAACATCGAACGTATTGAGATTGTGGAGGGACCGATGTCCGTTACCTACGGTACCGATGCGCTTGCCGGGGTCATCAATATCATTACACGTGGAGCGTCGTTGGATGAGCAGCTCTCCATCTCCTTGCGTTTGCAGGAGGAATCTGCCGGAAACGAATATAATTTTATCCGCAATGAAGGTATTCACAATGGTAACCTTGCCATCGATTGGCAACGACGGGGTTGGAATGTCATGGCTTCGGGCTCGCGCAATAATTTTGGCGGTTGGCAAGGCAACAGTACGGGCCGTACCCTGCAATGGGATCCGAAAGAACAGTGGCTCGCCTCCGGTCGGGTAGGGTATCGCAACACAAAAACCAATACATGGTACCGTCTAGACTACCTAAATGAAGATTTATATAGCCCGGGTGCGATGAACCTAAATACGGGTAGGGCCGTCGATCAGAATTTCTTGACCACTCGGTTTACGCATCTGTTGCAATCGGATTGGCAGCTCGGTCATCGGTCTTCCTTTAGTGGAACGGCCTCTTTCCAACATTACGAACGAGCGACACAAACGGTACGCTATGATTTTGCCAACGGCACGTCTGAACTGACCACGGGAGCCGGAGAGCAGGATGTGGCCTTGTTTTCATCGCTTGTGCTTCGCGGAACATGGCAATACCGGTTTAGCGACAAGGTATTCTTACAGCCGGGCGTAGAGGTGTTGAGTAACCGAGGAAGCGGGCAGCGTATGGAGGGCGACTCGAGGATTACCGATTATGCTGTTTTTGTATCGGCAGAGATCAAGCCTGTGCGTTGGGCAAATATTCGTCCTGGACTGCGTTTTATTCATAATACGGTGTATGATGCGCCCCCAGTTATTCCATCCCTCAACACGAAATTCATCCTCAGCGATGCGTTTGATTTGCGTAGTGCCTATGCACGAGGATTTCGTTCGCCGGCTTTGCGCGAGCTTTACTTCACATTTTTCGATTCCAATCATTCCATCCGGGGAAATAAAAACTTGCAAGCTGAATTTTCCAATAGTTTTAATACGTACCTGACTTGGGCTGGGACCGAATGGGGAAAAGCACGCATAAGTAGCACAGTGGGTGGTTTTTACAATGATTTCAGCAATTTGATTACCATTGGTTTTGACCCGGACGATCCGACGGTTAGCACTTACGTCAATATCGATAAATTCCGGACGGCGGGGGGGACTTGGGAAAACACCCTGAATATCCAAAACTTAACGGCTACCCTCGAGTTTTCCTATATCGGGCGCTATAACAGGTTGTCTGAAACGGAAACCGACCTGCCATCCTTGGCTTGGACACCGGAAATCAACAGTAACATCCTGTATAATATCCCGAAATGGGGAGCTGGAATCAATATCTTTTATAAGTTCAATGGCAAGCGCCCTCGTTTTGAAGCCGTTACCTTGGCAAGCGGCGACATGTCGGTTAATCGGGCGTTTATCGGATCATTCCATACGGCTGACATTAGCCTTAATAAAACCATAACCCATTACCTGACACTGAGTGCCGGCGTACGGAATCTCTTTGACGTTACCGATGTGGAAAACAGTGCACTGACAGGTGATGGAGCCCACAATTCGGCAAGTGGGACTGTTCCAATGAGCTACGGCCGATCCTTTTTCCTCGGCCTAAACGTGAATTTGCAACGAAAATAAATCATATACATATACATCTCTTTAATCAAAATAACAATCATGAAAAATAAACTCAACTTACGTTCCAGCTTACTGCTTCTGCTGGGTATGGCAACCGTATCATTTTCGTGCACCCGGGAAAACCCGACACCAACCATACCTCCTTCGGATGGTACGTCCCTGACGCTAAACGGTGGCGAAGGTGGTAGTAGTGCCGAAAACATCGTGTTCGTAGACCTCAGTGCCGAGCGCCACGATCCGGTAAGTCGCGAGTCTTGGGATTTGGGATTCCATTCCGGAAGCCAGTTTCGCGTGATCTTGAATAGCTCAAAAGGTGCAGTCACGGCCCTGAACACCGGACAGAACGACATACAAGCCGTGAATGAGTCTAATGTCGACGTCAGTGATTTAGCGTTTGGGCTAAGTTTTGCAACATTGGAGGTTTTCGGATCCTTCGATCTGGTAGACGACACTGCTGGCAATTTGGCCAAAACGGCCATCGCGGAGATCGGGAAGGGTGATAATCCCGTTTATCTGGTTAATACCGTTCCGGGCACCACTGTGGATGCCGACAATGTGTGGAAGGTCAAAATTGCACGCTCAGGCAACGGCTACTCGGTGCAGTACGCCAAACTAGGAGATTCGTCTATACAAACCATCGACATCCAAAAAGATAGTGAATACAATTTCCAGTTCCTGTCCTTTACTTCCGGATTGGTGTCGGTAGAACCGAAAAAAGCCGAGTGGGATTTTGAGTGGGGTTATACTTTTTTTTTAAGCTTATAACAAGGAACACCGATAACGAATGGGTTTTACGATTTCGTAAAACTCAAAAACCAGAATGGCGTACAAGCAGCACAAGTGTTAACCGCAGACGTGGCCTACGCTGATTTCGACGAATCCAATGTGTCGAACATTTCGTTTTCCTCGGCACAGAATATTATTGGCGAGTCTTGGCGAGCGACGACCGGAGCACAAGCTGGTGTTAAAACCGATCGGTATTACGTCGTTAAGGATGGATCTGGCAACGTGTATAAACTGCGTTTCAACTCCATGGGTGCTATTCCGTCAGGGCAGACCTCACCAGCAGACGGCGGAACACGTGGCTACCCCGAACTGGAATATGAATTAGTCAAACGCGGGGCTTAACATATTTTGTCTTTTTGAATCAAAATAAGATCTCTATATCATGGTAAAGTATTTAATATCAGCTGTTTTGTCGGTGTTCGTTATCGCTACCATGTTCGGCGCCTGTACGGTCGCAGAGCATGGCTCCGATGCGGCAATTGACACGGCGAGCATCGTATCACTCAACGGTACAACTTCGGAAATTCTGGTCGAATTGGGTTTTGAGGACAATCTCGTAGGGGTTGATGTGTCAAGCACCTATCCTGCTTCGCTACAGGATATACCCAAAGTGGGCCATAGCCGGCAGATAGCTGCGGAAGGGGTTTTGGCTTTGGGGCCCGATATTGTCATCGGCGTCAGTAATGACGTGAAGCCCGAATTGGCCGACCAGATTCGGAGTGCGGGCGTCAGGCTGCTTTTATTTGACCATGAGTTTAGCCCAGAAGGAGCGAAAAACCTTATCCGGTCGATAGCGGATAGCTTGGGCCGGGCCGAGCGTGGTGCGGAAATTGTCCGGACTTTGGAAGCTGATTTGGCAGTTGCAGACTCCCTTATTGCCCAGACACAGGACAAACCAAAAGTACTATTTATTGATGCCCGCGGTGCAGGTACCATGATGGTTGCCGGACGCGATACCCAATTGGAGAAAGTCATTACCCTTGCCGGTGGGGAGAACGCCGTGAATGATTTCACGGACTTCAAGCCCCTGACGGCCGAAGCCTTGGTTGCTGCTAACCCGGATGTTATCTTGTTGTTTGATAGTGGCTTGTCCAGTTTGGGCGGTATTGAAGGTCTCTTGGAAGTACAGGGTGTCAAGGAGACTAACGCTGGTAGAAACCGCAAGGTGGTGGAGATGGACGGACAATTTCT
>CAZXSL010000077.1:0-13753 GCA_964643235.1 uncultured Sphingobacteriaceae bacterium | reverse complement strand
CGATACCGCTGCCCCAACAAACCGGCATACGGAATTTGAGACCTACAAAGCCAACCGCGAAGCCATTCCGGAGGATTTAGCTGCGGCAATCCCTTACGTATACCGCCTTGTCGAAGGCTTCAATATCCCCATCATTACCTTGGACGGTTACGAGGCCGACGATATCATCGGCACATTGGCCAAACAAGCCGAAAAGAAAGGATACACCGTATATTGCATGACACCGGACAAGGATTTTGCCCAGCTGGTCAGTGATAATATTTTCATCTACAAACCGGCACGGATGGGCAATGGTGCCGAGGTATTGGGAGTCAAGGATATATTAGAAAAATGGGAGGTGTCCGATGTAAGTCAAGTGATCGATATCCTCGGGCTATGGGGCGACGCAGTAGACAACATCCCTGGCATTCCGGGCATTGGCGAGAAAACCGCTAAGAAACTAATCCAGGAGTATGGATCGGTCGAGGGGATTATCGCCAACTCCGACAAGCTTAAAGGAAAGCAGAAGGAAAACGTGGAAACCTTTGCCGAGCAGGGTTTACTTTCCAAAAAACTGGCAACCATACAACTGGACGTTCCTGTGGATTTAGACGAAGAAGCGCTCGCCCTCAAGGAGCCTGACAAATCCGTGTTGGAGCCACTCTTCGCGGAGCTGGAGTTCCGTACCCTAGGCAAGCGTGTGTTTGGCGACGAGTTCAGCGTAGTGGACGGCCGATCAAATACCGGAGGGCAAATGGATCTATTTGGCGCTGCAACAGAGGCTCCCCAGGCCCTAACTAACGAAGCTCAGGAAGAAGAGAGCTCAGCATTACCGGCCAGAAACATTACGAATACGCCACATGATTACCTTTTGGTAAGCGATCCGTCTGGATTGGAGCACTTAGCTTCCGAACTGGCCAACGCCACTGCCATCTGTTTCGACACCGAAACAACGGGGACAGATCCAACCACAGCCGATATCGTAGGCCTTTCCTTTGCCGTGGAACCATCCAAGGCATGGTATGTGCCCACACCGCCCGACCGGGAAAGTAGTTTGGCTATCCTCGCACATTTCAAACCCCTATTTGAGAATGAAAAAATCGTCAAAATAGGACAAAACCTTAAATACGACATCCTATTGCTTGCTCGGTATGGTATTACCGTACGCGGCGAGTTGTTTGATACGATGCTCGCCCACTATCTGCTCGACCCCGACACCCGACACGGCATGGACGTGTTAGCGGAAAACTACCTGGGCTATACGCCCATTCCCATCACGGAGCTCATCGGCCCCCGTGGGAAAAAGCAAGCCAATATGCGCGATGTGGATGTCGAACTGGCAAAAGAATATGCCGGTGAAGACGCAGACATTACTTTGCAGCTCAAAAACACATTCGATCCCCTATTGGAAGAAGCCGAAGTTTCCAAGCTGGCACGCGAAGTGGAGTTTCCATTGGTGTACGTGCTGGCTGATATGGAACGTGTGGGTGTCCGAATCGACACCGAAGTATTGCACGATATTTCAGGAAAATTGGATGTCGATATTCAGCAAGCCGAACGGACCATCTACGAAAAAGCCGGGGTGCGTTTCAATATCGCATCACCCAAACAACTGGGGGAGGTGCTCTTTGACAAACTCCAACTCGACCCTAAAGCCAAAAAGACGAAAACCGGCCAATACAAAACGGGCGAGGACGTGTTGCTGGCCTTGGCACCGAAAAGCGACATCGTTCAGGATGTACTGACATTTAGGCAATTGCAAAAGCTTAAATCGACTTATGTGGATGCCCTACCCGAGTTGATCCATCCAGAAACAGGTCGCGTGCATACCTCGTATAACCAAGCAGTAGCATCCACGGGAAGGCTGAGTTCGACCAACCCCAATTTGCAGAACATCCCCATCCGCACCGAGCGCGGCAGGGAGGTGCGCAAGGCGTTCATCCCGAGGGATGAAAACCACATCCTACTCTCGGCGGATTATTCGCAAATCGAGCTGAGGCTGGTGGCTGAAATCAGCCAGGATGCGGGGATGCTGGACGCTTTCGCCAAAAATCTCGACATCCACCGGGCCACGGCAGCCAAGGTCTATGGCGTCGATTTGGATTCCGTGACGTCCGACCAGCGACGAAATGCCAAAGCCGTCAATTTCGGCATCATCTACGGTCAGTCGGCTTTCGGACTATCGCAGAACCTCGGTATCCCACGGAAGGAAGCGGCAGCCATCATCGAGGAATATTTCAAGCAGTATCCGGGCATCAAGCAGTACATGTCAGACACGATTAACTTTGCAAAGGAGCACGGCTATGTGGAAACATTACTCAAACGCAGACGCTACCTGAGGGATATCAATTCAGCTAACCAAACCGTACGTGGTTTTGCCGAACGAAACGCCATCAACGCGCCAATCCAAGGCTCCGCGGCTGACATGATCAAGATTGCTATGATCGCCATCCACGATGATATACAAAAGCAGGGGCTGAAAGGCAAGATGACTATGCAAGTACATGACGAACTTGTTTTCGATGTACCGAAGGACGAAGTCGATGCATTCAAAACGCTGATCGAACACCGCATGAAAACTGCGATTGAGATGCAAGTACCCATTGTTGTGGAAATCGGCAAAGGCCAAAACTGGTTGGAAGCACATTGATATAAGTAACGAATCATGAAGCGGTTTGTGTTGACATTTATCTGTGGGGTGTTGTGGGGTAGTGTTCTGTTTGCCCAAGCAGCGGACAGTCTCTTATTCTACGAGCCAGTTGAGGGTGGCAACTACCGTTTCTATTTTGACGACTGCTACTTTCTAGCTGATCGGGATTGCCAGTTCGTGGCTATCGAGCGGGACGGAGGATATCATCCGGAAACAAAGACGATGCATGGAGCGTTCGTGGACTACGATTTAGACGGACGGGTCGTATTGACCGGACATTATGTAGATGGCAAAAAGGAAGGCGAGTTCAAGGCATTCCACACCACAGGGCATCTCAAGTGGGAAGTCGTATATAGAGACGACATGCCGACAGGGCAGTGGTCTTACTACTACCCCGATGGCCGGCCCCTGTATGTTGTAGAATACCGCAACGACGGCATGTACATCCGCGATTATTGGGACCAGCAAGGCCGGCATCGGGTCAGCAACGGAAAGGGACGATTTGACGTCACGATCAAACTGGACCGATATCAAGAGCATGGCTATTCGTTCGTTCGCCGGCGCGGCCGAGTCGTGGATGGCAAACCTCACGGTACCTGGACAACGCAGTACATATTGGATGGGGAGCCTGCGATGGACGGTGGTTTCGAGTATTTCTCCAATGCCCGCTTCGTGCGTGGGATGAATGCCTACACAGAAGAGTGGTATAGCGATTCATCCCGATTACCCCTTCTGCCTATCGAACCATTCATCCGGGCGGAACTATTGGCAGGAAACCCATGCAACATCGACGCCTATTCCGGGTTCTTGCTGTATTTAAAGGAACATTTGGAATCCTATTTCAGCGATCTTGATGAGGAAGTCTACGCACAGCAACTCGAATATACCATTGAGCTGGATAAGGATGGCATGCCAAGGAAGATTAGCCCAGTGCAATCCCTTCCGGGCAGAACCCTTGAAAACAAGCTAACCAACGCTTTGCAAGCCATTCCATTTTGGTATCCATCCTATGCGGATGGGAATTATATCAACGACACATTGACCATTCGGGCAGCCGTTTTTCCGGATATCAAGGAACGGAAACTCCGTTTTTTCGATGTTTCGATCCAACGTGAAAAGGGGATTTGATGGTTCTAACTGATGAAAAACTATTTGTCATGATCACAACGAAAAGAAACGTGTTACGTGGGTTCGGATTAGGGGCAATTACTTACCGAATTGGCGTGGCCTTGCTATTCTTTTGCATACCGTTTGGGTTGTGGGCTGTTCAGGAGATCGACAGTTTGTCGCATAATGTATATTACGAACGTATTGATGATGGACTTATCCGGTTTTTTTATGACAAACACTATTTCCTTATTGACAAAAACTGCCAATTCAAGGAAATCGAGCGCGAGGGAATTTATGATTTTGCCAGCCGGGCGTTTGTAGGAACGTTCCGTGATTATGACCGGAACGGCTACTTGGTATTGGAGGGAAACTACCAAAACGGATTAAAGGAAGGGGTTTTTCGCGCATATCATCCCTCAGGATTCCTAAAGTGGGAAATCCACTACGAACGGGATATACCCAAAGACACCCTCCGGTTTTACTACCCCGATGGTAAACCGTATCTGGAATACCAAATTATGGATAACGAATTGCTTTTGTGGGCATATTGGGACAAAAAGGGCAGGCAACGCGTGGAGGAGGGCCGAGGCCGGTTTGAAGTAGTTTCCGAGGTCGGCGGCACCTATAATCCAGACGGTTTCCAATGGGTAAAACGTACTGGCCGGGTAGTGGATGGCAAACTGGATCGTACCATACCCTATCGATACATCTATGATGACGGTACAGAATACGCTGCCGGATACGAAGAGTATCGTAATGGCGAGTTTATTCGGGGCGATGATTTTGCTACCGGCGAAGTTTTCCATACGGCCCGCTTCCCAATCGTTCCCCTTGTGTGGCATAGCTGGGCCGAAATGATGGTTAGTAAACGCTGTACCATTGATGAGCATATCGGTTTTACACAACATATTGCTGACGAATGGCGTACCGGTCTTGCTCGTTCCGTGCGTGCCACGTCAGACGAAGATGGCAATACACTTTTGTATCATCTAGACAATAGGCAACAATGGGTCCAAGAGAACTACGAACCGACAGATTTGGGACCTCGGCGACTTTCGTTTGTGTTGGAAGTTGATAAGGATGGTGTTGTCCAATCGGCTTTGCCCGATCGCAACTTCGATACGCCGTGGCTAGCGGAATATATGCTAGCCATTGTCAGCGCCACAAAATATTGGGTGCCGTCCTGGGATGGGGAGTTTATCGATGATGAATTGACCGTTGAGCTGGAAGTTTTTGTATCTCCCGATGAAGGGATTTTCCAAATCCACGATTTGCACGTCGACCGAACTAACGGCTCGTAACATCTGCTAATCGAGGCTAACAAATTTGTATCTGAAAAATTGATGTGAGTACCTGTAAAAGAAGCGATCTCACAACTCTACTTCTTTGCATTGACATGAAAAATTAAACTGTGTATCCCTGTTGCCAAGACAGTATACCGTGGTTCAAAAACTTCATGTATCTTTGCTGTCAAAGCAAATATTATGACGATTCATAAAGAAGGTTACACGAGCATTGCATTATGCGTATTATTCATTTTTGTTCTAAATGTCGCCGTTCTATGGTTTTGGCCAGACAGCACAATTATCAAGTGGATTGCATACGTCATATCATTTGCCTTATTTATCATCATTTTACAGTTTTTCCGAAACCCCCGACGTACGATCGTACAGCGAGATAACATCGTCTTGGCACCTGCCGATGGTAAGGTTGTCGTCATCGAGGAAGCCGTAGAAACCGAATATTTCAAAGACAAACGGCTACAGGTATCTATCTTCATGTCGCCGGTGAACGTACACATTAACCGAAACCCCGTAAGTGGCGTGGTTAGTTTCTTTAAATACCACCCGGGCAAGTACTTAGTGGCTTGGCACCCAAAATCGTCTACGCTCAACGAACGAACAACAATTGCTGTCAAGTCGACATACGGGCCAGAGATCCTGTTCCGACAGATCGCCGGAGCGCTAGCTCGGCGAATCGTATGGTATGTCAAAGAAAAGGATGAGGTAAAACAGGGGGAAGAATTTGGGTTTATTAAGTTCGGATCCCGTGTGGATATTTTCTTGCCAATCGGCACGAAAGTAAATGTTGCTATTGGCGACAAGGTAACGGGCGGTATCAGCCAGGTTGCCCAATTTGATTAGTGGCCCACTATCGGGTTTTGGTTATGAAGTTTAGGACCCTCGTATTCATCAATGCATGTGCTGTAGGTTTGGCACTCGCCCTTGTCAACTACTATTTTCAAGAGCGCTGGCAATATTCATTGATAACGCTCATCGTTGCTTTCACAATCAGTTTCACCGTATTTCACACGCTTTTTGAGCGGTACATTTATAGTAAAATAAAACTGATCTACAAGCTAATACACAACCTAAAGCTGGGGAAGGACCTGAAAGATGCACTAGGGGAACACGTGAGTGATGATCCAATCAACGATGTAGAAAAGGAGGTCCGCGATTGGGCTAGGGATAAAAAGCGTGAAATCGAAGCGTTGAAGAACCAAGAGCAATTTAGACGGGAGTTCTTATCTAATATCTCGCACGAATTCAAGACCCCTCTTTTTGCTGTGCAGGGGTATCTCGATGGGCTTCAAGACGGGATGCTTGAGGAGGACCCGCAGATGGCGGCACAGTTTCTGGAGAAGGCCTCCCGAAATTTGGACCGACTTTCTTACCTCATCCAGGATCTGGACGAAATTTCAAAACTAGAAAGTGGGCAGATTCCGGTCAAGTTCCAGAAATTCGACATCGTGGAACTCATCAACGAAGTCCTCGAATCTTTGGAGCAGAAAGCTGTCGAACATCAGATTAAAGTGGTTTTCAAAGAAAAGTACCAGCACCCCATGACCGTCAATGCCGACCGCGAGAGAACCCGTCAGGTATTAGTTAACCTAATTGACAACTCATTTAAGTACGGAAAAACCGGTGGACAAACCTCGATTCGGCTTTATGCATTATATGATCAGGTACTTGTTGAGGTAACCGACGACGGGATGGGTATTGCCGAGAAAAACCTGAACCGGGTATTTGAGCGCTTCTACCGTACGGATAAAAGCCGATCACGGCAGATTGGAGGTAGCGGTTTGGGGCTCGCTATCGTCAAGCACATCATCGAAGCCCACCAGCAGACCATTAACGTAAGGAGTACCGAAGGTGTGGGCACAACCTTTGCCTTTACACTAGAAAAACATAGCGCCTCACTTTAAAGGTGAGGCGCTATGCATAACAGACGTTATTTTCTAAACCTAATCTCTGGCTCTACTATAAATCTTCCAGCTTCTCCGCGGTGACCTCCGCTTTGATTTTCTCCTCCAGTTCATCCATCAAATCAGGATTATCAAGCAGAAGGTTTTTGACCGCATCCCGTCCCTGCCCCAGCCTCGTTTCGCCATAGCTAAACCAGGAACCCGACTTCTTGATGATATTGAAATCCACACCTAAGTCGATGATCTCGCCTGCTTTAGAAATCCCTTCACCAAACATGATATCAAACTCGGCGACACGGAATGGCGGAGCAACCTTGTTCTTGACGATTTTGACTTTGACCCGGTTGCCGGACACCTCGTCGGAATCCTTAATCTGCGCCATACGACGAATATCCAACCGTACCGATGCGTAGAACTTCAAGGCATTACCCCCAGTTGTGGTCTCGGGGTTACCGAACATCAAACCAATTTTTTCACGCAGTTGGTTGATGAAGATACAGCAGCAATTCGTTTTTCTGATCGTTCCTGTTAGCTTTCGTAATTCTTGGGACATCAACCGGGCTTGCAGACCCATTTTGGAGTCGCCCATTTCCCCTTCAATTTCGCCTTTGGGCACAAGTGCGGCGACGGAGTCGATAACAATAACATCGATAGCCCCAGACCGGATCAAGTTGTCCGCAATTTCTAAGGCTTGCTCGCCGTTGTCCGGTTGTGAAATCAATAGATTCTCGATATCCACACCAAGTTTTTTGGCGTAATACTTATCAAAAGCATGTTCGGCATCTACGATAGCGGCAATACCGCCATTTTTCTGTGCCTCTGCAATGATATGTGTCGCCAAGGTGGTCTTTCCTGAAGATTCAGGGCCGTAAATCTCCACGACACGGCCTTTTGGCACACCACCAATCCCCAAGGCAATATCCAAACCGATAGAGCCTGTGGAAATGGAATCGATCGGCTCTACAGCCGAATCGCCTAACTTCATGACAGCTCCCTTGCCGTATGATTTCTCGAGTTTATCTAGCGTCAACTGCAACGCTTTTAGCTTTTCTTGATTGCTCATATTTTTAGCATTTACGGGTCAAAAGTAACAATACTTTTTAATTATTACTAATATAATTTTATTTTTTCGCCTTAGCCAAAGAATACGTCTTTTCGTAATACTTACACATCCATGTAATCGCGCATTCGTCACATTTAGGATTACGGGCCAAGCACACATACCTCCCATGCAAAATCAGCCAATGATGGGCGATGTGTATCGTCTCCTCCGGCAAGTACTTAACCAGTTGCTTTTCTACAGCCAACGGTGTTTTTGCATTATTAGTCAGCCCGATGCGATTTGCCACGCGAAACACATGTGTGTCCACTGCCATAGCCGGCGCATTATACACAACGGAGGCGATCACGTTTGCCGTTTTACGCCCTACGCCCGGCAATTTTTGCAAGTCTTCGACTTTCTCCGGCACAACCCCACCAAATTCATCCAGCAGCTTGTTAGCCATACCCACCAAATGCTTAGCCTTATTGTTGGGATAGCTTACACTACGGATATATTCAAAAACCTCTTCTTGCGAACTGGCAGCTAAGCTTTCAGCATCTGGGAAGCGCTCGAACAGCCGTGGTGTTACCTGATTGATCCGCTTATCCGTACATTGTGCGGAGAGGATAACCGCTACCAATAACTCAAACGGATTACTGTAATTCAATTCCGTTTTAGCATCCGGGTTGTGCTGGGAAAAATAATCAACAAATGCACGATATCGATCTTTTTTGAGCATGTTCAAACATAGCGAAAGTCCATTTGATATGCAAGCTCAACGAGGCTCGCATCGTGACCACAACCCTGCTCTTTTTCAAGATTTTCTACAAGCC
Source organism: uncultured Sphingobacteriaceae bacterium (assembly GCA_964643235.1). GTDB lineage: Bacteria > Bacteroidota > Bacteroidia > Sphingobacteriales > Sphingobacteriaceae > CAYRGQ01. The sequence continues at coordinate 4,934 of CAZXSL010000077.1, read as the reverse complement.
TGTACTCCATAAATCAGCACACCTAATGTCGATACAAATAACAGGGGCAGCACCCAGACCGTCCAACCGCTCGCCCCCTGAAAAACGGTTTCCACCGTTGAGTAGGTAATGATAAAAAAAACAAATGCCACCATTAGCTTCATATACCGGATCATGCGCGTTGCGCTCCGATATTGACGCTGGGCATTTTCGGGAGTAATGGGTTCCATATAATTAAATGCTTGAGGAAACCGATTGAGCAGAGTCATACCCACAAAAAGCAGCGTATTGACAATGGGCAGCGTCATCAAGTTGCTTTTACTCCCGAACCCATCGGCCTCACCACGGGCATTGAAATGAATGGGAATGATTTCCGGCAAGCTGTCAAAATGCCACAGTGTAAATATCCAGTGAAGGATAATAATACTCCAGCCAATAGCTTCGGCAATTACGTCACTGCGCGTAAGACGTATGGGAATATGTGGTCGTTTCATCGCAACGCCTGCTCCTTTATCCAGTTTGACAACAGTTGTAAAACTGCTGGCGAGATAGTTTGCTCTATCAGGGCGTACTCGGTCATAGCCCCCGTTTGGCTTTCCTGAAACAAATGGTTTAACCCCGACAAAGCCTTAATAGTCACTTCTTGGTTTCCCGCTTCTTCCAAAGCCTTCCGTATGCCCTCCAAGTTTTCACATGCCGTCACTTGGAGATCTTTGTCTCCATTGATTGCAAGGGTCGGCACGGTTACGACCGATAATGCAGGCTGAGGATCGTAATTAATAAAATATCGAAACCAAGGCGATGTCAACTGCTGGATTTGGCGGCTTAACCAAAGTTCGATTTGATCCGATGGCACATTGCTGTCTTCGGCATGCTGCCAGAGTAGGCGTTGCAGCGCTGCATGCAAAACTTCGTCATCAGGTGTCGTTTTCAACAACCGGTATATTTGCCGGTTTACTTCGGTAGCATCAGCCAGTTGGGCTTCGCTCATGCCGGCGGTCTTACCAATAAGGTAGGTTTGTATGGCCATCAAACTGTCTATGCGAATACCCGGTGCGGCCAATAAGGCAAGAAAAGCAACCTCTGGCTGCCGAGCGGCGACCATGGGTGCTATGATGCCCCCTTCGCTATGCCCAATAAGCCCTACTTTGGAGGCATCTACTTCTGCTCGTTGGCGCAAATAGTTCCATGCAGCCTGGGCATCGTTCGCAAAATCCTGCGATGTAGCTAGAGCATGGTCGCCTTCTGATTCGGCCACACCACGCTTGTCATAACGTAGCGTAGCGATGCCGTTACGCGTCAGGTAGTCGGAAACGACCAATAGTGTCTTGTGCCCAAATATGTGTTGGTCGCGGTCGTTGGGGCCACTACCTGCAAGCAAAACAACAGCCGGCCATGGGCCTTGGCCCTCGGGTACGGTCAATGTCCCAGCTAAGTGGATACCCGCTTCTGCATGGGGGAAGATCACGTTTTCCGTCAGGTAAGGGAATGGCGGCTTTGGCTCCTGTGGCCTAACGAGTCCGGCAGTTTCGGTCGCCTCATTAGCACGATACAGCTCCAAGTCGAATCGCATACTCCCTTGGAAAAAGAGACCCCGTATGCGATCGGCATCTGCAAAACTGCCTTCATAGCGGATTCCAGCTGCAGCTATGGAAAACACCAGTCCCGAATCCGTGGCAGCCACCTCGTTTATTTGAATGTCAAATGCTCCCTGCGACGGACTGTCCATCGTTCCCTTCCATTGCCCTTCTTCCTGTTTGAAGTGAAACACCAAGGGCACTTTATGCCCCTGCACGTCCAGTTCGCCATGCCAAGAACCGACAAGTTCCTGAGCCCGACTTATTGAAGAACTCATCAGGAGCGCGATGAGCAACCCGACTGCCGAACAACTATTTATAATTCCTTTTTTCATATCAATAAGCGAATTGGCTAATGATGATTTTGGCCAGAACGACCGCCGTGATAAAAGCGAGTGCAAAGCTAATTTGGTGAATTAGTTTCTTCAAGTGTGTAGCCACCCGAAACCCCTGATAGAGCAATACAATTGAATAAACCATAGCGGCCAAGCCCAAAAATCCAGCCCCCACCAAGATCATGGTATCCTGCCAAGGCAGTTCCAGTTTACCGGCCATAAGGGCGTCCATCGATCGGGCAGTAGCAGCCTCAAGTGCGCCGCTAAGATTAAAAAGTGGAAGCAGGTACATCGGGAAACGGGAAAAAAGTGCGGCCACCAAGACATCTACCGGGCGGGTCTTCCGATTAATCCAATACCCCAAAACCATGAGCGGCAAGAACAGCGAAAAGACATTGACCAAATTATCAGCAAAGGGCTGGTAAAGCGTAATTGATTTACTGATATGCGCATCAATTACCCCGTCGTAACGCATTTTACAAAAATAACCAATCAGCGAACCGACAATCAAACCTATCCCGCCAACAGCCAGCAACCGGGACTCCCGATATTGTTCAAAAGGGCGAATAAGCATACGGCTATTCATTGAAATCAGGGCTTAAAGGTAAATAGACCCCCGACAAAATCGGTATCTGCCGAAGAGCCTCATCCATGGCCTGAGGTTGCTTGGTACCGATGAGCAGCCTATTGCCCGATACCGTCCAGATTTGCAATCCGATATTGCCCGACACGTTAAGGGCACGGTTACTGCCAAAGCCCCGAATGCCCCAGCCGCCATATTCCCCGACAGGACTATACCTCCGGATACGGAGTTCTTGGATGCTTCCCCACGACCGTTTCTTGAACGGGATGAACGAAAAAAAGCGTGTGTATATTCCCTCAGACCCAATATGAGTCTCTAGGCGCATAAACCAAAACAAGGCAACAAGCACTAGACTGAGCAAGGCGCCAACGATCAGCACCCCGTCGGATGAGGGGTTTGAACCTACAGGATACCCAAGAAGTACCTGCCGCACGAAAGCGCCAACGAAAAAAAAGCTTATACCCAAGACAATTAACCAAACCCACCACATACGGAAAGGCTGGGCCTCACTAAAATAAAGGGTGTTGTTATCCATGTTTATATTCTGCTGTTAATGCGTTAATACGTTCGATGATATCATCCAACTTATTACGAACGGTAGGGTAGCTTTTACTCAGCTGGTCGGCCATTTCTTTGAGACTGCCGCTACAAAGGAAAAACTGCAGCACGAACTCCTGATCCTCACGAGACAACTGCAGGAGTACCGGCAACGGATATTGTCCGACAATCCGTGTCGTACACGATTTGCACGACAATTCGGTTACGTCTAGCGTGCCGCTACAAGATGGGCAGTGCACCGGAAGCCTAGGGTTCATCATATAACCTTATTAATATTCACAAGACAAATATTAACAATATTAATGACAATATAAATATTATTTAATAAAAACCCATAATAATTCAAAAAACACCAACATCATAATCTATCTCGAGTCCAATACGGAGCACAAGAACAGCAAAGTAATAAGATGTGATATAAAAGGGGGGGGATAGTAACGGAGAGGTGCTAATTTGACCTCATTTTGAGGCCGCATCATGTAGGTTATATGACAGCACTAAGGGCTCGGGGGCACCCTCACCCTAAGTGCTGTCGTTTTGGTTACCGTCTCCGGTTAATAGGGAAAGACGGCTTACTTTTCGTATTGACTTCAGGCGACCCCACCAACGTCATGGCACAACGGAATCCGGTCATCGCATTCGACTCATCTTGTTGCATATGGCGGCGCGTTGCCGGATTCAGCCAATAAGCGCGATCGTTCCAAGACCCTCCTTTATAAACGCGCGATCGGTTATTGACCAAGGTTGTCACCCCATACAATTCTTCTGGCGACTCGTCGCCATAACCTCGTACGTCGTGCTGGAAATCACTTGTTTGGTCGGCAGCTCCTTGGCTCTGCAACTCTTCCCATGTTTGCTTGCGGGGCGCTTTGGCAGGCACGCGGATAGGTCGTCCGTATTTATCTTTTGCCAATATACCTCTTTCAGCATCTTCGTATTGCTTGTCCATGTATACGTTTCCACGGAAAGGGTTGAAGTCGTCAAAATCCTCGTATGATAATTGGCGGTACACATCGTTTACCCATTCATTGACGTTTCCGGCCATGTTGTACAGCCCATAGTCATTGGGCAGGTAAGCAGTTACTGGTGCTGTAATGTCTCCACCGTCGTTGAGATACCCCGCCACCCCCATATTATCGCCGGCAGCCAACTTGAAGTTGGCTAAAATGAGTCCCTGTGTGCGTCGTTTTGGCGACCGTACGCCCAGTCCATTCCAAGGATATACTTTACCGGCCTCCACGTTACCATACTGGGTATTCCCCACGAGTCCGAGTGCCGCATATTCCCATTCGGCTTCAGTAGGTATGCGGTACGGTTGCTTAAGAACTCCATCTTCCATGCGTACCGGGCGTCTAGCACCATCGGCCGCTCCGGGCGAATTATCTGCCGGCATACGCTCTCCATCTATTCCTTCACCTTGGTATTGTCCGGTCAGATAGATATCGGTATTGAAAGGCTCAGCTGGGCGATTCTGTGATTGTGCCATGGAGCGGTAATCCGCCAAGGCACCCCGCTCACGGAGGATATGTTCGTTGACCCGATCCGTACGCCACACGCAGTAATCCTGGGCCTGCTCCCATGTCACACCCACTACGGGATAGTTTTGGTAAGCCGGATGACGCAGGTAAAGATCCACGTAAGGCTCATTGTACGATAGCGGGCTACGCCACACTAAGGTATCCGGTATCGCATTGTAATACAACTCCCTGTCTTCGGGGAAGGTGTGGTTTAACCATTGGAGGTATTCAAGCCAATCGGCATTGGAAACTTCCGTCTCGTCCATATAAAAAGAGGCCACCGTCACGCGCCTTTTCAAATTATCATGCGCATACGTAATGTCTTCCGTCAGGCGGGGGGGGGGGGGGGGGGGGGGGGGGGGGGGGGGGGGGGGGGGGGGGGGGG
>CAZXSL010000076.1:13617-13837 GCA_964643235.1 uncultured Sphingobacteriaceae bacterium | reverse complement strand
TCTGCCGCTCCAGTCCACAGACTATTCTGACCATGGCGAATGCATGATACATTCACAGAAGTTCTTTCTTTCGAAATTCGGAATCATAAAAGCACAAACATCAGCTTTAATATTTCCAAAGGTTGTTTCCGTTTTATGCTCGAAACCTCCAAAAAAGGTCGGAATTATTTTTTTCTTAAAGTCAGTGCGTGGAAACGCCTTGATAATCTCCTCCCGGTGC
>CAZXSL010000076.1:0-13607 GCA_964643235.1 uncultured Sphingobacteriaceae bacterium | reverse complement strand
CTCGCCCATAACGTCCAAGCCGACGCCGGAATACATTAACGCCACTTCGTTTTCTTTATGTTCAGCTACCCCGATAGTCGTATGCAATGCGACGGTATCCCACACCAATTGAAGCTTCTCTTTAGGCAATCCATGGCTGCGAAGGAAATCTCGTGCAGCATTCGCCCCATCCACCTCAAACCGTAAGTCTGGACTACTAAAGTGCTTCACAAGCCCTAAATCATGAAATACGGATGCCACGTAGAGTAATTCCGAATCATGCCCCAGGTTTTTACGCTTAGCATTCAGTGATGAAAAAATAAAGACGCGTAACGAGTGGTTGTAAATAAACTCTGTGCCATGTTCGACTAGAAGTTCGGTCGCCTGATTGGCGATTGTACTGTCAGGAATAGCAATTCCCGCAACAGTCTTTAAACGATTTACTGCCATAATTTTCTTTTTACATCAAAGATACGGCCCAAAACAGGCTAGTAGAATAGCAATAAAGACGTATGACCTGATAAAATTTACGTTAGCCCTTTGTGGTCTGCAAACTTTGGCTACGATAAGCGATTGGCGACAGTCCTGTTAGCTTTTTAAAATACCTGCTGACTTGCCCGTCAATGATCTCTTTAGCGCCCTTTCCCGTACAACGGCGTGTCAAGTCGCTCAGTCTCCTCGACGTAATGTTCAGCATTTCAGCGTAGTCAGTAACTGTTCTACACCGATGAAACTCACTACTTAACAACTCCATGAATTGACGATAAACAATGTATTCATGCGTATCGAAGGTAGGCTCATGGACTGTACGCACATTCGCCAGCTTGATCATAATGATTTTCAGATAAGCTGCCCAAGCATCTAATTGATTAATATAATCATCCTTATTAAAATCGTCCAATAGTGCTACAAACAAGGTTGACAAATCCATCAATTCTGCTCGTGTAGGCTTTAATATCTGATGATCGGACGTATTGTTAAATAATACCGCTTTGCAGTTGCTAGCACTTGCAGGGGCGCGTTCCCAAAAACAGTCTCCAAAAGACACGGAGTAGCCTGTGAGACGAGCAGGAGACAACCAGCGCACAACCTGACCTTTACTAATCAGAATGACCTCTCCATCATTAAATTCAAACGACCGATCATCGATGATGACGTTACCCTTTCCTTGTTGTATCAACAATATCCGATGATAGCGCATGCGTATACTGCCCGTTTTACCCTTGACTTGCCTATTAGCTAGATGGCCTATTGCAAAGGAATGAGCAATTTCTCGTTCTTCTATGACTTCTGAAAGATCCATCATACACAAATTTACCAAATAAAGGATAACGTAGCAAAAGCTGGATGCACGGCAAAAAACCCAGTTTACTTGCGAACCACTATTTTATCGGTTTTTGCGTCTTAAAAATTATGCTAGGGTGCAAAGAAAGTCACTTTGCTTCGCTAAGCGAAAAACAGCTTTACTCACCGTCTGCAGCCTAGCGATCTACCTCGCCCAACACGATATCGATCGAACCTAATATCGAAACCAAATCGGCAATCAAGACACCTTTGGCTAATTCAGGAAGTACCGAAAGGTTGTTGAAGCTGGGTCCTCGGGCCTTTACCCGCATCGGGATATCCGTTTTTTCCTGGGTCACGAAATAGAACCCCAGTTCGCCCTTGGGATTTTCAGCCCGTACGTAGTAGTCTTGTGCTTTGATGTTTACTTTCTTCGGTACAAGTGCTCGCGGGTCGAAGTCAGCTGTTCGGCATAGCGGGCCAGTAAGCTGAACGAGACATTGCCGGATAATCCTAACCGATTCCCTGACCTCGTCGACCCTTACCTTGAAACGGTCCCAGCAATCCCCTGTTTTCCCCATAGCTCCCTCGCCTACCGGGATATCGAACTCCATCTCCGGATACACCGAATACTCGTCTACACGCCGTAGATCCCATTTAATACCCGACGCGCGTAGCATCGGACCCGAACAGCCATAATTAATTGCTACATCGGCGGGCAGCACACCAATATTCGCTGTCCGTGAGATGAAAATCCGGTTATCCGTCAGCAATTCGTCCAGCTCGGGCAGTTTCGGCTCAAAATAATCTACAAATTCCTGGCAGCGCTCCTCGAATCCAACGGGCAAATCATAAAATAGTCCACCCACCCAAATGTAATTGTAAAGCATACGCGAACCTGACACCCACTCCAACATGTTCATGATATGCTCCCTATCCCGAAAACACCACATAAAAGGAGTAAACGCACCAATATCGATACCATACGTCCCAATCGCAATCAAGTGTGAAGCAATGCGGTTGAGTTCGCAAACTAGCACCCGTATGTATTCTACCCTGCGGGGTATCCGATCGGCAATGCCCAGCATTCGTTCCACGCCCATCACGAATGCGTGGCTATTATTCATCGAAGCCAAGTAGTCCATGCGGTCGGTAAACGGGATGGTCTTGCCGTAATTCATGGACTCGGCGTGTTTCTCAAAACAACGATGCAGATACCCTACGTGGGGGATGACTTCTTTGACGATTTCGCCATCGGTTACCAATTCCAAACGCAGCACCCCGTGTGTAGATGGGTGCTGGGGCCCCATATTCAGCACCATCTCCTCGGCTCCCAGCGAAGCCATCCTCGTCTCATACGCCCGTTGGGCAGCGTGGTAGCGACTCATTGTATCTACTGCTTCTGTTTGCTGGTGGTCCATGGATGATAATGTTTGCATAAGCCCGTATCGTTCTATTTAATCGAAATACCTTGGTAGTATTCCGCTTCCTCGTAATCCTTTCGTAGCGGATACCCCTCCCAGTCCTCGGGCAGGAGGATGCGGCGCAGGTCTGGGTGCCCGTCGAAGAAAACACCCATCAAATCAAACGCCTCCCTTTCGTGCCATTCTGCCGTACGCCATACCTTGCTCACACTGGGTACCGAAGGCAAATTCTCCAACGAGCGTCCTTCTCCCACATTGACTTTCAAGGTCAATTGGCGTTTATACGGAATGGATGCCAAATGGTATACCACCCAAAACGATTTTTCCTCCACCCCGTAATCCACCGCACTGATGTTGGATAAGAAATCAAAATATGTATCCGGATGATCACGGAGAAAAAGGCATACCTCGGAAAGTCCCTCGGGCGCCAATACCAATGCGGGCTGCAACCCATCCGTTTCCTCAGCCAATACCACGCCTTCGCCTAAATTTGATAGAATAAGTTGCTTAATGCCTTCAAAATCCATTCGCGACAAGTATTTAAGGGGCCAGGCGAATCAATTGCCACCCCAATTCCACTTTACGATAACACAGCCGGTCGTGCAGGCGGCTGCTCCTCCCCTGCCAAAACTCGACACTGTCCGGTTTCAATAGGTACCCTCCCCAATGTTCGGGGCGGGGAATTTCCTCCTGCCCGGCATACACCTCCTCCACCGAGCGGATACGGGCATCCAGGTGCCCCCGGCTCTCGACGATTTCACTCTGTGGCGATGCCACGGCTCCGATGCGGCTACCTCGAGGGCGGGAGCGGAAATATGCCGTCGACACATCGCCCGAAAGCTTGGAGACGCTCCCCTCGACACGCACTTGGCGCTGCAATTCAGGCCAGAACAGCAACAACGATGCATGCGGGTTCCCGGCCAGCTCACGTCCTTTTCGACTGTGGTAATTGGTAAAAAAAGAAAAGCCATCCACACCGACATCTTTGAGTAGGACGATGCGCGATGAAGGCTTTCCATCTGCCGAAACAGTCGACAAAGTCATGGCATTGGGTTCGATTACCTCCGCCCGCAGCGCCTGGTCAAACCACTCAGAGAACTGGGTAATCGGATCTGGTGCGACATCGCGTTCAAGCAAGTCGTCCAAGGTATAATCCGTTCGTATATCCGCTATTTTTTTATCCAAAACAATCGAGTAAAATGGGGGTTCTGTCTTACAAACATAATAAAAAAGGCTTAATCTTGAGATTAAACCTAGCGTACCACTATATTCCTTTTTTGTAGTGCTGAATGAAATGAAGCATCTCAATTAAAGAGCCGTATTATAAGGATCCTTCCTACGTCAGGATAAAGAGAATAACGTAATGTGATAATGGAAATCTGTCGTACACTTAATTAAAACTTTTGATAAGGTTGAACGGACCTAAGTCCGAACCAGCACCTATTTATTGTAGTATTCCATTGCTTCCGGTATCAGCTTGCTGATGCTGTTAATGCGCCGCGCATCGCTCGGGTGCGTGCTCAGAAACTCCGGGGGAGCCTGTCCGCCTTCCTTAGCTTGCGCCATGCGCTGCCAGAAACCAACTGCCTCGTTCGGGTCGTAACCTGCCATCGCCATGAACACCAATCCCAACCTGTCAGCTTCAAGCTCTTGATTGCGCGAATAATTTAGCAAAGCAAGCTGTCCGCCCAGACCATAGGCGGTGTTAATGACTGCTTGTGTCGTGCTCGACCGTTCGGCCGTAGCTACACCCACTGCCGCACCACCCACTTGCGCAGCTATTTGTTGCGACATGCGCTCGCTGGAGTGCTTGGCGATGGCATGTGCAATCTCATGCCCCATCACGGTGGCCAAACCCGCCTCATTCTTGGTCACAGGCAGAATGCCCGTATAAATGGCCACTTTTCCGCCCGGCATACACCAGGCATTAACCGTATTCTCCTCAATTAAAGAAAACTCCCAATTAAAATCATACTGATCGCCAAATCCGTTATCGTTCAAGAAACGGGTCACTGCCGAGGCAATCTTTGAACCCACTTGCTGTACTTGCTTGGCTTGGGCGGTGTTCTTTACCACCTTGGTCTTTGAATCACCAAGAAATTCACGATATGCCAATGAGGCCTGTTGCTGTATTTCCGCTTCGTCTACCAAGCTAAGCTGCCGCCTTCCGGTCAAGGGAACGGTAGCACAAGACACGGCAAACGCCGCGATGAGCAACAAACAAACACTTCTGAATATATTCCTTTTCATCTCACAATTCTATTAAGTCGTTTTTTGTTTTGTTTTCTATGGCCGGGGTACCCCACCGATTTCCCTCCATTAATAGGATGATAACAATATATATGCCGTTTTGATTGCGGCGAGCCTACCGTCAACTATTTTTTTTTCGAAATAAATACACTTTGGACTCCTTGCCTTTGAGCAGCCTTTCGATATTCTTTTGGTGGGTAATCAAAATGAGCGCACAGATACAGATACCGTATAGCAAAACCGACCGAACGGGTGTGTGGAAGAGGAAAACAATACTGAATGGGAATGCAAAACCAGCACAGATGGAGCTAAGCGATACATAATTCGTCAGCAACAGTACGATAAGGAAGACACTGACACAGACCAGTGCTGCTTCAAAATGAACGGCCAATACCATCCCAAACAAGGTAGCAACACCTTTTCCTCCACGAAAGCCTGCAAAAATGGGAAACAAATGCCCTACAACGGCTATGACACCCAAGGCCAGCTTGTAATTGACAAATTGGGCAGCATCCAAGGGCCCGGTTACCGATGGCCCGATGAAATAGGCGAGGTTCGTTGCCGTCCATCCTTTCAGTATATCCACGACCATCACGATGATGCCCGCCTTGGTGCCCAGCACCCTGAAGGTATTAGTTGCCCCAGCATTCCCGCTACCGTACTCGCGAACATCAACCCCATAGAAAGACTGCCCTAACCACACTGCGGTGGGAATTGACCCGAACAGGTAGGCTAGAATAACGGCTCCTATTAAATAGATTGACATGGGCTAGTATCTATCTGGCTAATATATGGTTCCCGACCAAGTATTCAAACACCAAACGCTTTTAAACTGATGTCTAAGCTCTTGACCGAGTGGGTCAAAGCTCCCATCGAAATGAAGTCGACCCCCGTTTCGGCGTATGCGCGGATATCCGTCTCAGTGATACCTCCAGAGGCTTCCAACACAAAACGACCATCAACCTGCCCCACAGCTTTGCGCACGTCGGCCACTGAAAAATTATCCAGCATGATGCGTTCGACACCACCATGGGCCAACACAGCGTCCAATTCATCGAAGTTACGGACCTCAATTTCGATGTCCAACGATTTATTCAGCCCTTGGCGGTATGCATTGGCTGCGCTGATAGCTTGGGTTATACCTCCGGCATAATCGACATGGTTGTCCTTGATCAGGATCATGTCGTATAGCCCAAAACGATGGTTCGTACCACCGCCCAGTGCCACGGCTTCTTTTTCCAACGCACGCATCAGCGGCGTGGTTTTGCGCGTGTCCAACACCTTGGTATTCGTACCTTCCAACAGCTTGACGATGCGACGGGTCGTCGTGGCTACGCCACTCATCCGTTGCATGATGTTCAGCATCAGCCGCTCGGCAAGCAAGATGCTTTGGATATCGCCCTGAATCGTCATGGCTACATCCCCTGCCTGTACTTCTGAACCGTCCGGTATGCGTACCTCAACTTCCAAGGTCGGGTCAACCAATTTAGTTACATCAATCGCAACACCTACACCCGCTAAAACACCGGGCTCCTTGATGAGCAAATGTGCTTTGCCTTGACTTCCTTTGGGAATCGTTGCCAACGACGTATGATCGCCATCCCCTACATCTTCCTTTAATGCGTTGATGATAAACGACCGCAGGGAATTAATATCCTGTACACTCATATATATAGTACTCGTTTAGTGCTATGCGCAACTCCTTCGACGCGAAACCTCTTTTCAGACTACCCAAAACCGCCGACATCCATCGATATACTCGGTTAAAAACATCCAAAAAGACGTCCCATAGCATCAAAAGAGCGTATAGCTTTCGTTGACGAAAATACAACAAATTTACAGAATCGCTCGCTTTTTTGTGAATGATACAAAAGCGGCAGGGGCGCTAAGGCTTTGCAGGAAGGGCATTCCGGCACGAAAACCACAAACCGGACGGAATGGTTTACGAGGTGGGCTCTATTCGAAATTCGGTTACCTTGAATACGTTATCCTCATTGGTCAAACGATACGACACCCGGAACGTTTCACGAGATGTAGTGAGATTAAGCACCACGTATTTCAGGTTAGGGTTGGAATCGAGCCGATGGATAAACTGTACGTTCGTCGGCTTGTTCTTATTGAAAAACTCCCGCAAGATGATTTCTGCCTGTACTCTGGAGTAGACACCTTCGTCATTCATCAAATTCATACTGACGGTGGACGAAAAATATTTGGTAAGTCCCTTAGTATTCGCTGTCTTCACGCAGGTCGCGATATCATCAATAACATCACTGAGGTTTGCTTGTGCTGCAAAAACCGCAAAAAACATCAGTAGGGCCAATCCACTCCGCCGAATCATTCGAATACCCTTCATTTCCTTCTTTCGTAATTATATAATCAAATAAAAATTGATTGTTGTTAAACATCCTAGTATGCAGCACAACAGCTACATTATTCCTTCAAACTGCTGCACACATGAACACGTTGCAGATACAAAAGTTGAACTGCGAATCTAGATAGCGAAAAATATGCCACTTTTCCGCAAACGCCAGAATAAAAAGATTTTTTGGTGAAATATGCTCCCAGCCGAAGGCATTTAAGGGAATCGAATTTGTAGACGGAATTGGGCACATGCCTGGATGCATAGCATACCTGTACCCCCCGCTTTTACGACAACACGGAACCCTTTTCGAATTCCAGGTCGAGGGAGTTTATGCTATACCAACATGCTAGAAAAGGCGTTTCGGACTTACCCGAAACGCTTTTCCAATATGGCGTATAACTTATCGGCGGTATCCGATTTTTCTGCCCAATTATTTTTGGCAGCGTAGTTCGACTGCAGGAAATCCTTTGCCGCATCCAAATCATCATAACGGTTAAGCAACTCGATGGCTTCGCTATACGCTAAGCTATACCCGTTAAACAGATCCTTGATAAACAACAGCTTATCATTCAAACTAATCGCCGATTTAATATCCGTGATGCGTTCGGGTTTGCCCATGCCAGCTGCCGGACTGGCTGCCTTCGCCCCTTTGAGTTGGGCAGCAAGCATCTCATTGATGCTCATGGGTCGGGCAGGCGTTTCGGGGGCCGTTTCACTTGGCCTGGCATCCGAATCAGGAAGCGTTACTTCCTTTTCCTCGATCACGATTTCTTGGGATACCTCCTCACGTTCATCAAGCGGTAGATCCATCTGTCCAGGTACTTGTGTAGCCGCTGACGGGGTTTCGTCAAGATCGTCCGAAGTGTCGGCTATTTCGTCTTCCAGCGATAGGTAGTCCTCCTCCTCATAATATGCGTCATCATCATCGCCTTCCTCATCATCATCCCACTCGTTGCCTTCTGCTTCCTCCTCCTGATCGGAATAACCCTCCTGTTCTATCTCCGTACGGGCATCATCAGCCGCTGCCGCATATTCCGCTGTTTCATCTTCGACTATGTTTTCCGGCTCATCCTCCTCTTCCACTATCTCCGGTTCTTCGCTATATTCGTTTTCCTCTTGTTCGCTTTCAGCAGGTTCATCCTCATTCGCTACCGTTATCGGCGTAAAAACGATCTCGCCATCGGGGTGCTCAGCATCAACCTCCACCTCGTGCTCAATCAGATTTTGGGGCTCGTCCGATTGTGTATCGTCCGTATCGGCCATCTCCACCTGTGCTACCAAACCTTCTGCGGCAGCTTCGTCATGTGCTTTTCTGACTATCTTGCGGTAAAGGGACACGTGGGCCGAAAAGTATTGTACCGTTGCCTCGAACAAGTCGACCGATACCGTGCCTTCTTCATCTGTGTCGTGCAATGTGGAGTAAAGTTCGTTGATTTCCACTAATAAATCGCCAATTTTGCGTTGTAACTGTTCTTTGTTAGCCATATAGCTTGTAACGTATTTCGTAAGGATATAGTTTGCGAATTGTGTTGTTTATTTAACCCTCGTAAAGATAAGTAAATCAATCAAAATATCCGATGGCATCGTACAGATATTTACACGATACGGGCGGCCGCCATGGAAAACCAGTATAAAAAACGGATATTTGCCCAACCTTGCAGCCGCTCCATCCATATGGTGGGTCGCGCAACATACCGAGCATATACGGTTGCAGGGGCTAACGATTTGTGACACATGCTATTTTCAGAACACGGCGCCATTAGCAGGAATACGAAGTACGGAAGCATCGAGGTAATTTGTGGTTCGATGTTTTCGGGCAAGACAGAAGAATTGATCCGCCGGATGAAGCGGGCTCAATTTGCCCGGTTGGAGGTAGAGATTTTCAAGCCCCGGGTAGACACGCGCTACCACGAAGAGGATATCATCTCGCACGATAGTAACGCCATCCCTTCTTCGCCCGTGCCCCACTCCTCGGCCATCCTGCTCCTGAGTGCCATGACTCGGGTAGTAGGCATCGACGAGGCACAGTTTTTTGACGATGGGCTTGTCGAGGTCTGCAACACCCTGGCAAACCGGGGAATCCGGGTTATCGTCGCCGGTCTCGACATGGACTATCAAGGCAAACCTTTCGGCCCGATCCCCGCATTGATGGCTATTGCCGAACACGTCACCAAGGTGCATGCCGTATGTGTTCAATGCGGTTCGCCGGCCAACTATTCTTTCCGGACCGTACCCGATGAAAAACAGGTACTATTGGGCGAACGGGAAAGTTATGAGCCGCGCTGCCGGCTATGTTTTATCAAGGGACACCGCTAGGCGGGGTTGCCAGACGACCGGCCGTACTGGGCTACAAACCGCCTCCACGCTTCTTTGTCGGTATCAAACGTGAGCTCATCCACATCGAACTCACGTAGCGGTATCCACCGGAATACTTGACCATCGGCCTCCCTGTCGGCAAAATCGAACCGGACATCGGAAAAATGACCACGAGGCTCGCCATGCGTGGAAACTTCGTAATGCACCGCTATCACCTGGCTCTGATTAATCGCCGATTGCACGAATTGCTCTGTCGTATGTACATGGCGGATAACATCGACATCCAATTGGCATTCTTCCTGAAATTCCCGAATCAACCCGTCCACCAGCCCTTCACCGTATTCCAACCCCCCTCCGGGAAATTTGGTAAACTCAAACCCACCTAGTCGCTCGTCGCTGATCAGGACTTCCTTTCGTTCGTTAATCAAAATCCCGTAAACCCGAATGGTAAAATTTTCATTCATTCCGTTATGTGTTTTACGTTCAGAGGCGGCAAGAAAATTTCAGCAATCATACATCGCGCGCTTCCACCACCCTGCTGCTCGATGGTACCCAAAGGTGCGTGAATGATCGGATCAAAGGCGGTCAGCATTTCGATTTGCCTTGCCGATAGGGAGCCATAAGCCTGCGACGACATCACCAGGTGCGTTTGACCCGAACGGTCAAAAACCTGCAACATGTTTCCGGCAAATTGGTTCATCTGCGCGTGGCTGATAGCGACTATAGTCTTTCCCGTGCCTTCGAGGCTTTCCCGAACACGCTGTCGATCAGCCTGCGGAATACTCGTCAGGTTAATCACGGCATAGCGATCGGCCACCATCATCATCACGTTAGTATGGTAGATAGGTTTCCCTTGCTGGTCGTTCGCTTCAAAAACAAGAGGCTGGTAACCCAAATCCATGCTTATCTTTTGCACCAATTCGGGGTCAGTACGTGGCGACACACAGGCGTACGCCAGGCGATGTTCCCGGTCGAGCACCAAGCTTCCCGTCCCTTCCATAAAAAGCCCTTGGGATTCATGCTGGGTATAGTCAATAAGTTCACGAACCTGAAAGCGATCGCAAATGGCTTCGATGACTGTATTCTTACGTTCCCAGCGCCTATTTTCCGCAAAAATGGGGTAATAAACCAACGTCCCGTCCCGATGCGTAGAAAACCAATTATTGGGGAAAACACTATCCGGTGTATGGGGCGCCGGCGTATCATCCACCACCATCACGTCGATATCATGGCTACGCAAAACCTCCACAAACGTATCAAACTCATGCAAAGCCATTTGCTGGGCATCGATACTAGTATCCTTTTCCTGAAACGCATTGTTTACCGCCGTTTGGGGGTTGAACCCAAAACGAACCGGGCGGATCATGAGTAGGGTCATCTCGCTTTTTTTTAGTCCATACTTTCTTTTGGCAATTTCTTCCTAACCCCTTCGCAGTGGCATGCTCATGCAATGGAAGCCACCGCGCGCGCGGGAAAGCTCGGCTGAAGGCATCAAGATCAGTGTATCGGTTAACTCATCGACGTCTCGCCTCCCAGACTCCAAATCTTCCAATAGATCTTCAACACAAACCATTTCAAACCCAATAGCCTGGAAGGCTTCCTCCGTCTGCTCATTGCGATCATAACCCAACACCACACCGTCGCGAAGCGCCAGCAAGTTGCAACTATCCGTCCACTGCTCGCGGGCATCGTAAGGGAACACGCCATTACCCGAAAAGACAATCCGGACCTCTTCTGGCTTACAGCCTAAATCCGTGACGCAGATATCCCTTAACAATTCCTCCACGCTTAAAAAACGTCGGGGGTTACTTTCCTGCCCTTTCACAAACTGCGTTACTGTCGTGCCGACAGTTTGCTGGGGTTGTATGCCCAATGCCCTTCCTATTTCATGGTCTGGCGTTCCTTGTACCCGAGCCGTTGAAAATTCACCCAACAGTACCCACACATTACGCTTCACCTGCGTAAAGACGGTATCGATATGCATATAATCGCGCTTGGCCGGAATCTCCACAACCGTTACTTTGCTAACGACATGCTTTTCAAACAGCAGTTTGACCACCTGCGCGGCAGCCTCCTTGCTCGTCCGCTCGCTCACGCCCACCAACACGTGGTCTGGACTTACCACCATCACGTCGCCCCCCTCTAATGTTACCGCTGATGCATCGCTCTCCATTGGCAGTAAAAAGTGATGCTGGGTTTCGTTCAACTCGATGATGTGGTCTCGGTAATCGGAAAACATCGGGTGATGGAAAAAAATATACTTGGCAATCAATGCCTCGCGCTTACGCGCTTCCTTCATCGGCTTGTTGAGCAGGATATGGTCGTTGATGACAATTCCGATATCACGCGTGAAAATAAAATTGGGGATGGGCGGGAATATCATCTCGGTTTCGTTGTGCGTACCACTCAGGAACACCCGGGCCAGATCGTCCGGGGAGTACGTCAGTAGTTTAGTCTGCACATCGTAGCTACACGCTTCGAGGGCACACACCGCAGCCACCAATTGGGCTTTGATACCTTCGTCTCGCAGCAAATCGGTCAGTAAAACCTGCAGTTCGACCACGTATTCCGAATTGTAGAAATCAGGGTGCCCCGGCTTAAAAAAATTGCGATTATTGCCCGAGTCGTCAACCTTAGCGAGCTTCCCTTTAATTTTTACTGGGTCGAGGAAATACAAAAGCAACTTGATGTAATGGTCGTATTCCTCGCGTCGAATCGTATCCAAATGCACGATGTCTTCAAAGAGCCAATCTTGCGCTTTGGACGGCACAACCCGCCCTAGCCCGCTATCCGGACTATGCACCAAGACCATATACAAGCGATCGGTTTCAGAAGATACGTGGATATTCTTGTCTTGCGTATGCATATCGTATCGTAATTCAGGGTTTGCCGACAAGATACGCAAAAATAAAGTATCTCAATAAAGAACCCGTATGGTTGGGATCCTCCCTATGGTCAGGATGGCAGATTTAGGCTTTGTTTAGCCCTGCCCCCTATTACATCAAGAAACCGCCACCCAAGAGGTCGTTGCCTTCGTAGAACACAGCAGATTGTCCGGGAGCCACACCTTTGACGGCATGGTGGAAATCTACCTTAACCCGATCGCCTTCCTGCACGATCGTACTGTTCATTCCGGCATCCTTATAGCGAATTTTGGTCACAGCCTCCACGGGCTCGGTAATGGATTCGTATTTCACGAGGTTCACGTTTCGGACGTAAGCTTCGGCCCGTTGGAGTTCATGCTCATCGCCCAACACCACCGTATTACTCTCCGGCATAATCTTGGTCACGAAGACAGGCCGCCCTAAAGCTATACCCAGCCCTTTGCGCTGCCCAATGGTATAATACGGGTATCCTTGGTGTTTGCCTACAACAGTTCCGTCGGTCAAGATAAAATTACCTTCGCCAATGCGCTCGTCGATATCTTCCACCCGATGGCGTAGAAACGACCGGTAATCGTTTTCGGGCACAAAACAAATTTCGTAGCTCTCCGATTTGTTGGCCAGTTCCACCTGCCCCATCTCCAAAGCCAATTGCCTAATCTCGGCTTTGGTATAGCTACCTAGCGGAAATTGCGTGCGCGCAAGGTTTTCCTGAGATACACCCCAGAGCACGTATGACTGGTCCTTATGCTCGTCTCGCCCTTTGGATATGGCATACCGGCCGTTGTCTTGCTGGCGGATATTGGCATAGTGTCCCGTAGCGATGAATTCACAATCGAGTTTGTTAGCACGTTTAAGCAGGGCCTCCCACTTGATGTGCGTATTACAAAGCACACAGGGATTCGGCGTGCGCCCTGCGAGGTATTCGTCGACGAAGTTATCGATCACGAAATCGCCAAACTCACTACGTATATCCAGAATATAATGCGGGAAACCATAGGTTACGGCAAGCTGCCTGGCGTCGTTGATGCTGTCCAGGCTGCAACAGCCCGTTTCTTTGGACGACCCGCCCGAAGCGGCATAATCCCAGGTTTTAATCGTCAACCCGAT
>CAZXSL010000075.1:0-13866 GCA_964643235.1 uncultured Sphingobacteriaceae bacterium | reverse complement strand
AAAACATACCCACAGCCGTTTTATTTTAAACTTAGCAAGGGGAGCGATGGACAAATCCTACATTTCTACGCGGAGCTACCAGCCTTGCTAGTCGACTCGCTCCGCAAGTTGAACCCTCCGAAAACGACCTTTTGGCAAGAAATTAAAAACATTTTTAATCTCATCGGAAGTTTGTTTGAGCGCTGGTAAAACCTGCGAAACTTATTTTAATAAATCCAAAGCGCCTTACCTCCGACGCGAAAACCCGAAGCCTAATCCCCAAAACGTCGGCTTATCGGATACATCCAGTAGTCCCCGAGCCGAGTACTATGATACGAGGACCATTTTGGGAAATGATAATCATGGCTACCTATCTGCAACAGACTAAAACAGCTCTCTACTGAGAATATAAATTCCCATAGTCAATAAAAACCAGCCAAATCCACCCCGAAGTTTATCTCCTGGGATACGCCGGCCAACCAAGCTACCAATGATGACGCCGGCAACGGTAATCGAAAGAAACACCAAGAGAAAGGTCCAATCGATATAAACCTGTCCCAAATCTCCGGTAAAGCCCACGAGCGAATTGATCGCGATAATCAATAACGATGTACCGATAGCCCGCTTGATGGGTACCTTTGCTAAAACAACCAGAGTCGGGATAATCAAAAAACCTCCGCCTGCACCAAGTAATCCCGTTACCAAACCAATTGCGATGCCCAGCGACGCCAGCTGCACCAGTACGTATTTACCTGCCGTATTCCCATCTTCACGCTGGTAACCAAGAATCATCGATACGGAAGACGCAAGCATAAGTGCGGAAAAAAGAATCATGATTGCCGCAGACTTGTGGACGGTAAAGCCGGCTACCTGGAACAATTCGTCAGGGATAATAGGGAGCAAGTATTTACGTGTCAGAAACACTGTTACCACAGAGGTTATCCCAAAAGTAACCGTCGTCTTGAAATCCACGTTGCCTTTAGACGCTTGGAAAAGTGCGCCAGCCAAGCTGGTCAAACCCACGATAAACAAAGAGTAGGAAGTAGCCATGGTTGGCTCCAAGTGAAACACGTAAACCAGTACAGGAACCGCGAGGATGGAACCACCACCACCGATCAATCCCAACACCACCCCAATAAAAACCGCAAGGGCATATCCTAATATTTCCATGGAACTAGTCAAATAGACCCATACCCCAATCTAACATTCAGAAATCAGGATATGAATATTCTCTCTCTACAAAACAAATTACGGATTAATTGGTTGATTTATCAAATGCTTGGTGTTCCGGCACATGGGCTCCACCGTATGGCCTATGTCTCCTCGCCCAGCAAATCAAATACGGAGAGAGAAATTAACAAGTCATATATGTGTGCTAAAACCAAATCCAAGACAACAGTAGCCGGCAAGACCAGTACAGACACCAATCGGCTAAAAGAAATCGTCACGACGGAAAAAGCCCTTGAGCTCCTAGCAGACGTCCGAGACAAATACGAATACGCAAAAGAACGCCGCAACATCGTCAATTCGGAACGTGCCGTTTCCATTGCCACCGGCGCTTTTATCCTCTATACAGGGATTTCCAATGTGTTCCGTTCGCCGTTTTCCTCCATGCTCGGAGTCCTTGCAGGTAGTGCACTCCTACTACGAGGTGCAACGGGATATTGCCCGATTAAAGAACAATTGACAGGTGTGCGGGATATTACCGTGGTCGTTGACCCGAAAACCGAAAAATAGGAAAAATCGAGTATACCGGTTCGGATTACTCCAAAATCTCAGCTAATTTGCTGACCTGATGATCAACAAGTTTTTGTAGGGGACCGGAGGCCAGCATTTTCATCATCATGTTGAGGTCGGCTTCAATCCGCAAGGTCGCATTGGTCGATTGTTCGTCTTCGGACGCTAGCGTCCAACGCAAGGTTACATCAAAAGGCGCTTTTTCAGACGGGATAAACACGACTTCTTCATCTTCTTTGCGCTGGTCAACTTTCAACGCTAGCTTTGCCATGTTTTGTATGGTAAAACGAGCCTCATCACGTGTAGACGACCAATTGTAGATATTCTCAGGCATCAGCGCTTCGTGGTTATTGCAATCGGCAAGATATGCGTACACCTGCCCGACTGATTGTTTGACAGTAACCGTATTTTCAATAATAGTCATGGGCAGAGGTATTGATATCTAAAAATTATGCTGGGTTCCATGTACTGGGGCTTTCGCGCCATTCCTTGAGCAGCTCAACGTCAGTTTTATGAACATAATTATGTTCAACTGCGAATTCTATCAATGCGTCGTAGTTGCAAAGACTGATCAGCCTGCATTTAGCTTCCGCAAAATTCGTCGTCGCCTCCTCAAAGCCGTAATTGAATATCGACACCAGACCCACCACATCGCAACCGGCATCGCGCAAGGCTTTCACAGCTCTCAGACTACTCATTCCGGTTGAAACGAGGTCTTCGATAACCACCACACGCTGGCCTTCGACCACTTCACCTTCAATCTGGTTTTGCCGTCCGTGCGCTTTGGCATCGCTCCGAACGTACGTAAAGGGAAGACCTAACTCCTGAGCTACCAATACCCCTTGCGGAATACCAGCAGTAGCCACTCCCGAAATCATCTGTACAGACCCAAACTCTTCTTGGACAACCTCGGATAATTTCTGCCGGATATACGTTCGTATCGAAGGATGCGACAGCGAAATCCGGTTATCACAGTAGATTGGCGACTTCCAGCCCGAGGCCCAGGTAAAAGGTTTTTTAGGTTGCAATTTTATTGCTTTAATTTGCAACAGGGATTCAGCAACTTTTTGTTCAACCTCATTCATATTATTCATGGCGCAAATTTATAAAATTTATATGAACGAATCGGCCTTGATTTTAGCCGATTTCGCCCCCCCATTATCAAAAAACACACAAACAACTGACCATCAAGATATTGAACTTGAAAAGCTGTTTAAAGCAACGAAAAACAGTAAAAAACCATTGGATTACTGGGTGGAAGTATCCGACCCCAAAGCCCTTTTCAAAAAATTGCTAGGTAAATTCAAAATCATCGTAGCCGGTGGCGGACTGGTCAAGAACGGTGCTGGCGACTACCTGCTCATCTATCGGCTAGGAAAATGGGATCTGCCGAAAGGAAAAGTAGATGAAGACGAGAAAATAAAGAAAGCCGCCGTTCGAGAAGTAGAAGAGGAATGCGGAATCAAAGTGGACTACCTCGGACCCAAAATCCGTAAGACCTACCATGCATACACGCTGCGTGGCAAGCTCGTCCTCAAAGAAACACACTGGTTTGAAATGGGCGTAAATAAAGTACCAAAGCTAAAACCCCAACTTGACGAAGATATTACCGAGGCCGTATGGTTAGGCAAAGACCGCTTCTCAAAAATCAGGAAAAACACCTATAGACTGATCGAGGATATCTTGGATATGGCACCATAAAACCATCCCTAGACAAGCCTATGCATCCCG
The DNA here is from genome assembly GCA_964643235.1 of uncultured Sphingobacteriaceae bacterium. Classification (GTDB taxonomy): domain Bacteria; phylum Bacteroidota; class Bacteroidia; order Sphingobacteriales; family Sphingobacteriaceae; genus CAYRGQ01. The sequence goes on along the minus strand of CAZXSL010000075.1, from coordinate 10,419 downwards.
CTTCAGGTTATACTTCTCTATTTTACTATACAAATGACTCCGTTGGATATCTATCTCATCAGCTGTTTTTGACACGTTCCACGCATTTTTTTCCAGCTTGTACTGGATATATCCTTTCTCGGCAAAGTCTTTGAAATCCTGAAACGATTCAAAACGATCAAAATCAAACCCACCATTGCTGGGCTCGTCCACTTTTTCGGGCACCTTGGGCGCAGCCTCCGGCTTGGATGCTACCGGCGCACCCGGATTGGCAAACGTGACCACGTCCCGATCGGTGATGGTACTTTCACTGAGGATAATCAAACGCTCGACCATGTTGCGCAATTCGCGGATATTCCCAGTCCAGGGGAGAGCCTGCAAAGCGAGCATAGCGCCGGGTGTAAAGGTTTTGACCGGGATACTGTATTCGTTACAAATTTCTTCACTGAAATGCTTGGCCAAAATCGGGATATCCTCCTTACGTTCGTTCAAGGCCGGCACGTGGATGACTATAACGCTCAACCGGTGGTATAAGTCCATTCGGAAATTGCCTTCGTCGATCTCTTTGAGCAAGTCCTTATTAGTAGCTGCTACCACACGCACATTAACCTCAATTTCCTTCTCACCCCCTACCCGCGTGATCTTGCTCTCTTGAAGGGCACGCAGCACCTTCGCTTGAGCCGACAGGCTCATATCGCCAATCTCATCTAGAAATAGCGTGCCGTTATGTGCCTGCTCAAATTTACCGATACGCTGTTTCACAGCAGAAGTAAAGGAACCTTTCTCATGACCAAACAACTCACTCTCAATCAATTCAGAAGGAATTGCAGCACAGTTAACTTCTATCAAAGGGGCTCCGGCACGTGAGGATTTCTCGTGCACCCACCGAGCCACAAGTTCTTTACCGCTACCATTCGCACCGGTAATGAGCACACGAGCATCCGTAGGCGCCACCCGTTCAATGGTATCCTTGATCCGGACAATGGCATCAGACTCACCGAGGATGTCATGAGTTTTGCTAACCTTACGTTTCAGCACCTTGGTTTCCGTTACCAACGTACCACGTTCCAGCGCATTCCTTACCGTTATCAGGAGCCGGTTCAAATCTGGCGGTTTGGAAATAAAATCGTAGGCACCTTTTTTACTGGCTTCTACCGCAGTTTCGATGGTGCCGTGCCCGGATATCATGATAAACGGCAAATCCGGTTTGATGGCCAACGCTTCGGTCAGCACTTGCATCCCATCCATCTTGCTCATTTTGATATCGCAGAGAACCAAATCGATCGGTTCTTTCTTGATAATAGCAAGACCGTCGATACCGTTGTCCGTATCAAGTACCTGGTAGTTTTCGTACTCCAATATTTCTTTCAGCGTGCTTCGGATGGCACGTTCATCATCAATAATTAAAATCTTGGTCATTTATACTGTCGTATAGCGTACTGTCATCAAAAAAAGCAAACCGTATAAGCCGGATTCTGTTGCGCGCCCTTAAACCGGGCGGCCTTCTATCATTTATCTAGGCGAACCATCACTGGCTAGCTCAAGCAGCCTACCCATCACGGTTGCCGGCATACACCGACAGAAAGCGTGCGACTTCCTGGATTCCCGTGACCTATTTGGCCTTGCAACCCCCGGGGTTTACCGCGATGCGTGTCGCCACGCAAAGCCGTGGGCTCTTACCCCACATTTTCACCCTTACCAGCCAGCAGGCGGGCGGTATATTTTCTGTGGCACTTTCCGTATCTGCCGATTGACAGACCCTTCCTGTTAGGAAGCGAGGTGCACTGTGTTGTCCGGACTTTCCTCCTCTTCGTCAGAAACAAAGCGGCGATAGAACGGGTTTGCTTTAACTGCAAAGATAGTATTTTTTAAGTATAGCAGGTATTACGATACAGACGAAAAGACGCATAAAAAAAGCTGCCCGAATAATCAGGCAGCTGCGATACCAAAAACCTCCCAGCACTTAAATTAGTTTGCCGGTGCAACGCGCATAGCAGTTATATAATAAAACCCCGTACCATTGGTATGATTATCGCCACCGGTAAACGTGATCGTAATTTCGCCGTTCTCGTCCGGCGTAATGCCATTAGTACAAGCTATATCATCTTTATTATTAGACGCGTCCAGCAGTGCGACTTCCTCGTTAGCACCCTTGGCAGTATATTTCGCTGTTAATTTAAGCGTGCAGCAGCTTCAAATAACATGATGCCACTTAACTGCGTAGACATATCCACGTGCTTCGGTGGCGCGACGTGCCAATCGTGACCGATCAACATAGTCGGCCTTGCCAAAGCATTACGGTACGCAGTCTCCGCATTAAACCGGATAAAATCACCAAATCGCTTACGATCTACCCAGTCTACTGCCGGCTCCACGGCTAGCAACGCAAGGTAACGTACCATAATCCCTTTAAACAACCCTCCGTCACCCTGACCTTCGTCTCGTAAAACCCCACCTGGCGCGATAAGATGGTGGTTAATCGCAGCATGAGCTGCCGTCACAGCAACGTCCAAATAAGATTGCTGACCCGTCATGAGATACAGCTCGTGGGCCGCACCAAAATAGACACCTTGGTTGTATGTAAACATCCAGTTTTTATCAATCTTCCCATCACCAAGCCGGTTTTTACCGTCCCAGATTACGCCAGTTTCATAATCAACCAACGTCGTGCGCAACCATTGGAATAACTCCTCGGCTAGGGCTAAGTCTTCGGCTCTACCCAAATGCCGATACAGCCGGCACGCAAGAATAACCGCAGGCGCATTCGCTGGCGTGTTCTTATAGGCCAATTGATCTTTTCGCCAAGCGATACCACCGCCTTCGTTATCGTTTAAACCAGTCAATATATCTTGCCAAAGATACTCCACGGCATCCATGAAAAATGGATCACCACTAACCTCAAATGCCCGCAAGGAAGCCAACGCAAGCCACAACATATCGTCATAAAATACAATGGAATAAGTACCACCATTGGTATCTTTTATTCCTTGCACGAGATTTTTGGCTTTCTGCAAGTAGGTCGGAGCACCTGTTCGTTCATAACCGTCTAGAAAGACATCGACAGCGTGGGCATTCCACCAATAATGAAAAGTCCGTTTTCCACGGTTGTTCTCGATGAAATAGGCATTATCACGCGACTTATACCCTTCGTAAAAAGACACTTGCATGGAGTCAGCAACACAGGCCCAGTTTAGTGGAACGACACTCCCAACTATAGACTTGTTATTATCTACATTAGATAAATCGGTTTTGCTAACCATCAAAGCGGTCATAAGCAAATAATAAACTACGAAATTCATTATCACAATCGGATTTATTCGATGAAATACTATTTGGTATTCGGCATGAATACACGCCAACACGCCAATAGGACTAATGTCAATTCAAAACGGACGATTAAATACGCGAGACTCAAATCCGCTGGGCAATCGCGTATCCACTAGCCCATGCCCATTGGAAATTATAACCACCCAGCCAGCCTGTCATGTCCACGCACTCCCCACCAAAAAACAAGCCCCTCACTTTTTTTACTTCGAGGCTATCCACATCCAATTCATCCGTTGCCACGCCCCCTCGCATCACTTCGGCTTTGTCATACCCCTTATCCCCTGCTGGCTTAACCACAAAACGATGGATAGTATCGGTTATCTTTTTTGCGTCCACTTTACCAAGGGAGGCAATTTTCGTATCAATCGGTAAGAACTTGCCCAAAGCCTCTACTAGACGTTTGGAAAAATGGTCATTTAACAATTGCGAAACCAAACGCTTCCCACCCAAATTGCGTTCTGCTTTGATTAGTGTATCCATAGACAGGTTTGGCAATAGATTAATGCTGAGTTGGTCGCCTGCACGCCAATAAGACGAGATCTGGAGGATAGCCGGACCACTCAGCCCCCAATGGGTAAACAGGATATTCTCCTCAAATGACACACCATTGCAGCTAACACGGCTATACACGCTGTTTCCGGACAGGGCTGCAAACCAATCCGCATCCTTGCCCGTAATAGCCAACGGTACCAAAGCCGGTGCCGTTTGTACGATTTCAATACCAAACTGACGAGCCACGCGGAGCGAGAAATCCGAAGCACCTAATTTGGCTACCGGAAGACCTCCGCTGGCCATTACCACGGCATTCGTGGCAACAGTCACCGTAGAACCATGACTCGCGATGTCCACTTCAAAGGTTCCGTCCGTCATTTGGCGCACCGCGGTAGCCAGTGCATCCAGCCACATATCCTGACCATATCGGACCATCAATCGCTCGAAAACAGACACCACGTCTTTGGCTTTGTTCGTAGTCGGAAACAATTGCCCCAACGTCTTCTCCTGGCCAAAAATACCATTCGTTTCAAAAAAGTTTACAGTATCCCCAACGCTCCATTGCTGCAGTACCGAATCACTGAAATCAGGCGATTCCGACACGAAATTGGCTGTCGTGGTATGTAAGTTCGTATAGTTGCACCGCCCACCGCCTGAAATCAGAATTTTGGCTCCTGCGCGGTTGTTGCGCTCCAATACAAGCGTGCGCCGACCACGTTGGCCGGCCTGCACGGCACACATCAACCCACACGCCCCACCCCCAATAATGATGGCATCCAGCATATCAGGCATATGACTCCTTGGAAATATCTACTGTACGACGCTCAGCCCAGCTTTGTTCGGCCAATTCAATTACCCGGATAACATTACGTGCCTGCCGCGGCTTGACAACAAGTTCGGATTCGCCCACCAGTGCCTCGTAAACATTCTGGTAGAATGCCGGGTAATTTCCTTGCTTGCTTTTCACATATCTAATCTCATCGGTACCGTCTGCAGCCAACAGGTTTAACTTTCCATAGATACGTTCGGGCTCCTTTCCCCAATCGGGATCGCCCTTTGGCGATTTTCCAGCTTTTAAGGCCGCTTCTTGGGGATCAATCCCATACTTGACAAATGCACCATTTAACCCGTACAACGCATAACGTGGCGAGGGCTCTTTGACGAGCATGCCCCCCCGCAACGAAACCTTGAGTTGCGGGTAATGGAGGATCAACTCAAAATCATCAACAGCTTTGGCTCCCGTCCGTTGCTTACGCAAATCGGCATTAATGGCTTGGGGTAGACCGAACAGCTCGATAGACTGGTCGATAAGATGCGCTCCCAAATCGTACAAAATACCCGACCCGGGCAAGTCTTCCTCACGCCAAGCATTCTCCTTGAGTGTATTGCGGAAGCGATCGTATCGCGCCTCGAAGGAAACCAACCGCCCCAAGACTCCAGTAGCCAACACGTCTTTCACGGTCAAGTAATCACTGTTCCAACGTGCGTTATGGTGTACGCTGAGCAGCAAACCTCCATCTTCGGCCAATTGAATCAGTTCATCCGCTTCGGCACTCGTATTGGTAAAAGGCTTTTCCACAACCACGGCCTTGCTGGCCAACAATGCGGCTCTCGTCAAGGGATAATGCATGTCGTTTGATGTAGCCACAACCACTAAATCAATGTCATCGGCGTGGATAATGCTATCCGCATCAGCCACGTGAATCGCCTCGGGATACCGCAAGTTAAGTAATTGCTGGTGCTCCGGCCGCCGTGCACTCACTTTGTGCAGCACCAAACCATCCACCGCCGAGATAACGGGTGCATGGAATACCTGGCCAGCCATCCCGAAACCAATAAGCCCGACTCTTATTTGCTTTTTTATCATGTTTTTCTGGTCAATCTTGTATATATGTGACGAACGACTACATATTAGCAATAATTGCATCACCAAATGCACTGGTTTTCAACAGCGTACCATCATCCATTTGATTAAAGAAATCAATGGTAACAGTTTTATCTAGGATTGTTTGTGCCAAAGCCCGAACAATCGTATCCGCAGCCTCTTGCCAGCCCATATATTCCAACATCATGACGCCACTAAGGATAATCGATGACGGGTTCATCGTGTCGGTATCGGCAAAACGCGGAGCGGTACCGTGCGTAGCCTCGAACACGGCATAGCCGGTCTTGTAATTGATATTGGCACCAGGAGCAATCCCGATTCCACCGACAATGGCTGCCAAAGCATCGGAAATATAATCGCCATTCAGGTTCATGGTGGCGATAACACTATAATCTCTTGGATTTAGTAAAATTTGCTGCAGAAAATTATCGGCAATAACGTCCTTGATTATAATTTTACCCTGTTCTACAGCTTCAACCATTTCGGCATTGGCGCCCTCCTCACCTTCCTTTTGCTTGGTCGCTTCCCACTGGCCCCATGTGTAAGTCGATGACGAATATTCCTGCTCAGCCACCTCGTAGCCCCATTGCTTGAAGGCCCCTTCAGTAAACTTCATGATATTGCCCTTATGGACGAGGCTTACCGACGGACGCCCTTGCTCGATAGCATAGTCTATCGCCGCACGAACCAGCCGCTTGGTGCCCTCCTCCGACATCACTTTGATACCAATACCCGTGTTGCCGGCAAAATCGTAATCTACTCCCAGGTCCGACGCTAGGAATTGCGCAAGCTTGGCAGCCTCAGCAGTGCCACCCTGAAATTCGATACCTGAATAAATATCTTCCGTATTCTCCCTGAAGATGACCATATCTACGTATTCCGGGTGCTTTACGGGCGAGGGCACGCCCTCGAACCAGCGAGTGGGACGTTGGCAGACATAAAGATCTAGCGCCTTACGTATAGCAACGTTCAATGAACGGATGCCGCCACCGATGGGCGTAGTGAGTGGTCCTTTGATAGATACGGTATATTCGCGCATGGCATCCAACGTCTCGACTGGCAACCATTCCCCTGTTTGCAAATGGGCTTTCTCACCCGCCAATACCTCTTTCCAGTTGATTTGCCGACTACCATCGTAAGCCTTTGCAATAGCCGTATCAAATACGCGCACCGCAGCGCGCCACAAATCGGGTCCGATACCATCGCCTATCACAAAAGGAATCGTCACCCTGTCTGGCACGTGCAGAACCCCGTCTATTACCTTTATTTTATCTGCCATATCTATTCATTTATCTTTATCTTTTGTCAAACGCCTTTACCCTTGAAAACTCCAATCGTCTGAGTGTTGTGCGCAGCTAGACGGACAATTGTCAACGATACAACAGTATCTCGGGATGAGCAGGCGATATATCTCCTTATTTATCACCGATGAGGTAACCGTAAGGTTTCAACGAGTCTACATTATCAAAAACCACTTTGATAACTCCTAAGAGCGGAATGAAAAGAACCATCCCCCCGACGCCCCACACCATGCCACCTAACAACAACACCATAATGGTAAACAAAGGACTTAACTGCACCTGACCACCCGTTATTTTCGGTGTCAACACGTAGCTGTCCAATTGCTGTACGACTGTAAAAAAGATAGTGGTAACGATCGGTACAGTCAGCGTATCGCGGGTAATAAGCGTATAGGCGACAACTATCGCACCCCCCGCTACCGACCCAATATAGGGGATAATGTTAATTAATGCAGCAATAATCGCGAAAAACAGTGCGTTTTCAATACCGATAATGGTTAAACCAATGAAGTAAATAACCGATAGGATAAGCACGACAAGGAATACGCCCGACACATAGCGACTGGATACCATGGTGATCTTTTCAACGATATCCTTCGCATTAGCCAAGTTTTCATCGCCTGCATAGCGATGCACAAGCTTAAGCACAAACCGTTTTGCCCTAGTCCGGTAAATCAACATCAACACCGTATAAACGGTAACAATCAGGAGGTCGCCCAAAATGGAAAAAATCGAAAAGAAAAGGCCGCTAATCTGCTTTCCTGCTACGTTTGTCCAAGTCATTATCTGCTCCTGGAGATAAGCCCGTTGCTTTTCGATGGGCAGGTTGAAGTGCTCGGACAGGTACGCCTGTACTTGACCGAAAGCCTGGGTCAGGCGTTCGCCTATTGCAGACAAATCGCCACTCATGACTAACAATTCGTGAATCACGACATACATAACCCCTACGACAATGAGTAAGGTTACCAATACGCTAACCACGGCAGCTACACCCCTATTGAACTTCCAACTCTCCAACTTGCGGCACACCGGCACCAAAAGCATAGCCAGAAGCGCGCTCGTAAGCACAGGGATAAGAAAACTCTTGGCATAATGCATAACGAGAAACACCAGTACGACAAAAAGAAGTACCTTATTGAAACTGCCCAAGGCCGTAAACGTACGTGGGTTTGATGCCATGGTTAAAGTTTATCAATAGCGTTTGCCAATTCCCGATCCTGATCTGTTATTTTGCCCCCCGCGTCATGAGTTGACAACCAAATCTCGACACGATTGTACGTGTTCGTCCACGTGGGATGGTGGTTATGGGACTCGGCCAGCAAAGCCACCCGAACCATGAAAGCAAATGCCTGCGAAAAATCCCGGAATTCAAACGACCGATAAAGTGCTCCCTCAGTTTCTTTCCACATACCTCTTGTTGTTTATTGCTTAGTTCGCTGTCTGAACACTACGTCTACTGACCGAACTGAGCAAACCGTTCCCAAAAACCATCCCTAGGTAAAGGGGCCGATATCTTGATGGGCTCCTTTTGCACTGGATGTATGAACTCGAGCGAAACAGCATGTAAACAGATGCTCCGCTTCAAGCTACCCCGTGGATAGCCGTACTTATTGTCGCCCACGATGGGACAACCCATAGATGACAACTGCACCCGAATTTGATGAGTGCGGCCCGTGATGGGGTATACTTCGATCAAGTAATATCCGTCGAGCGAGCCGATTAGCTTATAATCCAACTCCGCGCGGCTTGAACCCACGACCTCCTTATCATATGCCCGGGTAATGTTGCGCTCCCGATCACGAACCAACCAATGAACCAATTTGCCCTCGGGTTCGGCCGGCTGCTGCCTGACTACCGCCCAATAGGTCTTTTTCATCTCCCGCACCTTGAAGAGTTTGTTAAGCCGATCAAGTGCTTTACTCGTCTTGGCAAACAGAATAAGCCCGCTTACCGGACGATCCAAACGGTGAGGTACGCCCAAAAACGCTCCGTTTGGTTTGTCGTACTTGTCAGTCAAATACTTTTTCACCATGTCTTCCAAGGCAAAATCACCCGTCTTGTCTTCCTGTACGATGACACCAGCCCGCTTATTGATCGCAATCAGGTGGTTGTCTTCATACAAAACCTCATGCTCCTTAATAGGCATAAACTATCCTTTCCCTATAATCCATCCCAAAAGTAGAATTTTACACGAAACGATAAAAGAACTAACTATAGAAAAACCGAAAACCGCTTTACTGCGGAACCATCATATCGACAAACTCCTGGACAGGCAACGCACCCAAGCGATCGATATCCAAGGAAACATCCAGTAACTGGGTTTGTTGTTTTGTGGAGAACACACGTGCCAAGTTTGTCTTGTACTTCTCTATTAACACGGGTATCCCCTCCTGACGCCTGCGCTTATGCCCGATCGGGTATTCTACTTCCACTTCTTCAAGGATCGTACCATCATACAACGTTACCGTCAATGCGTTGGCTATCGACCGCTTGTCGGGGTCGTGGTAATCAGCCGTAAACTGCTTATCTTCTTCTGTTTCCATCTTATCCCGCAGGATATCAATCCGCGGATCTGCTGCGACGTTATCTTCATAATCAGCAGCGGTCAGCCGACCGAAAATCAACGGAACGGCAATCATGTATTGAAGGCAGTGATCACGGTCTGCGGGGTTGTGTAAAGGTCCTCTTTTGTCGATGATCCGGATGGCCGCCTCGTGGGTCCGAATACGGATATGCTTGATATCTGCCTCAGTTTTACCGATCTCTTTTAACCTGCCGTGCAGGGTCATAGCGGCCTCTACCGCCGTCTGCGAATGGAATTCGGCCGGAAATGATATCTTAAACAGCACATTTTCCATAACATAGGATCCGTACCCTCGCTGGAACTTGAATGCGTTACCATTGAACAGTACGTCATAAAAGCCCCAGGTTTTCGCCGACAGCACCGATGGGTACCCCATTTCGCCCGTTTGCGCGATAAGCGCCAGCCGCACGGCACGGGATGTCGCATCTCCCGCCGCCCAAGATTTACGGCTGCCCGTATTCGGCGAATGGCGATAGGTACGTAAGGCTTGCCCGTCTACGAAAGCATGGGACACCGCATTGACGAGCTCCTCACGACTCAGGCCTATCAACTTACCAACGACTGCCGTCGACGCCAACTTGACCAATATTACGTGATCCAACCCAACACGGTTAAATGAGTTTTCAAGTGCCATTACTCCTTGGATCTCATGCGCACGGATCATCGCATCCAATACATCATGCACCGTCAAGGGCTGCTTACCGTTAGCGACCGCCGTGTGCGACAACCAATCGGCCACCGCAAGAATCCCACCAAGATTATCCGAAGGATGCCCCCACTCGGCGGCCAGCCAAGTATCATTGAAATCCAACCAACGAACCATAGCCCCAATATTAAAAGCAGCTTGGATG
>CAZXSL010000074.1:5906-13875 GCA_964643235.1 uncultured Sphingobacteriaceae bacterium | reverse complement strand
AACAAGTTGGATGTCCTTGCCGATTTGATCAATGAAGTTACCCATAATTAAGCACCTGACCGGCTTCATTGAGGAAAATGACCAAGACTTTGTCTTGGAAACCATTGAAACACTCGAGTCGCTTACTGAGGTGCCGTCGCTAAAGGACGAGGAGTTGGACGTAATTGGGGAATTGATCTCTAATATGTACGGTGCGATAGAGGTGAGCAAATTGATGAAAGACGAAAACATTTCCCAAAAAGACGCACTGAACATGTTTATGAAACGTGTATTAGGATCAATCGACAATTAGCGTAAATAGATGGCACCTATGTAAGTATGGCGTTAGGGAGTTCCTTTTACCGAAAAACAGTGTTCAAAACTAGGTGTTGTGTGGAAAACTTATAGTGGCAATGGTGTCGTATCCGTGTTTTTTGTCGTAACTTTACTAGCGTTAAAGGTTAGTTTCTTAAAACTAATGATTGCACGGGTTATTCTCGATGGTTAAAACAAATAATTTGGCTGCTTGGCAGTCGCGCGCATAAATAGGTTTTAAGAAAGAAAATGATTTTTTAATTGTTAATTTAGAGAAAGCCGTCTCGTTTAAAACGAGACGGCTTTTGTTTTCCTGTTTACTATGGTAAATACGTACAGACTCTCACCTGTTGTTCGCCTTTTCCGCTTTTCGGCGAGTATCCGCCCCTTCGTCATTAACCTATGTGTCCTGATTGGACTTGGGTTGCCAAGCTCGGCCCAGACGCAATTTCCCATGAACTCGGCAGATATCAAGCAGGGTATGGATAAGCTCGCTACCCTCGGATCGGTACTTTATTTTGCCGCCCATCCCGATGATGAAAATACCCGCCTGATTGCATGGCTGGCCAAAGAAAAGAAATATCGGACAGCGTATCTTTCGTTGACGCGAGGCGATGGTGGGCAAAATCTGATTGGTACCGAGCAGGCTACCGAATTAGGCTTGATCCGTACCGAAGAACTCCTAGCCGCTCGTCGTATCGATGGTGGTGAACAATATTTTTCGCGTCTCAACGATTTTGGCTTCTCCAAAACGGCGGAGGAAACACTTCGAATTTGGGATCGCGAGCAAGCATTGGCTGATGCGGTGTGGATTATCCGGAAATTCAGACCGGATATCATCATTACACGTTTTCCGCCAGACGAGCGGGGTGGTCATGGGCACCACCAAGCTTCGGGGCAGCTGGCAATTGAAGCATTTGCCGCAGCTGCTGATCCAACCCGATTTCCCGAACAATTGAAGCATGCCGGCGTATGGCAGGCCAAGCGGTTGCTGTGGAATACTTCGCCTTGGGCACGTAGTACGGCAAGCCCCGACCAACTATTTGAGGTCAATATCGGCGACTTCAACCCACTTGTCGGGCAGTCGTATGGCGAAGTGGCTGCCGAAAGTCGATCGGCCCACAAAAGCCAAGGGTTTGGAGCAGCAAGGCAACGTGGAAATATCAACGAGACTTTTGAAGCGCTGGCCGGCGACCTCCCTCGCAACGATCTAATGGATGGGGTCGACGTATCGTGGAACCGTATTGCTGGCACAGGGCGTATACGGGAATTGGTAGACCGGCTGGGCGCGTCCTTCGATTACCTGAACCCCGAGCGTTCGGTGCCCGATCTTCTGCTGCTTCTGGAAGAATTGGAAACCCTAGATAATTCCTATTGGCGAACACAAAAGCTGAAGGAAGTCAAAGAATTGATTCTGGCCTGTGCTGGAATTTGGTTTGAAAGCTATGCCGATCGACCGATGTTTGCACTGGGTGAAGAACTGTCAATTAAGAGTTCATTTATCGTACGTAGGCCGGGCGTAGATGTCGTGTTGCAACGTATCGAAAGTCCAGAGGGTGTCCAGGAATTTCGCAAGGCGCGTCAATTGCCTTTCAATGAATTGCTCGAAGAGGAAATAATCATCCGCCCGGAGCACATTACGCAACCATATTGGTTGGAGCAGTCGGGCACCCTGGGTTTGTATAAGGTCGACAACCTTTTAGATATCGGTTATCCGGGCAATCGCGACAACCCGAGCACGGCAATAACTTTGGCGATTGATGGTAAGTCCATCAGATTTGAGCGTCCGATCGTGTATAAATACACGGATCCGGTGCGCGGCGAGGTATACGAGCCGCTGGCTGTGGTGCCTCCGATTACCGCGACAATGAGCGCAAAATCGATTGTATTTAACGGGAATGAACCCAAAACAGTAAACATCCAGTTTGCGAACCAAACGGCAGGGGCATTGGAAGCTAATGTCTACGTCGAACTGCCAGAAGGTTGGGGCGCGGATGTTAAAGAGTTTCCTTTGGTATTTGACGGCCCTGATACGGAAATTACCCGGACATTGCGTGTGTACCCCGGAGAAAGTCGGCCAGGCAATGCTTTGCGTGTTGTTTTTCAATCCGATACGGGCAATCTGCCTGCTCGGGGAATCCACCGGATTTCCTACGATCATATCCCCGCAATTACCTGGTTCCCTGAGGCAAAAGTCGCACTGAATCGGGTAGAAACAGGTGTTTCGGCTAGACGTATCGGCTATATAGCCGGTGCTGGGGATTTGGTTGCCCAATCATTACGTGATATTGGTTTACAGGTTGATGTACTTAATGAAGCCACTTTGCTTGGAACGGATTTGAGCGCGTACGACGCCATCGTTACCGGAGTTAGACTCTATAACGTCAACCCCGCTATGCGTCGTGTCCAGCCGGCGTTGATGAATTATGTGGCCCAAGGAGGAACCTTGGTCGTACAGTATAACGTTAACGGAGGACTAGTGCTCAACGAACTGGGACCTTATCCGTTGACTTTATCCCGAGGGCGCGTGACCGAGGAGGATGCTCCTGTTCGCTTCCTCAAACCCGAAAGCCGCGTGCTGAACTACCCCAATACGATTACTGAGGCTGACTTTGAAGGCTGGGTGCAGGAACGGGGCTTGTATTTCGCAGACTCGGCCGATGATCGGTACGAACGTCCGTTGTCCATGAACGACACAAATGAGTCGCCTTTATCGGGTGCTTTGTTGGTAGCCAAACACGGGAAAGGTAACTTTGTTTATACATCCCTGTCTTTTTTCCGGCAATTGCCCGCCGGTGTGCCTGGAGCGTACAGATTATTTGTAAATTTGCTGGCTAAGTCCGATTAGAACAAGAACACGTATGCATTCTGTACAGGGATGCATCACTTACTGAACGATTATATGAAACACACAGAAGAACATCCGGCTGGTATCAAAAATTTTGAAGGATATTTTTATTTGATCGGCGCCATTTTTGGAGCCCTTATCGGTGGCGTTGCGCGAGAAAGTGTGGGCGGCACACTGATAGGCCTGATTGTAGGTCTGGTATTTGCAGCCTTCTTCGTGAAGGTATTACTGCCCGAGCGTGAGCACGACAGGTAAAGGCCTTCCTCCGTTCATTAAAACCTGGCGGAGATTTTATTGGATAGTCGTCGTTTGGCTGCTAGCCCTGATAGTCTTGTTTTATCTTTTTACTAGATATTTCGGATGAGCACGACCGATTGGATTGTCCTTTCATTAACCCTACTCCTCATTATTTCGTATGGTGTCTACAAAAGTAGGGACATACGTAATATAGATGGGTACTTGTTGGGCAACCGATCCTTGCCGTGGTACCATATCGGCTTCTCGGTCATGGCGACACAAGCCAGTGCCATTACATTCCTTTCTGCTCCGGGTTTGGCATACTCTACCGGGATGAGCTTTGTGCAGTTCTACTTTGGGCTGCCCCTAGCGATGATTATCCTAAGCATCACGTTTGTCCCCATTTTCCACCGGTTGCGGGTTTTTACTGCGTATGAGTTCTTGGAAAAACGCTTTGATGTACGCACCCGGGCATTTACGGCCTTTCTATTCCTCATCCAGCGAGGTATATCAACCGGTATAACTATCTACGCCCCGGCCATTATCCTATCCAGTATCTTACAGATAAACGTTACTTATACGACACTGTTTATTGGTACGTTGGTCGTGCTTTATACCGTTTATGGAGGTACTAAGGCCGTTTCGTATACGCAGTTGCTGCAGATGAGTATTATTTTCGGCGGGTTGTTGGCAGCTGGTATCATGGTTATTTACATGCTGCCTCAGGATGTCGGCCTGCACAAAGCTTTGCATATTGCCGGCAAGTCTGGCAAAGCTAATGCAATTGATTTGTCATTCGATTGGAACAATCAATATACCCTGTGGAGCGGCCTTATCGGCGGCTTCTTTCTCCAATTGTCGTATTTCGGTACGGACCAAAGCCAAGTAGGACGATACCTGACCGGGTCTTCAATACGCGATAGTCGTATCGGTTTGCTGATGAACGGTTTATTGAAAGTGCCGATGCAGTTTTCGATTCTACTTATCGGTATTTTGGTGTTCGCATTTTACCAGTACAACAGCCCGCCGATTTTTTTCAATAAATACGAGTTGAACAAAATTGAGCAGAGCGACTACGCTTCGCAGGTAGACGCCCTTAAAGAGCAGCATGCCCTTATTTTTGAGGAGAGGCGCCAGCAGGTCGATCGACTTACTACTGCGCTTGATGCCGACGACCAAGCGACGGTAGACGATGTCCGGGTAAGGCTTCGGGATAGTGATTACCGAGCCAAGCAGGTACGGGCAGATCTCGTTGACCTGATGCAGCAGCATGATGCCAATGCCGATACCAATGACAACAACTACATTTTTCTGTCGTTCGTGACCGAGAATTTCCCCCGGGGGTTGATTGGCCTTTTGGTGGCGATCATCTTCATGGCTTCGATGGGAGCTACGGCCAGTGCTATTAATTCCCTGTCATCGACCACGGTGGTGGATATCTACAAGCGATTTGTCGACAAGGAGGGGAGCGAGAAACGTTATCTTGGAGTGTCTCGTTTGTTTACTTTGTTATGGGGTGTCCTGTGTGTTATTATCGCGTTATATGCCAGTAAGCTTGGCAACCTTTTGGAAGCCGTTAACATCTTGGGTTCGTTGTTTTATGGGACAATTTTGGGCATCTTCGTGGTCGCGTTTTATGTGAAACGGGCTGGAGGTAAGGCGGTGCTGTGGGCGGCTATCCTAACGGAGATCATGGTTATCTCCTTGTGGTGGTTTGATACGATGGCGTTCCTGTGGCTTAACCTCGTTGGTTGTGCCCTAGTCGTGCTGTTTGCTTTATTGCTGCAGGGCCTCATCCGTACGGATAAGGTCAAAACCCTTCCGCCTACGGCAGATTAGTGTTTCAGATACAGGTTATAAAGTACGCTTTCGTCGTATAGTGTCAGGGTTGGAGATAGATCGTTTTGGATATATCGCCGTTTGAAAGCCACGATTGCTGCAGGTAAATTACTCGTGTCGTACCCGATGATGCGCAAGGCATCCACGGCGTTGAATCCGTCGGGGGGAGTCATAAGCACCTCATCGGGCCATAATCCAAAACCATGCTGGGCCAAACGTTTCCACGGGAAATGCACACTAGGGTCTACTTTTCGGCCGGGCGAGACATCGCCGTGTCCTAGAAAGTTGGCCGTAGGAATGTTGTAGTTGGTTTTGAGGGTGTCCAGCAAGGTAATCAAGCTGTTGATCTGTGCCTCGGCGAAAGGTTCCTTACCGTTGTTATCCAACTCGATGCCCAAGGAGACCGAATTGAGATCGGTCAGACTGCCCCATTTGCTGAGACCGGCATGCCAACCACGCAAGTAATCGTTAAGCATTTGGTATACGCGTCCGTCGCGGCTGATGACGTAATGGGAACTGACTTTGGTATGTGGCTGGGTAAAGGTGTGTATGGTTTGATCCACATTTTCCTGTGCCGTATGGTGGATGATGACGTAATTAGGCTTACGCAAGTCGAAATGTATAGCGCCTACCCAGTCTAAATCCTCACGCACGCCTTTTGCATCGCCCAATACGTTTCGTCCATCGGGAGCAGGAGGTGGTTCTGGAGCCGGTTCAGGTTGTAAGCTTGTCGGCTCTTTAGGAACTGGAGGAGTTTCCGGACGAGGTAGGGGTTGCTGTATGGTTTCAGCGGCTTCCTTGACCTGTTGAGTATATATTTTGTTAGTAGCGGCGTATCGGTTTGTTGTACAAGCCGATAATAGGATGAAACCCGCTACCAGAGACCATATTGTTGTTATTCCTTTCACATCAAATCTCTCCAGACACGCTTATGGCTAAGGAATGCGGTATACTAGCCCGATTGCTAACCCTTGGCTATATTGTATTTCCGAACGTGTTTTGCCTTCTTGTATGTAATCGCTGTCGTAGACGAGCCGGCCACTGAGGGTTACGTTGACAAAGCGCGCCACGTTGGCGGTTAACGTTGCTTCCAAGTTATGGCTCGGGTCGTTCAGCTTTTCGTAGTTGGCAAAAAGGATGTAGCGGCTTTTCAGATTCAAATTGCTCGCCAGGTTGCGGTCCAATGTCGCAACCAACTCAAAAGCCAAGTCGTTCTTGAACCGTCGGCCCTCCTCGATGTCATAGCGGGTTGGATTTATTCGTTCATCCAAAACCAGGGTTTGCCGGGCAGTACCTGTACCGAAGCGCAGTGAAAACGTATTGTCGGGTATATACTGAACCCCGAGGGATTCGGTAATACGCGCTGGTGCCATGAAATTGGAGATCATCCCCGTGATGGTGTCCCGCCCATCTTCAGTCAGGCCATAGCTATAACCCAGGTCAAACTGGCTTTCAAAACGGAGTGAGGTAAACAGCGACCACGATTTGGAGATACCCAGCGAGAAGCTATTATCCCAAAAAATGCGGTCATTGTTTTTGCGTGGCAATTGATTCTTGTTTTTGGCTTTCCCGTATTCCATGGCCAAGTCGCTGACGAAGCGGACATTGTTGCGGTGATATTCAGATTTGTGGTTGATATTACCCCTAACCGAGATGGAGTTGACACCACCCGCATTCCAGTTGTCGCTGAAAGAAGCTTGGTTCGTGTTGATGCCTAGAGACGTCCAATGCCGCCAATAGACGATACGCATGTCAAGGGCTGATGTAGGCAAGCTAATTGGGTCGACGTTAAGCACCGGCCTGTCGATATGCAGCAAGTTGGAATCGGGCTTGACATGTAACTT
Source organism: uncultured Sphingobacteriaceae bacterium (assembly GCA_964643235.1). Lineage (GTDB taxonomy): Bacteria > Bacteroidota > Bacteroidia > Sphingobacteriales > Sphingobacteriaceae > CAYRGQ01. The sequence goes on along the minus strand of CAZXSL010000074.1, from coordinate 6,813 downwards.
GTTCAGATCGTAAAGCTGTGCTTGGGCCACTGAAGCGCACAGCAAAAGGGCAAAAATATAGCAAGGGTAGCGGTATATGTTCATGTCCTAAACCTAAATTTAAACCATCGTTCGTGTCTTAGCCTGCAAATATACTGCCGTTAACGCACGATCCCTAAAATTTATTCGGGTTCTTCTATTATATCCTCTAGTTTGGGCAGCGGGGGCAGGCGGCGAAGGGATGGCCGTTCGCGATATTGTGCATAGCTGGATCGGATATAATATACGAGGTTATAATCGTTAGCGTTGAGAACAAAAAAGTAAGAGGGGCGGTATTGGCGCATGAAATCCCGAAGCGCGTCGCCCGTCAAACCTGTTGCACGGCTAACCAGTTCGGGTGTAAATCGGTAGTCGATTACCGACTCGCGGTAGTCTTGCTCGATGATTTCCTGCAAGCGTCGGGCGTTACGGCCTTCGCGGCTAATAAGCTTGTAGAGGGCGTCGATGCTGACGCCGGCCCCCGTGGGTGCAACGGAGAAAATGGGGCCAGGTGTACCACGTGAGTAGGCAGTGGAGTATTCGCGTTGGTTTTCGGCCAGGCGCTCCTCGGGCGAGCGCCGTGCGATAACGGAGACCTCGTCGATGAGGATGGTCGAACGTTCCAATTGGAACACCACAACGGATTCATCGGCTATACGCAAGGTGTCTGCATAGTACCCGTTGGCCGCGGCGATCAGGACGTCGCCGGCTTTAGCCCGTATTTCAAATTCGCCCTTGGTGTTGTTGTATCCCCCCGCATCGTTACTGGGATTGTAGATGAAAACACGGGAAACACGCTGTTTGGTGTTCTTGTCGAACACCAAACCTTGGATGGTCTCTTGGGCAGCCGCCGGCTGTAAACCGACGGCCGATAACCACAATATGGACA
>CAZXSL010000074.1:0-5896 GCA_964643235.1 uncultured Sphingobacteriaceae bacterium | reverse complement strand
TTGCAGTTAGCGAAAAAATTAACATCATTTAACCCTGTATAGGGCTATCTGTTGCCCGCAAAGTGCGTTCTCTCCGAATGCTGAACGTTAGACCGTGTTGTTGGTGAGGTAAGTGTATGCCAACATATCGGTTGTCGCAAATTCACAACCCTATCTTGCCACGGATTGCTTCTAAAATGGGGGGTAAGATGAGCTGCGGGTAATTAGGACGCAAACCAATTGAAGAAGGGGGCATGCCCGAAGATTTTTGCGTGTGCTTTCGTTGCCTGTTAAACAAAAACGCCGGCAAAATATCCGCGCAAAGTTGATGTCGCGTCCCTAACCATATCCTCCCGAGGGTTTTACATGTCCGCCCAAAACCGTACCTTTGCGCCCATGATTAATGTATCCAACATATCGCTTCGTTTTGGCAAGCGTGTCCTTTTCGAAGATGTCAATCTGAAGTTTACCTCCGGCAATTGCTACGGCATCATCGGTGCCAATGGTGCGGGTAAGTCCACCTTCCTGAAAATCATTTCAGGCGATGTGGATCCCACGACCGGTTCAGTCAGCTTTACTCCTGGCGAACGCATGGCGGTACTCAAGCAGGATCACTATGCATTCGACGAGTTCTCCGTATTGGAAACCGTTATGATGGGTCATAAGGAGCTGTATGACATCATGAAGGAGAAGGATGCTATCTACATGAAAGAGGATTTTTCGGATGCCGATGGAGAGCGTGCTGGCGAATTGGAAAGCCTGTTTGCTGAAATGGACGGGTGGAACGCTGAGAGTGATGCTGCCGCCCTACTAAGCAACTTAGGTATCCTCGAGAGTTTGCATACCAAATACGTAAAAGAGTTGGACGGGAACCAAAAGGTAAGGGTACTATTGGCACAAGCCCTTTTCGGTAGCCCCGATATCCTGTTGCTGGATGAGCCTACTAACGACTTGGATATCGACACCATTGCATGGCTCGAAGACTTCCTTGCGGGCTATGAGGCTACGGTGTTGGTCGTGTCTCACGATAGGCACTTCCTCGATGCGGTATGTACGCATGTTGTGGATATTGATTTTGGCAAAATGACCATCTACACCGGAAACTATACATTCTGGTATGAGTCCAGCCAGTTGGCACTCAAGCAACGTGCCGATCAGAATAAGAAAATGGAAGATAAGGTCAAGGAATTGCAAGAGTTTATCCGCCGTTTCAGTGCCAATGCTTCCAAGTCGAAACAGGCGACTAGCCGGAAGAAAGCCCTTGATAAAATCAACCTGGAGGAGATCAAGCCGTCGAACCGGAAATATCCAGCTATCATGTTTAACGATATGGCACGCGAGGCTGGAGACCAGATATTACAAATTGAAGGTTTGGGTAAAACTATGGGCGATGAGGTCCTGTTTGGCAATGTCGACCTGATGGTCAACAAAGGCGATAAAATAGCGGTATTGTCGCAAAACAGCCTGGCAACAACGGCATTTTACGAGATCCTGACTGGACGCGATACGGATTATGCCGGTTCGTTCAAGTGGGGAGTGACCATCAATATTGCAGACATCCCGATGGATAACAGCGCGTACTTTGACGGAAAGGACGAAAACCTGATCGATTGGTTGCGCGAGTATTCGGCTTCCGAAAAAGACGAACAGTTTATCCGTGGATTCCTCGGCAAGATGTTATTCTCAGGCGAGGAGGTGTTGAAAAAATGTTCGGTGCTGTCTGGGGGCGAAAAAATGCGCTGCATGTTTTCCAGGATGATGCTGCAACAAGCAAACCTGCTGTTGTTTGACGAGCCTACCAACCACCTCGATCTCGAATCCATTACCGCATTGAACAACGGTATGAAAGATTTCAAGGGAACGATTCTATTTACCTCGCGCGACCACGAACTGACCCAGACCGTGGCCAATCGCATTATCGAATTGACACCGAACGGAATCATCGACAAGCTGATGACCTACGATGAATATATCAGCAGTGAAGCGGTAAAAGAGCAGCGTGAAGCCATGCTAGCCGGATAAGGGTAACATGCTAAAACTTAGATAAGGCCTCGAATATTTTCAGGATATTCGAGGCTTTTTTTGTTCTTGCTCAGTCGCTTACTCGGAGTGGTGCTTTTTAATGTTGACTTTACATGGTATGCACCCCCTCGTAAGCATTCCTTGCTTCAAAGATAATGTTCGGGTTTGTGTCTTGAGATGCTGTCTACCGTACAAACAGCCCGATGCTGATAAACCCATTGTGCTGGCTGAATGCCTGTAGGGCAAGCCGGGAATCAAACTGTTGGAAGCCATAACCGACGGAAATCAGTAGGTCCGAACGGTCTGCCAGCATATGGCCGTATGAAATGCCTGCCTTGCCCATAAATCCACCAAAATACTCCGCACCCATAGGTGGTGCATAACCCGCACTGGCCAGCGCACCGAGGGAACCCAACATGCGAACATTGGAAATTGGTACCCTTAGCTCCGTAAAAATAGGCAAGGCATTGATGCGTCGGTTAGAACGCCGCCCGTCAGGCATGACCGTAGCGCCCCGGTAGATATCCTGGCTTAGACCTAAACCCGCATATATGCGGTCGTGGAAATTGCGACCAAACGATAAATGTACTTGATAACCATGCATGGCGCTATGCTCGCTCGTGCTGTTCAGGCCGAATATGCCACCGGCCTGCACTACTGTATACATCCGGCCTCTTTGGGCATGGGCTTCGATTGTTACGAATATACTGATGAGGACGGCTACGAGACTATATCGTACTATTCTTCGATTTTGCATGTCCGATGATAATACTATGCTTGCTTAGTTAAACACTTAAAATTTTATAAACCAGTTCTTTTAATAGTTCTCCCTGCTCGATGTTAGCAGCATTAACGCCTTTAGACTTCAAGTCATATTCCCGGAGATAATTGATGACTTGCGCAGATTTCCATTTAGTATAAGATCGCGCGGCGGACTCGTATTCGCGCACAAAAAAAGGATGGACACCCAAGGCTTTGGCGGCCGTTTGCGGGTTTTTGTCCGGCAAGTAATGGTATTTTAGAATCTTGGTGAAATAGTTGTTGAGTGCGGCAAAAACCAATGGCGGCGGGTTGTTTTTTGGATTTGCGGCAAAATAATTAACAATCTGCAGGGATTTGAACGCATTGCGGCTACCCAGTGCTGCCGTCAGCTCAAAGGAATTGAAGTCCTTGCTGATGCCGATGTTGTCTGAGATTTCCTTGACTGTTATTTGCTTATCCTTGGGTACATTGAGAATGAGTTTTTCCAGCTCGTTAGCCACTTTGGATAGGTTGTTGCCCAGGTACTCGCCAATCATGGCGGCTGCCTGTGGATGTATACTCCAGCCTTTCCCCGTTAGGTAAGACGATACCCATCCGGCCACCTTGTTGTCGTATATTTTGGCCGATTCAAGTACTGTACCTACTTTGTCAATGGCTTTGTATAGTTTTTTTCGCTTGTCAAACTTTCCAAACTTGTATGCCAATACCAAGATAGTCGTTGGGGTAGGGTTTTCCGCATACAGTTGCAGGAGTTCATCGTTCTTCCAATCGAGGTTTTGCGCCTCCTTGACAATGATCACCTGGTAGTCGCTCATCATGGGATAACGCTTAGCAGCATTGACAATGGTCGAAAACTCCAAATCCTTGCCGTATAAAACAGTTTGGTCAAAACCACGTTGGGCTTCATTGAGCACGTTATCCTCGATGTAGTCACTTACTACGTCAATGTAGTATGGTTCCTCGCCATGTAAGAGGTAAATAGGGCTGGGCTTCCCCGCTTTGATATTTGCTATGACTTTGTCGCTATCCATTTCTTCCGTGCCTTACTGCACACAATCTTGACTTTGGGTTTCCGCCGGCCAAGATAAAGATTATTTTTGCAAGATGTTTGATCCCATACCGCTCAATTTGCCACCCTTTGCTGCCCAGATTACGGATAAGGGCGGTAAGCTGTACATATTCGATGCCCTGCGCAAAAAGCAATTGGTGCTCACACCTGAGGAATGGGTGCGTCAGCATTGGGTCCATTACTTGGTCGAGGAAAAGAAATACCCCAAAACACTGATTAATGTGGAGGGAGGGCTGCGTTTGCATGAGTTACATAAGCGGAGCGACCTTATCGTTTTCGATACCTCGGGCCAAAAAATCCTCATGGCCGAGTTCAAGGCGCCGTCAGTCAAGATAACGCAAGCTGCATTTGACCAGATTGCCAATTACAATATCGTCCATCGCATACCGTTACTCCTGGTAAGCAACGGCTTGGAGCATTATTACTGCGAAGTAGATTTTGAGAAAAAATCATTTCGGTTTTTGCCCGAACTGCCCGTCTACCAGCGCTAACTGAATGTCTGGGTATTTTGTAGACAGGATGTCAGTATGTTTTGGGGCAGAATGGCAGGGGATTCGGTCCGGCGGCTATTGGGCGTGAATGGCTTGATGTTTGATGTCTGTTCGGATACTTCTTTTTAAAAATTCGACGGAATACCATAACTTAGTAAAAATATCAAGATATGAATACAAAGATTGATAAGAACGAATTCAGGAAATATGCAATAAAACACCACCGGATAGGTAGTCAGCACGTAGATGGATTTATATCGCGGGTACAGCAAAAAATGCCAACAGCATTGACGCCTTATATCATTGAGGAACGCCAGCTGAACGTAGCGCAGATGGATGTGTTTTCACGCCTGATGATGGACCGGATTATCTTCATGGGGGATGCCGTTACCGATCAGGTGGCCAACATTATTCAGGCACAATTGTTATTCTTGCAGTCTGCCGATGCACATCGTGATATCCAGATCTATATCAACTCGCCGGGCGGTAGCGTGTACGCCGGATTGGGGATTTACGATACGATGCAGTACATTACACCAGACGTAGCAACCATCTGTACCGGTATGGCAGCTTCGATGGGGGCCGTATTGCTATGTGCCGGAGCCAAGGGTAAGCGTGCCGCACTGCGTCACTCTAGGGTTATGATCCACCAGCCTTCAGGCGGGGCACAGGGTGTAGCCTCAGATATGGAGATTAACCTCCGCGAGATGCTCAAGCTCAAGAAGGAATTATATGAGATCATCTCCGAACACTCCGGCCAAACCTACGAATGGGTTGAGAAGTCATCGGATCGCGATTATTGGATGACATCTTCGGAGGCCAAGGAACACGGGATGGTGGACGAGGTGTTGACCTCGACAAAAGCGAAATAGAATGGCAAAAAGCAATAAAGACGTAATATGCTCGTTTTGCGGGATACGCAAACAGGACGCCATGATGCTGATTGCGGGAGATGGAGCACATATCTGCGATAGGTGCATCACGCAGGCTGGTGAGATCCTGACCGAGGAGATGAACTTGCGCAATAGTAAAGCCCTGCAAACAGCACTCAAACTCATCAAGCCATTGGATATCAAAAAGCACTTGGATGAGTATGTTATCGGGCAGGATGAGGCCAAAAAAGTAATGGCCGTGGCAGTGTACAACCATTACAAGCGTTTGAACCAAAAATTGGATAAAGACGGAGTAGAGTTGGAGAAGTCCAACATCGTGATGGTAGGTGAGACCGGAACCGGCAAAACCTTGTTGGCGAAAACTATCGCCAAAATACTCAATGTACCCTTTTCCATCTGTGATGCCACGGTGCTGACTGAGGCAGGGTATGTGGGAGAAGACGTTGAGAGTATTTTGACGCGCCTGTTGCAAGCTGCAGACTACGATGTGGCAGCAGCCGAACGCGGAATTATTTACATCGACGAGATCGATAAGATAGCTCGAAAAAGCGACAACCCTTCCATCACGAGAGATGTTTCAGGCGAAGGCGTACAGCAAGCCCTGTTGAAAATCTTGGAAGGTACGGTTGTTAACGTACCGCCACAGGGAGGACGTAAACACCCCGACCAAAAGATGATTG
>CAZXSL010000073.1:0-13896 GCA_964643235.1 uncultured Sphingobacteriaceae bacterium | reverse complement strand
AGACATTACTTCATGAAAATCGTTCGTATACCGTTGAACAATTTCCATGGGTTCCAACTGCTCCAGTTTTGCTTTTTTGGAAAACTTATCGTCACCCTCATCGTTATCTCCCTCCAAGTGGCCGGCATCCGTGATGTTGCGCACATAACGCACTTTATACCCCAAATGCAGCAAATATCGGTAAATCAGGTCAAACGATACGAACGTGCGGCAATTGCCCAAGTGCACGTCGCTATAAACGGTAGGACCACACACATACATGCCCACACACGGGGGATTTAATGGAGAAAAAGGCTCTTTTTCCCGTGTCAGCGTATTATATAAGACCAGTTGGTTATCCATAAGCTGCGAAAATACGAAATTAAGGCGAAAGGCTTCCTCGCGTAGTTAATTAAATATTGTATCTATTATCCCATCGGGAAATTCATCCGATTTATGCTAAAAAACCTCGGTGACATATCATTTACTGACACCAAAACGATACCTACAAACACTGTAATACCGCTGGCCGGGCTCCAAGGTGGTCGATGGCCATTCGGCTTGGTTTGGAGAATCGGGGAAATGCTGAGTTTCCAAACATATCGCTGTTTGTTTATGCATGGGAACCTGGTTTTTCCCAACTCGCGAGCCGTCCAGCATATTACCAGTATACACCTGCAAGCCCGGCTCGTTGGTCAACACCTCCATCCTAATACCACTCGCAGGCGAAAAAAGGCTGGCAGCGAGTACCTCGGGGTTACCATCGGTATTCAGCACGAAATTATGGTCTATACCATGTGCAATAGCCAATTGCGGGTGTCCACTATCCCTTTCCATCGCCTCGCCAACGGCTAGCGGCTGCGAAAAATCGAAGGGGGTTCCGACTACCGGTTGTATTTCCCCGGTGGGAATAGACCCGCTGCCCAAAGGCGTATAGTGATCGGCGTCAACAAAAAGCAAATCGTCCAATATTGTACGACTTGGATCGCCCGACAGGTTAAAAAAACTATGGTTCGTCATGTTGATTACGGTCTTACGGTCGGTTTCAGCATGGTACTCAATACGTAACTCATGGTCGTGGCTGAAGTAAAAACGGACTTCTACTTCCACGTTCCCGGGGAAGCCCCCCTCCCCATCTGGCGAGGTATAGCCCAGCACCAAGGTACTGTCGGTATGCTCTCGTGCTTGGAACACCTGATATTGCCAGCCATCGCGTCCGCCATGGATTGAATGTTCCCCACTATTGACATCCAGTTGGATGGTATCGCTATCCAGCACAAATTTACCGTATGCAATACGATTGGCAAACCGACCAATTGTAGCACCAAAGGAGGACGGACCGGAGGTGTAGTCGTCTAGGTGGTCAAAACCTAGCACGACGTCCCGCAAATGGCCATCCCTATCGGGTACCATCAGGGAGACGATGCGCCCACCGTAGTTCGTGATGCCGACTTCCCCTCCTGCCGCATTGCGAAGTACGTATAGCTCGGTGGAATCACCGTTGACAACAGTTTGGAAAGCATGTGGCTTCAACCCTGAATTGGTCAGTTCGGTTTGAACCTGTTGATTGCAGGATATCACCGAAACACTCATGGCAACTACTAGACAGCCCAGTAAAGCTCGGAATGGTTGTTTCATTATCGGTTTATTTTGAGTATTCGTTTAAAAAAATGACATTAAGCACCGTGGACATGTATCCGGATACGGGACAAGGCTTGGAATCCAAGCCTCGACTAACTCATTTCGGGTCTGTAGCCCAGCGGAACCAACCACCTCCAAAAATCACACCCCGCCCCCGCCTACAACAGTACCAACTCCTCCACGACGACTTTGCCTACATGTTCGTTCATGCGACCCAAAATCTGCGTGCGCATCAGCATCAACTCGTGCTTGATAACCGCCGACTCCACTTTCACATACAGCTTCTTGTCACGGATATACAATTGGGTAGTCCGGTTGGCAATAGCCGAACCTATCAGCTCAGGCCATGCGGCCAAGAGTGCCGTTTCGTCAAACTTCCGGTCAAGCCGATACACCTTCAGCATCTGCTTAATGGCCTCTTTCATACTTAAATCCTTACCCCTATCCATCCGAATTACTTAATGTTTGCACGGCACCCGCATCCACATGGTGGATACGAATGTCCTTACCTATCTGCTCAAAGATACGGGTTATTCGGCCCGCATCAGTATCCGTGATGAAAATCTGCCCAAAATCCTCATCTGACACCATTTGCATCAACTTACGAATACGGTAATCATCCAGTTTATCAAAGATATCATCTAGCAGCAGCAAGGGCTTAAAACCTTTTTTACTAAACAAATAACTGTACTGAGCGAGTTTCAATGCGATGAGAAACGATTTTTGCTGCCCCTGTGAGCCGAATTTCTTCAGCGGCATGCCCTCATGGATAGTAAACACCAGGTCATCCCTGTGAATCCCCGCGGCGGTGCGTTGCAAAACCCGGTCTTTGCTCAGGTTGTTTTTCAACAACGTTTCGAAATCATTACCCAATAAAGGCGATTCGTACTGCAACAATACCTCCTCCGCACCATCTGTTAAAAACTGGTAATACCGTTCAAAATATGGAATAAATTCTTTTAAAAATGCTTTCCGACGGTCAAAGACCAACACACCTGATTTAGCCAGCTGCATATCCAACACCTCGAGCAGTCCAGAATCAATCGGCTCATGCGGAAGGGTCTGTTTGAGCAAGCTATTGCGTTGCGCCAGCACCCGGTTATATGCGATCAATTCCTCCAAGTAGTTCGGGTCGGTCTGTGACAATACATTATCCACAAATCGCCGGCGTTCCTCGCTCCCGTCGGATACGATGCCGCTGTCGCTAGGCGATATCATGACAATAGGAAACTGACCGATGTGATCCGCCAGACGGGTATATTCTTTCTTATTTTTCTTGAATTGCTTTTTTTGGTTACGTTTCAGACTACATGAAACCGAATCCTCGACTTCGTCCTTATCAAACTTTCCCTGCACCATAAACCAATCCTGCCCCTGCTTTATTTGCTGGGAATCTATGGGGTTAAAGTAACTTTTGCACAGGGAAAGGTAATGGATAGCATCCAGCAGGTTGGTTTTACCCGCGCCATTGGCACCCGTAAACGCGTTCACATCGGGTGCGAATAGCAGGGAAGCTTCCGAATAATTCTTGAAATTAAGTAAGGAGAGTTGTTTCAGCCACATTTAAACAAATACAGTAACAGGTATCCGGTCGAAACCGTTACTTGATTTCCTCGTAATCGACAAACTCCCCCGCCTTTTTAGGCCCATCCCCGTACGATTTCCGTGGCGGGACATAATCGATCGTAATCTTGCCTTCCGGGCGTTGTTCCTCGGGGCGTTGTCCATGTGGATTGCCTTGGTATCGTTGCTGGTATTGCGCCTGGGTTTGTCCCATGACCTTCTCCGACATTTTTCGTAAAAGAAAGGGTAAGGCCAACCGGACGATCATCCGTATCAGCCACAGCACCAATATTGCAATAAATAAAAACTTCAATAATCCCATCCGAACAAATCCTTGTTTACTATAAATACAAAACTAGGCAAAAAGTGCCAAAAAAAAGTCATCGGAAATACATTTCGTAAAATAGCGATAGCGCCAACACTTCTCCTGCTGAACTCTCAGGCCACCTCTGTTTTTGCTTTGAGGATGGCTCGTTCCAGTTCCGCTGGCCGCTGCGTACCGATTACATAAGTCAGCCCGTCCCTATCCGTCAACCAAACCGCATCCTTCCCTCCGGCATAAAAGCGAACCTTACCACGCTGATGGAGATTATACACCGGATTATTGATAAAAAAACTGCTGTATGGCTTACGTTCTACGGCCACGATACTCTGCAAATCCACTTTAACCAAGCGAGATGTCCACAGACCACTGATTATCATACTCCCGCGTACAACAGAAATACGATAGTGCAGCATATACATCATCACGATGGAAACTACGACTATAGCCGCACCTGCAATAAAAAACAGTTGGCTATCAATCTCGCGATCGATGTTGATATAAAAAGCCACGAAGCAAAAAAGAGCCAGCACTAACCTTACGCTCAACCAGATACGGTCGCGCCCCATGTACTGGTTTTCGGTATACAAAATATTATCTTCCATTTCTCATCAGGATAGTGTGCAGGGTGACCGATACGATAATCAGGCTACGTGCGAACAGGTTAAAGTTATTACATTTTTTGTTTTGTCCGTAATCTTAAACCGATCATCCATCCGATGGGGTGCCACCCATACGATTTGACCATCGGCAGTCGTGACAATCGGTATCTCACTCTTCTCGAACACCGGTACTTTTATCGAAACGAAGTAATCGCTCAATTTTTTGGCACCATTCATCCCCAATGGGCGAAACGAATCCGCTATTTCCCATGCCCGAATTCGCAACGGGAAGGAAAGTCCTTGGGCATCAAACTGCGCTATGTTGTTTTGTTTTAGGATAGCCGTCTCCGATGATGTTGCCGCTACAAATTCATAATGCCCCCACCGTACCGGCACCCCTAATTGGTCAATCAGCACTTCCCCCTTCCCCGAGTCGACCGTGCGTGGATGAATAAACACATATTCCCTATCAACATAAAGCACATAATCCGCCGCAGGAATTTCTTTTCCTGAAACATCTTCGGCAATACCCAACAAATCGTCCATGGCGTTAATGGAAAAACCGAACGGCTGCAACAGCCCAGACAGCAGCAAGCGCTGTGGCCGAAGCGACGAGATAGCCTGTCTAGCTATCCGAAAACGGCCGGGTACATACTCGTCCAGAATTTCGTCACGCAGGTTTGCTACCTGCATCCGCAGCAGTTCTAAACTTTCGGAAAAGAAAAACACATTCTCAGCAAACGTGTGCTCCAAATCCGGATTGAGCACCTTTAGCGCGGGGACAACCTCCATCCGTATCTTATTGCGTGCATACTTGGCAGACCGGTTAGACTCATCTTCACGGTAATCTACCCCCAAGCTTTTGACAGTCGTTTCTATCCGCTCCCGGGTTGCGAACAACAAGGGCCGGATAATCCGATCACGCTTGGGTAATATACCCCGCATCCCAGCTAGTCCGGTTCCACGAACCCAGTTCAGTAAGGCCGTCTCCAAACTATCGTTCAGGTGATGGGCAACAGCAATATGGTCATAACCTTCCGCAATACAGAGCTCCTCCAGCCATTCATAGCGCAAATCGCGTGCTGCCATCTGAATGGAAATGCCATTCCTGCGGGCATACGCCTCCGTGTCAAAGGTTTGGACGTAAAAAGGCACTCCTAAGCGCTTGGCTACCGATTTCACCAATTGTTCATCAGCATCCGACTCATCTCCTCGCAAGGTGAAGTTACAATGTGCAACAGCAAACCTGTATCCAGCTGAGGCAAACAAATGGAGCATCAACATCGAATCCATACCACCACTGATAGCCAGCAAGATGCGACTATCCTGCTCACATAATCGTTCCTTTTCGATAAACGCTACAAAATCCTGATGGATATCCATATCCCAAAGTTAACGATATTTAACAATCGACTGTATCAAAGTGGATTAATTTTTGTGACCGACATCCTGATAAATTGCATATTTTTGCCTCTGTGAAAAAGAGTTGCCTGCTGTTGCTTGTACACATCCTCTCCCTGTCCCTATTATACGGGCAGGATGACAAGTTGATTATGATCTCGTCTTCGGGCAGCCGTATCCAACAAGCGCAAGACCGGATGATCAACTATCGGCCGGTTTACCAACACAAGGGCTCGACACTTTCAGCCGATAGCGGCTACATTTACCAAGACACCACCCAACGAACATTTTTCGAGGGTTTTGGACGGGTAATTATTACCCAACCCAATGGCACCGTTGTCTACGCCGACAAACTCCATTACACCGAAGACACGCAAGTAGCTGTGCTGACACGAAATGTCAGGATGATCGACGCCCAATCCACACTGACAACCAATCACTTGACATACAACATGCGTAGCAGTGTGGGCACCTACACGGGTGGTGGGCGTATCGTCAATGTCACAGACACCATTACCAGCCAAAACGGCTATTACTTTGACAACACCCAAGATGCGTATTTTCGGCACGACGTTGTAGTCCGGACCCCAAACACCCAGATATATACCGACACGATGCGATACAACACCGCCTCTAAAACGGTGTACTTCTATGGCCCCACCAACATCCAAGGCGACGAAGGACAAAACCTATATACCGAAAGTGGCGAGTACAATACCATTACTGAAAATGCACGATTCGGCAAAAACAACCTCTACACGGAAGGCTCGCGGTTTCTCAAAGGAGATAGCTTGTACTACGACGGCGAATCAGGCAATGGTCGTGCTGTCCACAATGTCATCTATATCGATACGGCAGACACGTACCAAATGGTAGGTGGCTTAGGTTTATACAACAAATCAGACGAGTCGATAACCATGACCCGGAACCCGTTGGTTATCATGGTAACACAAGAGGAGGAATCGCCATTGGACAGCATGGCCGTGGATTCGATGGACACGTCAGGGGGCTCGGTTGAGGACATAGCCCCGTCGGCGTCCAAACCGTCCGTAGTGTCCGACTCCGTACGAGCCGACTCCCTCGGGAATGCCCCACCAATGGAGAAAACTTTTCGTACTGACTCGATATACTTAACGGCTGATACGCTGTTTTCCCAGCTAATTCTGCTGAAAGATTATGTCCCCATGGAGTTCCACTTGGATCGCGAAGGTGGGGAAATAGACGATGGCTTTGATTTTGATGACTTTGGTGATTTCGATGACGGAGGAAGCGCCGAAGCGGACTCGCTCTATGCGGGAGGATTGGACGATCTGGACCTTAAGGCCGGACAAAATGCTGATAGCGTGGCTATTCCCTTACCGGATACTACGGAAACGGGTACGCCGCCCGACCTGTCCATCCCTTTAGATCTCAGCAGAGACGTCGTCGCCGACACGACCTGGGTATCACAAGAGGAATTAGCAGCTACCAAACAAGACATCGTGGCGGAGGCCTTATCGCGCCGAGCACAGACCGTACCGCTGACAGCAGGCCGGGATATCCTAGAGCGCAACTTGGAGGCAGACAGCCTATTGCGTGTACGAGCCCCCATACCCACCGGCACAGAAGTCGACAGCCTGATGGGCAAAGCGCTGTTAGCTGCCGCGCGCCCGACGGTCGATTCATTGGTGGCGGATACGGCATCGATTGACAGCACCACGACAACACGGATTGTCAAAGCTTATCGAAACGTACGGCTGTTCAAATCAGATTTGCAAGCCGTTGCTGATTCGGCATACTACGGGTACCCGGATTCCATGATGCGCTTCTTCGGAAGCCCAATGGTATGGGCGCAGGGTTCACAAATGTCTTCTGACACGATGTACATGCAAATCGTCGACGAAAAACTGGACAATCTGTTGCTGTTTGGCAATGCTTTCATGGTCAATACCGAGCGCGATTCCACCAAGTTCAACCAAATAAAGGGACGAAAAATAACTGGTTTCTTCACGAATAACGAACTGGAACGCCTCTTCGTCGACGGCAATGCGGAAAGCATTTACTATACCATGGATACCGAAAATATTCGCTATCAGGACATGTACCATAACCGAAGCAGCCGTATCAAGTTGTTAGTAGACAACAACGAAATTACCCGGTTCATACCGATTCGAAGTATCGAAGGTAAGTTTTCACCCCTGCATCTTGTTACACAAGAAGCCGAAATACTCGATGGGTTTATTTGGAAGCCGGGAGACCGCCCGACATCCAAGGAAGACCTCTTGACCCGAAAACGGGAAATCATTACGGAGCAAAGCATTACATCGGATTCAACGGACATATCTCCAGAAATGACCAGCCGTCCGACGCCGGAGGAACCCTTGGACTCGGTAGAGCCAATGGAAGACATACCCAGCACCGATACCCTATCTACCGATAAGAAGATCGCAATCGAACAGCCTTCAGATACGACCAAATCGTCCATGCCTGACAGTCTACAAGTCGACCTACCCCAAGACAGCATCGCCAAGCCTGACTCCATCCCCGAGCTTATAGACAGCTTACGCATCGATTCGCTGGGCAAGAAAACGATACCCAACACCGTAGCTACAGACGAACAGTTTAATGCTTCACTGCCCGTGATTACCTATGGAAGCGCCTGGGTCGATCGAGAACGGGTTAACGCCTATCTTCGCAGGCAGATTTCAGATCGCGTCAAGCCCATGCTGCCTCGGCATGATCGTGCGGCGAGTGGTTTGAGAGATGAAAGAGACAAACAAGAATTGAGACACGGCACGCTATTCCGCCGTTAGCATGGCAAGACCGACTAACGTATTATCCAACAGTCGGTCAGCATTGGGCAAGTGACATGCTACTTTTGCACAGTGAGCGCATGTAGAAAATCCGTTAATTTCCGGGTGGCAATAGCCCGATGGCTGATGGTATTTTTATCCTCGGCAGTCATCTCGGCAAAGGTTTTCTCGTATCCATCAGGTGTAAACAAGGGATCATAACCAAATCCGCCCGTACCTTTGCGTTCGTACCCTATCGTGCCTTCGATAACACCCTCAAAAAAATGATGTTGCCCTCCCAAACGCAGGGAAATAACGGTCCGGAAGCGAGCTTTACGGTTAGGATTATCACCTAACTTACTGAGCAACAAACTGATATTCTTATCCATATCCCTTGTACCCGCATAACGGGCGGAAATAACACCCGGCTCATTGTTGAGGGATAACACTTCTAATCCTGAATCGTCGCCAAAGCAATCGTATCCGTAATGCGAGATGAGGTATTCCGTTTTTTGAGCGGCGTTTTCCTCAAAGGTATCGCCCGTTTCCGGGATATCCACGTCACAGCCAATATCGGCCAAACTGCGAATCCGAAAGCGGTCGCCCACGATGGCCTGCACCTCGACCAATTTATTCTCGTTGTTCGTGGCAAAAACCAATTCCATCATACCAAAAGGGATTTTAATATGGGCCAAAACGCCGCTTTCTTCTCGTTGTCGCCCAGTAATACATCAAACGAATAGGTTTGGAAAACCGGAATATCCCCTACCTTGCCCAAGGAATTAGCGGGGATTTCGGGTATTCCAACCTGTGTAGACGATGCCCCCAGTAGCACGACCGCTTGGGGTTTGAAAAACATGGCCAAATCGGTAAATGCCACCGTTCCTTGATGACGGGCCATATTAAATACCGCCACGTCATCCAGTGCCATTTTGCGGGCTCCCAAGGTTTTCAAAAATGCATCCAATCCGGCAGCCGACATGAAATCCGACTGGGCATCATCAGTCACAAACAGATACCGACGTTTGTTTTCCCCGATAAACGCGAATGTCGGGGGTGCCTCCGTAACTATTGGTCCAGCCGGGATTTCGGCTTTCACTTCCTTTTCCACGGGCAGCACCTTAACATCCATCACAGGATGGACATCATCCTCAATCAAAAACAAAGTCTCCGACATGAGGACCCGTAAGGCTACGGGATCTGAGGTATGTAAAGCCGATTTCAACCGATAGTGGATAGATATATTAAAAATACGAGCTTACTGCTTCAACAACCAAGCAAATATAAGTGGAGCTACGATTGTCGCGTCCGACTCAACGATGAACTTGGGTGTCTTGATATCCAGCTTACCCCAAGTAATTTTCTCGTTGGGCACAGCACCTGAATACGATCCGTAAGAGGTCGTAGAGTCCGAGATCTGGCAGAAATAGCTCCAAAATGGGATGTTCTCCATTTCCAAATCCTGATAAAGCATAGGCACCACACATATCGGGAAATCGCCAGCTATCCCCCCTCCGATTTGGAAAAACCCGACCCCCTTACCCCCTGAGTTCTTGATATACCAATCCGAAAGGTAGGCCATATATTCGATTCCGCTTTTCATGGTCGAAGCTTGCAATTCGCCTTTGATAACATACGAAGCAAAGATATTACCCATGGTGCTATCTTCCCAACCGGGCACCACGATAGGCAAGTTTTTCTCAGCCGCAGCCAGCATCCATGAGTTTTTAGGATCGATCTCGTAATACTGTTCCAACACGCCGCTGTTCAGCATTTTGTACATATACTCGTGTGGAAAATACCGCTCACCGGCATCCTGCGCATCCTTCCATATTTTGTGGATGTGCTTTTGCAAACGGCGAAACGCCTCTTCTTCCGGAATACACGTGTCCGTTACCCGGTTATAGTGATTTTCAAGCAAGTTCCATTCGTCTTGGGGGCTGAGATCCCTGTAGTGTGGTACGCGTTTGTAGTGCGAGTGTGCCACCAAGTTCATGATATCCTCTTCCAAGTTGGCCCCAGTACAGCTGATGATGGAGACTTTGTCTTGGCGAATCATCTCAGCCAAGGAAATGCCCAATTCGGCCGTGCTCATCGCTCCGGCAAGCGTAATCATCATTTTCCCGCCTTCGTCAAGGTGCGCCTCATAGCCTTTCGCAGCGTCCATTAGTGCCGCCGCATTGAAATGTAGATAGTTTTTCTCGATAAACTGGGATATAGGCCCTCTATTTGTACTCATTGCTTGTCTATTATTACTCCATTAATGTGAACGACAAAGGTAAAGATTTGGCTTGAGATTTTGTAATCGTCCTAAAAGGAGAGCACAATTCGAATCTTGCCGGCTCGCGGCTATCTTGAATACAGCTAAAAATAGGTATAACACACGGTGCGTACACTATTGAATTACATAAAACTCATTGGAAATACCAAGGAAAAACCTTATATTTGTCATTACCAAACAAACCTCACATACTATAACAGGGTGCGTATTATAATGGCACTTGGGCGCTACAAACACTTCAGCTTGCTGCAAGCTAGTTTACCTGCGTACCCTAAAATACCCGATACACAGGGTATCGGTATTATGGAGTGAAAAGAATTTATACATCTAAATTAAGCACGAAATCATGAAAAAGTACATGAACTGGCCTATGGGGGTTTTGCTCCTCGTATTTGCTGTGGCCAGTATAATCCCTACGCATGCTGACGCCCAGATACTGAAAAACTTGGGAAGAAAAGTGGAAAAGAAGGTTGAAAACCAAATAAATCGACGGGTTGAGCGTCGAATCGACAAGGCAATTGACAAAACTTTCGACACGGTAGAAGAAGGCGTGGATGATGCCGTGAAGGGCGATGGGCAAAACACGTCCAGCCAAACCACAACGAAAACAGATGGCAGTAGCTCCGGATCAATTGGCTCCCTCTTTGGCGGAAGCCAAAATGTAGCGATAAAAGACCAGTACACGTTTGTTGTGGGTGTTTCCTACGATATGACAAGCACCGAAGGGACTACAGTGGAGAAACTACCCGGCACCACGCTTTGGTTATCTAACGAAGCGTACATCGGTATGGCTAGCCAGATGCAGCAGGGTATGTTTATGGTTATGGATGAGGGCGGGATGATAACTTTCATGGAAGACCAAAAACGATACATGGCCATGAGTGCCAATGCGATGGGCCAGCTTGCCGGGGCAGCGGCAGAACAAGCGGAGTTTGAAACACCGGACGATGTCGAATATTCATTCAAACGCGTTGGTTCTGAGGCAATACTCGGCCTTCCTTGCGAAATATACGAGATACAAACTGACGAGTCCAAAGCTCGTGTCTGGATTACCCAAGCCGTGGACATCCCAACGGGAGCCTACGGCATGGCACTGGCTTCCCTATCTCAGATGCAACGCGGGAAAAGCCAACTTCCTGATCTCAGCAGCCAACCATCCGGTCTGATGCTCAAGATGGAATCGACGGACCAAGGGACTGGACAGCAGATCGTGATGGAAGCCACCGCCGTACACCGTGACGGAAAAACATTTCAAACTGCCGGCTACCAAAGTCTTGGACTCTAAATGAGCCTTTAAACCCTGAGGGTGTCTCCGAGGTAAGAGGCACCTCATTTTCAATTATAAAACAACACCTCTGAATTATGGACCAAAACAGCCAAATGAACGAACCAACACCTGCGACCAACGGTGGTACGACTGTAGAAGACGGCAAAACAATCGCCATTATCTCCTATTTGACCCTAATCGGTTTGATTGCCGCGCTGATAATGAACGGCAACAAAAAGAACACATTTGCTTCCTACCACATCCGCCAATCCCTTGGCTTGATGTTGACGGCATTTGCACTATCTCTTCTCAACATCATCCCCATTATCGGCCAAATAATTTGGCTGATAGGTTTTATCGTCTTGCTATATATGTGGATTATGGGGCTGATGAATGCCGTGAACGGTAGGGAAAAGCCACTGCCCATATTGGGCGACAAATACTTGGAATGGTTTAAAACGGTATAAGCGTTTACCCCATTGATATCGTAACAATGGAAGCTGTATCAAAGCCTAACATTCGTCTTTGGAAGCGTGTGAGACGTCTCTAGTATCCTAAACTTTAGATTGCTCGACATCGATTCGTGACGTTCGAAATGAACTTTTGATACAGCTTCCTACATACGGGGTATATCTAAAACAAGATAAGACCGTACCCCAATAACCTGCGTTATATTATCCGATCTTTGCGGCCACGGGCTCTCCGTACATCAATTTCCGGAGGTTATTGAGCGCATAGCGCATACGCCCCAAAGCCGTATTGATACTGACATCCGTCACGTCGGCAATCTCCTTGAAACTCATCTCACCGTAATGTCGCATAATTAAAACTTCCTTCTGCTCATCTGGAAGCAGTTGTATCATGCGCCTCAAATCCCGGTGGGTTTCTTCCCGAATAAGGCGCGATTCGATGTTCTCATCAGCTAGATGGAGCACGTCGAAAATATCAAAACTTTCGTTGTTTACGATGACCGGCGCGCGCCGTTCCTTCCGGTAATAGTCGATGACGAGGTTATGGGCAATACGGATTACCCAAGGCAGGAATTTGCCTTCCTCATTATAACGACCACTCCTCAACGTGTTGATGACTTTGATAAACGTGTCTTGGAAAATATCTTCAGCCAAGGCATTATCCTTGACGAGCAAATATATGGACGTGTATATTTTAGACTTATATCGGTCGATTAATGCCTTCAGGCCCGCTTCCTTACCGGAAACATACAAACGAATAAGTTCCTGATCAGTCTTCTTGTCAAATCTCATACGAAGCTACTTTTTCGCTTAATTTTAGTATAAAAAGCTTAATAAATTGTAGTATTCGTATTTCCTATACCGTGCTGTTTTGGTGTATTAATTCGTTTATTTAAATTCAAAACAAAGCAAAATTTTCAACAAAAGCAAGACATCCCCTTTTTTTAACATATTGCCAAACCAACTCTTCTTTGCGCAAAAAAGCTGATGAAACACATGCTGCTTACTGGCATAGGTCTTCTCGAAGATTAATTCTGGGACACCACCTACCGAGATAGGCGCATGAATACGGGAGTAATACTACTACGGCAGGTATAATATCCGGAATGTGTTTGTAGCTCGCTTAAGCCGCTGCAACCTGTAAAATGCGTGTGAAGATGTCGAGCTTTTAGGTCATACGAAAGGATTCGTGCGCTAACAGGAAAATGTTTCGAAGAGGGTTGTATCGGGACTGCCAGCTGGAACGGGACTGCAACGGGACTCCATCGCGACTTGTTCGGGCGCAACCCGATGCGTAGGCCGTAGAAGCTTCGAACAAGGGCCGTCTAACCCTCGTATCAGATCCGTAGCTGGTCCCTAGCTGGTCCTAACCAGGCTCCAAGCCTGCCCCAAATACAGGCTTGTATGGCATACTGCCTAAGGCCCCAAAGGCATCATCTACAGTGTTTGACATCACTTTTCTCAAACATTACCCTACGATTAACATCATGGAAACTAGACAGCAACAACCTCAAGATAAAAGACATAACTTGAACACCCCACTAACTTCATCTTCTTTTGTTAGTCTGTTTAAACTGGTGCAAAACTAGCCTTGCATTG
>CAZXSL010000072.1:0-14098 GCA_964643235.1 uncultured Sphingobacteriaceae bacterium | reverse complement strand
TAGAAAAGGCCATATTTATAGTAATATGGGAGATTTGTATAAACATGAACAACGACACAAAAAAGCACTCAAGTATTACTCAAAAGCACTTTCGATTTACAGGGAACATTACCCAGCGGACTCACCAATTATCAAAAACTTACTTAACACGATAATCTTTGGTTAAAAACAGCTACGATTGGCTGCCGTCAAGCCGATATTGAAGCAGGAGTGTAATCTTCGCTAAAATTAGCTGCTATTTTGAATGAGGTGGACATCTCAATTGTGGACACTTTAGGCCCTATCGTCTTTGATCTTAACATCCAAAGTACGCATAAGAGTGTTTAAAAGCATGACCAGTCCGGTTTAGCACATTACAACACTACACGGGTTGCACCCTTTGAGGGGCACCCTATATTGAAATGTGCAAAACCGGTTTTTGGCTACCTCCTAGCAAATTGGTGTTTGACGAAATGCGATTTGTTAGTGGTGAGGATAGGTTGTTTCTGAAATAACCAAGGGTCACGCTCGGAAGCACCTGAATGCCCATCGGCTATTGTTCTGACTGTCTCCTCCCCCTGCCACTTCACATCCTGACGCTCCCCCCTCCGAGAGGGGGACTCCAGGGCGTGCTACCTGTATGGCGATGCTATTTTCTGAACGGCATTGTGCTGCGAGGAAATCATCATTTGCCCTTTCATAAGCCGTCCCCAGACCATCAGGAACAATCGGAGGAAAATGTAGGAAGATGGTGGGCGAAAGATTTTTCGCCCATACGTGGCACCTGTCTAATCGCAACGAGGCAAAGACATAATGGTAAAAAGACATAATGGTAAAATATTGATAATTAGAGATTTCTCGCGCCCTCGAAATGACTAAACCTATCCCGTAGGGCTGCCTTGTTAATCTTATATATGAAATTCTGCTTCGGAGCTTCGCCAAAATACGCAACTTCCTGCTCGCCGACTTTTTCTGCACCGAGGCGCTCCATTGCCACCTGGGAACGGATATTTCCTGCTCCTACATGGAAATACACAGTAGACACAAACTGGAAAATATATTCCAACATGGATAGTTTGACCATCGGGTTGAACCCACGACCCCAATAATCCACGGCATAAAACGTATAACCGATTAGTATGCTGTCGTCCTCCGTATCGTCGTGGTAAAACCGGGTACTCCCGATGACATTGCCCGTAGCTTTATCGACAATCTTAAAAGCTCCTCCGCTTTGCAGTGCTCCCGTGAAAAACGTACGGAACACGTCTCTTTTCCAACGATCGGTATTGGGGTGTTGCTCCCATATTTTGGGGTCGCATGCTACCGCATAGAGGGCCTCGAAATCGCTTTCCTGTAATGGGTACAGAATTGCTTTTTCGTTTTCCAGTATAGGTTGTATACTATATGGAGTTCGGTTAATCTTTTCGGCACGAGCATTCATGATGTTCCCTTATATATGCTATTGATTCGATACAGAGTTCTTTCAATACAGTAAGGTTAATATCTGTTAGTTTATTTACATAGATACAGGCCTTGCCCTTTTTATACTTTCCTAAGTCTGCTAATAAGAGCTCGCTTTTGTCCGTATCGGCATATACGTACAAGGAGAAAGCTGCTTTTCTGGGCGAAAACCCGATAATTGGTGCGTCGCCTTCGTGTCCGCTTGCATATTTGTAGTGATAATTGCCAAAACCGATAATCGACGGTCCCCACATCGCTGGCTCAAAACCAGACCATTCCTGCATCAATTCCATCAATTGAAAGGTATCGGCTTTCTTTTGCTCATTATCAACGAATGCGTTGACAAACGCGCGAACGTCTTGGTCCGTGTATGTCGTCTTTGTTTTTGCCATGACGCTGTTTTATTGGAGGTCGCTTTGAAAGCACCGTTCCGGACTAAGGTTTCAGGCAATCGCTATTCCAAACCACAAGTATGGAAACGAAGCCGTCACACCGATAGTCGTCTACACCAAAACTACAAATTATCTGCTGTATTCGTTTGTTTTTCGGTATGGGTTTTACCCTTGTCTACAACCTCTTCTTTGTCATCATTGCCATGCACTTCATCGTCAAAGAGAATACGAACCGACGGGGTGTACAGGTCGTCATGTTGGCCGGATTTATTCGCCCAGAAAAAGGCGCCTAAAAAAATCAAAGCGACAAAAATACTACAACCGATCAGGAAAAAAATAATCCCCATAGCTATTCCGTTTTCTTCAGTCCCCGTCTACGGGCATACGCATGTGTCATCGTGCTGGTGAAGCCGATGATGGTTACCGTGCTCAGTGGCATGAGGATAGCAGCAAATAAAGGCGACATCGTACCTTGTACCGCAAAACCCAAACCGACCACATTGTACATCAAGGAAATCGCAAAGCTCATGTGGATAACCTTGATGGTATCCTGAGCAAAGCTAAAAAATCGGGGAAGTTTTCCAAAAGACCGTCCGTCGAGGATGGCGTCGCAACCCGGGCTAAAGTTGTTGATGTCGTCACTTATTGCGATGCCCATATTCGCCTGGCGAAGCGCCCCTGCGTCGTTCAAGCCATCCCCTATCATGCAAACTTGGTGCTTCATGGCCTGTAAATCCCGGATATAGGTTTGCTTTTCGGCTGGCATACAACCGAAAAGTAAATTGGATGATGCCGGAAAAACGGCGCGCAGGGTTTCCTTGCTCTTGTCGTTATCTCCGGAGATCAGGTGCAGGCTGTATCGGCGGCCCAAGTCCGTTACGACCTCCGCCAGCCCTTCGCGCCAGGGTTGTTCAAGAAAGAAATAGCCCTTAGCCGTACCATTGATCGATACAAAGACCCGACTTCCATTTCCCCGAAGATCGTCAAGGGGATACGGATAATCAACGAATCCGGCGCTACCGACACGAATATACATGCCCTGTACGGTTGCTGCAATGCCTCCGCCAGCGACCTCTTCATATCCCGTGACGGGCCATGTTTGATCCGAATTGGCCCATTTAACCACCTCACGGCTCAGCGGATGCCCGGAATTGCGGCACACCGAAGCCACCCCATGGAGCTCGTCTTCGTTCAACCGCCCTTCAAACCGGATGTCAAATGCATTGGGAGATGAAATGGTTCCTGTTTTGTCAAAGACCAGGGTGTCTAGCGCCGCCATCTGTTCAACGGTAGCGGCATTCTTGACATACATACGGTTTCGGTCAAAGATGCTTAATGCGGCAGAAAGGGTAAATGGGGAGCTCAACGCCAAAGCGCACGGACAAGCAATAATCAGTGCCGCCGTGAAAGCTCCCCACGCTCTACCACTATCACCATTAATTAACCAAAAAGACGCTGCCGTAATCGCAATCGCCAGCAAGACAACCGTGAAATAACGGCTTACTGTATTGCTGAACGTACGGAATTTCTTATCATAGGGCTTGGTATTCTCGTTATTCCAGAGTTTCGTCAAATAACTCTGGGACACAGGCTTGACAACCTCCAACTCAATAGCTTCTGCAGTTTGCCGTCCGCCGGCATAAACAATCTCTCCCAATACTTTGGGAACGGGATCGGATTCTCCCGTCACAAAACTAAAGTCCATGGCTGCATGGCCATTCAACAGGATGGCATCGGCAGGAACAACCTCGTTGTTGCGGATCAGGATGCGATCGCCGACTTCCAGCTCGGCGATTGGTACTGGCTTTTCGACGGAATCCCGAATACGGGTAACCGCCACCGGGAAATAAGAGCGGTAGTCGCGCTCAAATGACAAATGGTAATACGTGCGCTGCTGCACCCATTTGCCAATCAGCAGGAAAAAGACAAGTCCGCAAAGCGTATCCCCAAACCCGGCACCGGTGCCGCTCAGCACTTCCCAGGCTGTACGCAGGAAAAGCACCGCAATACCCAATGCCAACGGCACATCCAAGTTAAGCTGCTTCTGTTTCAGGCTATACCATGCCGACTTGAAGTATCCCATGCCGCTATACAGCAATACAGGAAGACTAAATGCCAGGTTCAAGTACCCAAAATAGTGGGCATACTTCGCTTCAAAAGCGGCCATCCCTAAATATTCGGGAAAGCTCAGCATCATGGAATTGCCAAAGCAGAAACCTGCAACGGCAATACGCGCAACCAAACCTTTGTTTTCTATCTTCTTACCCGCTTTGACGACATCTTGCAGGGTAATTTTAGGCTCGTAACCGATATGGGTAAGCAATTCCACCACTTCGCGGAGCGAACGGTCTTGCTGCTTGAATGTGATACTGACCTGCTTCTTCATGAAGTCTGTTTGGGACTTGACGATGGCAGGTTCGAGTTTGTAGAGATGTTCCAATAGCCAAACACACGCACTGCAGTGGATAGCTGGAACATACACGGTAATAATAGTAATATCGTCGTTTTTAAAATCAACCAGCTTGTCGGCAATGGTCGGCTCATCGAGATAGGCAAAGTCCGTGGCACGGTTTCGCTGCGACTTGCCGGGATGCGAATTCAGTCGATAATACTGCTGCATATTAGCCGAGGAAAGCACTTGGTAAACAGTTTGGCATCCCAAACAGCAAAAGTCGCGATCATCCAACCGGTAGGCAGACGTCACAACGTCGTCGCCACAATGGAAACAGGTCTCCTTCGTACGTGTATGTTTAGTATTGGCTCCCATATTGGCTATGAATCACACAGCTTGGCTAAATATCGGACTATCTGAGCGTTTATCATGCAAGCGCTGGTCAAATGCCATACAGATGTTACGAAGGAATGACCAACCCAGCTCGGTCACCTCGACCCGATTTCCTACGATGGAGACCAGGCCATCTTGCCGTATGGGCTGCAGGCGCTCCATGATTTGCTTGATATCTACCGCGTTATGTCCGTCCAGTTCGGTCGCACCTTTGCACATCATATCCAGGATATGGCGCCTCAGCTCGAGATCCGTTTCGGTCAGGATATGGCCTTTGGCAAGTGGAAATTCACCTCGCCGAACAAGGGCTCTGTATTCTTCCACGCTTTTTACATTTTGGGCGAATGCGGTCCACGTATCGCTGATGGACGAAACCCCCAGACCTAGCAACAAGGGTGTGTACATTTCGGTGTACCCCATAAAATTACGATGCAGGGTACCGTCAACCGAAGCCTTGAAAAGCGCATCGTGTGGTACGGCAAAATGGTCCATCCCCACGTCCCGGTAACCGGCATCCAGAATCAGCGATTTGCCAATTTGGTACAACTCGTTTTTAGCAGCGCCCACGGGCAGCATGTCTTTGGTAAACATGCGCTGGGCCGGCTTCAACCAGGGCACGTGTGCGTAGCTATAAAATGAAATGCGATCGGGTTTCAAGGCCAGCGACTTTTCTACCGTCGTGCGGATGCTGTCTTTGGTTTGCAAAGGCAACCCGAAAATCAAGTCAAAATTAACCGACGTATATCCTATGGAACGTGCGTCGTCCATCACACGGCGCAAATCTTCTTCAGTTTGTTTTCGGTTGATGATGCGTTGTACATCCGGATCGAAATCCTGAACGCCCAAGCTCAAGCGGCTAAAACCCAAATCATACAACAGCTGAAGATGCTCCAAGGTGGTGCTGGCCGGGTGCCCCTCAAAGGAGAAAAAACGTTCGCCGCTGGATTCGGTGTGTTCCAACAAGCCTGAAATCAAGCGCTTGAGGTTATGTGGGCTAAAAAACGTAGGGGTCCCACCTCCAAGATGGAGTTCGCGAATGATGGGTTTCTGTGTCCCGAACACATTGAGGTACATCCCCCATTCGGCCAGCATATCATCAATATAGGGATCTTCGACTGCGTGGTTTTTCGTAATACGCGTATTGCACCCACAATACGTGCATAGGCTCTCGCAAAAAGGCAAGTGCAGATACAAACTGATTCCTTCATTGCGCTGGGCATCAAACCTTGAGCGGACATGCTCGAGCCAAGTATCGGCAGACCAGCCTAACTGATCCCAATACGGCATCGTGGGGTAACTCGTATAGCGTGGTGCCGCTACGTTATATTTGGCTACTAATTCTGTCATTTAATTTATCGATTACATTTTTTGCATTTGACCGAACCTTCATTCAAGTTCACATTCTCATCGGGCGCTACGGCTGTTTCTGCCTTTCCTTTACCCGTTTTTTCCGATTCCCAGCGGTGGAGGTACTCAATGGTCTTCTGTGCGATGTGGGCGATCGAGTCGGCCGGGACCGGCGTGTTGACTACGCGCAAACCCATTTGTTCTGCTTCAGCTACCTTTTTGGCTTCCAGCGGCTTAGTTGAACGGATGATTACTTTTTCGACACCGGCCCGCCTCAGCTCTGCCATCATCCTCGAATCCAGCACAGCACCCGATGCCACGATAACCACGTCCTTGCCTTGTGCAAACACGACGGTCATATCGTTCAGCTCATTGGAAATTAAGGTCAATTCATGCCTCTTCCCGTTCGCCAACGTCAATAGTTCCTTCTCCTGCGGCTGTATGTTGTATGCGATCGCCCTCATCAAAAATCAGGTTTTATTGGCACGTCTTATAGTATACTACCAATCCCTTTACTAAAACAAAACTACAGCAAAGCGCCCCGGCAAACATTGAAGCCAGTCAAATAAAAAAGTGACTCCGGTTATTATTTAGGATAGATAATGGGAATTTACGTCGAAATATGGGCTGTTTTCCTAAAAAGGAAACACATAACCTCCAATAGCAAACGGCAGGGCTCTCCTTGCATTGGTTGCCGTTGTACCGATGTCACGATTACGTATCGATCATCCAGCCCCACCGAAAGCCCCATGCGCATCGACCAAAAGGCGGCTATTGCTTGATGGTACGCAGCTTTTTCATCGAGAGGATACGGATGGCGTTGCCCTCCTTACTGATTAGGTTTTCATCTTTAAAATCAGACAGCATCCGGCTGATAGTCTCGTTAGCCGTACCGGCCAAAGCGGCCAAGTCATCACGCGATACCCGTATCAGACACTCTTCTTCCTCGCCGGATACAAACTTCTCTGCCACATTTACCAAAGCGTTTGCAACACGTTTACGCACGGAATCATACGCAAAACCCAACAGCTGGTCTTCCCTACCCCGTATATTGCCTGACAGCAATTTGATAAAGGTGTTGGCGATTCCCGGTTTGCGGTATAACAACTCGAAAAACTTGTCTTTGCCGATCAGTGCGACCTCGGTATTTTCTAAAGTCTCCGCATTATCGTTGTAGCGCTCTTGCAACAAAAGGGATTCGTAGCCGAAAAAATTATTTTCCGTATGGATGTCCGTAGACAGCTCTCGGCCGTCCAGATAATGCAGGAAACTGCGAACTTTCCCCTTAACGATATAGTAGAGGTAAAGCGGCGTATCGTGCTGCTGATAAATGGATTGCTTCTTCTTAAACACTTTTACCCTCGCTTCTTCTACAAGCTCCCTGAGCAGCGTCTCCTGTTCTTCGTTGCTTAGGAACAAACTGCTGCTTTTGGGGAGCCCACCAAACTGCTTGCGCTTCTTCAGCCGGGTTTCGATGGCATTAAGCAGCTCCATATCGTCAAAGGGTTTGGTCAGGTAATCGTCAGCCCCCATTTCCATGGCCTTGCGCATATCAGCACGTTCGGCCTTGGCCGTCAGGAAAATAAAGGGGATTCCCGCAGTTTGCTCGTGCTTGCTCAACATATACAAGACGCCATAGCCGTCCAATTCGGGCATCATGATGTCACACAGGATAATGTCTGGCAGACGGGTGATGGCCATATCCACACCACTCTTGCCCTCATTAGCCGTAAACACCTCAAAACCACTCATTTCCAATATCTCAGCCGTCGACTCACGGATATCTTCATTATCTTCAATGATTAGGATGGTCGTCTGTTTTGGTTTCATTTGAAAATGTTATTGGGATATTTTACTTATAGAATTAAATGTCAATATGATAGTCGTTCCATTATTTAGCTCGCTCGAAAAACTCACATTACCCCCCATCAGTTTCACGTAACGCTTCACAATATTAAGGCCTAATCCGGTACCGGGGATACTGCCCGTGTTGTTTGCCCTGAAAAACGGCTCGAACAGGTTTTTGTGGTCTTCTCGCGGAATCCCGATTCCATTGTCTTTTACCGTCAAGATGCACGTATCGTCCGTTATTTCCGTATTGAATTCGATAAACGTATCCTCGCCTGAATACTTGATAGCATTGGAAATCAGGTTTATCACAGCACTTTTCACCAAGTTTGGATCCAATTCGAACGTACCCGTCGACCCGGTATGCTGATATACGATGTGCTGGTTCTTCTTGCAAATCAACTGCATCTCTTCAGTGATTTCTTCGCCCAGTTTTACCAGGTTGACCAATTCCATCTTCGCACTTATCCGGTCGGTTTCCAAACGTTCCAATGACAGGAAGTCATTCAGGATACTCGTCAGCAGCTGAACTGAACTCTTGATTTTGCTCGTATGCTTCAAAATGCTGTTTACATCTGGCTTAACAGCATACTTATCAATCAGGTTAGCTGATAACTGTATGGAACTTAATGGGGTACGAAACTCATGTGAAGCCATGGACACGAACCTTGATTTCATCTGGTTTAGTTCCTTTTCCTTCTCAAGCGAGACGCTTACTTCGGATTTGGCTTCCTCCAGCTCGCCTACCAGTTTGATGAGATCCTTGGTGCGTTCGCTGACGGTCATTTCCAACTTCTCGGTATAGCGCATCAGCTTTTCCTCCACCTCCTTCTCTTTTGAAAGGTCATGGATAAACCCTGTGAAAATTTTCTTGTCGCGCATGATGACTTCGCTTACCGCCAAGCGGAACGGGAAGGTCGTCCCGTCTTTGCGCTGTCCTTTCACTTCACGGCCGATACCGATAATCTTCTTATGCCCTGTTCGTAGGTAATTGGCGATGTAGTCGTCGTGGTTACTGCGATAAGGTTCAGGCATTAATACGGACACATTCCGGCCTACCACGTCCTGTTCTTCGTATCCAAACAGTTCCAGTGCCGCGGGGTTGATCGATTCCACCAAACCATGGCTATCGATCGTGATAATTCCATCGATAGCATGTTCAATAATGGCTGTAAGCAATCTGGATGTATCCATATTTTCGTTTAGTTCAGCTTATTTGACGAGTTTTTTATACTTGATGCGTTTTGGACCAACATCGCCCAGTCGCTTTTTACGGTTTTCCTCGTATTCGGAGTAGTTGCCCTCGAAGAAATAGACCTGTGAATCGCCCTCAAATGCCAGGATATGCGTACAAATCCGGTCGAGGAACCAGCGGTCGTGTGAGATGATTACCGCACAGCCTCCGAAATTCTCCAGCCCTTCTTCCAAAGCGCGCAATGTGTTGACATCGATATCGTTCGTCGGCTCGTCAAGCAACAGTACGTTTGAGCTTTTCTTCAACGCGATGGCCAAGTGCACTCGGTTACGCTCCCCTCCAGACAAGACGCCCACTTTCTTCTGCTGATCGGCCCCGTTGAAGTTAAACTTGGACACATAGGCCCGGGAGTTGACCGTCCGGTTGCCCAACATCAGGTTATCCAATCCGTCGGTAATATTTTCCCAAACGGATTTTTCGGGATCCAAATCGTCGTGCATCTGGTCTACATAACCCAGCACCACGGTTTCACCGACTTTGAAGGTCCCCTCATCGGGTTGCTCCTGTCCGGTTATCAGGCGGAACAAGGTCGTTTTACCGGCACCGTTGGGTCCGATAATGCCCACAATCCCGGCAGGCGGAAGGGAGAAACTCAGATCTTCAAACAAGATGCGATCTCCGTAGGACTTGCTTACGCCTTGGGCTTCAATGACGACATTGCCCAAGCGGGGTCCCGGCGGGATAAACAATTCCAATTTTTCCTCACGCTCGCGGGTTTCCTCCGAAGCTAATTTCTCGTAATTATGCAAACGTGCCTTGGATTTGGCATGCCTTGCCTTGGGTGCCATACGCACCCACTCCAGCTCACGTTCCAAGGTCTTCTGCCGCTTACTTTCCGTTTTCTCCTCTTGTGCTAAACGCTTAGCCTTTTGGTCGAGCCATGAGGAGTAATTACCTTTCCAGGGAATGCCTTCTCCCCTGTCGAGTTCCAATATCCACCCCGCTACGTTATCAAGGAAATACCGGTCGTGGGTAACGGCGATAACCGTTCCTTTGTATTGTTTTAAGTGCTGTTCAAGCCAGTCGGTAGACTCGGCATCCAAGTGGTTGGTGGGCTCATCAAGCAAGAGAACATCCGGTTCTTGGAGCAACAAACGACATAATGCCACCCGGCGACGCTCGCCACCTGACAAAGTGGCTACCTTGGTGTCGGGGTCGGGGCACCGTAGTGCGTCCATGGCTCGCTCGAGTTTACTGTCGAGTTCCCAAGCGCCCGTAGCATCAATTTGGTCTTGCAATTCTCCCTGCCGCGCCAATAGTTTGTCCATGGCATCG
This sequence comes from uncultured Sphingobacteriaceae bacterium, assembly GCA_964643235.1. GTDB lineage: Bacteria > Bacteroidota > Bacteroidia > Sphingobacteriales > Sphingobacteriaceae > CAYRGQ01. The sequence continues at coordinate 3,756 of CAZXSL010000072.1, read as the reverse complement.
GCATCCTCGTATACCTCCGGAAGCCCGAATTTCTCATTGATTTCCTCATACTCGGCGAGCAGCGCCGAAACCTCGGCTACACCCTCCTCAACAACCTCGCGTACGGTCTTAGATTCGTCCAAAACGGGTTCTTGCTCCAAAAAACCGACGGAGTAACCGGGAGAAAAGACTACCTCCCCCTGAAATGATTTATCAACCCCTGCAATAATCCGCAGTAGGGACGACTTACCCGAACCGTTCAAACCTATCACGCCGATCTTCGCTCCGTAGAAAAACGACAGATAAATATTTTTGAGAACTTGTTTCTGGGGCGGATGAATCTTGCTGACTCCCGCCATGGAAAAGATTATTTTTTCGTCTGACATGCTATGCTAATATTCCTTAATCGGCAAATATAGGCAGAAACATACACATAATGCTTGGCATAAACCTGACATTTTGTTATATTTGGGTACGTGGCTTGATTGTTGATTAAAAGTTACAGGAGAAATGTGGGACGTATAGCAGATTATTCATACATTTATATCGTCTCCAAAATAAAGAAAGGTAAATATTCTATGGAAGCTAAATTTTCGCCACGCGTCAAGGATGTCATTTCCTACAGCCGGGAAGAGGCTATCCGCCTTCGACACGACTATATCGGCACCGAGCATTTGCTGCTGGGTCTGATTCGTGAAGGCGACGGACTGGCTATAAAACTCCTCAAGCAAGCAGGTATCGATACGGGTAGCCTTCGCAAATCCATTGAGGAAGCGGTACGGGGTTCATCCGTTTCGCGTTCGCCTATCGGCAACATGCCGCTGACCAAACAAGCGGAAAAAGTATTGAAAATCACGTATCTCGAAGCCAAGATATTCAAAAGCGACGTTATCGGAACGGAACACTTGCTGCTATCCATCCTGCGCGACGACGAGAACATCGCATCGCAGATATTGCAACAATACAACATCAACTACGATGTTTTCAAAGCCGATGTTGAGCAGAACAAGACCGGTATTACGGATCAAGCTGCAGGTTCTACGGCGGGCGATGACGACTTTAGGGAAGATGACTTCAGTCAGCCCAAAAAAGTATCCGACATCAAATCAAAAACGCCGGTACTGGATAATTTCGGCCGTGATTTGACTAAAGCCGCCGAGGAAGGCCGGTTGGATCCCATCGTTGGCCGCGAGAAAGAAATCGAACGTGTATCGCAGATCCTATCACGACGCAAGAAAAACAACCCCATCCTCATCGGCGAACCCGGTGTAGGTAAATCGGCTATCGCCGAAGGGCTGGCACTGCGTATCGTACAGCGCAAGGTGTCACGCGTGCTGTTTAATAAGCGTGTGGTAACCCTTGACCTGGCCTCTATCGTTGCTGGCACAAAATACCGTGGACAGTTTGAGGAGCGGATGAAAGCGGTAATGAACGAATTGGAAAAATCGCCGGATGTAATCTTGTTCATCGACGAGATACACACCATCGTAGGTGCAGGAGGTGCTTCCGGTTCATTGGATGCGTCCAACATGTTTAAGCCGGCTCTGGCTCGAGGCGACATCCAATGTATTGGTGCCACGACACTCGACGAGTACCGTCAATACATCGAGAAAGACGGTGCCTTGGATCGGCGGTTCCAGAAAGTCATGATTGAACCGGCTACGCACGACGAAACCATCGAGATCCTAAACCGGATCAAAGATAAATATGAAGATCACCACAATGTGATCTACACGCCGGAAGCCATCGAGGCCTGCGTGAGCCTGACAACACGGTATATTACCGATCGGTTCTTGCCAGACAAGGCAATCGATGCACTGGACGAATCCGGGTCGCGGGTACACCTGACGAACATCCACGTGCCGCAGAGTATCATTGACATCGAGGAAAAAATCGAAGAAGTCAAAATCGAGAAAAACAAGGTGGTAAGGAGCCAGAAATACGAGGAAGCCGCCAAACTCCGCGATACCGAAAAGAAGCTTCTGGAGGAACTGGAACAAGAAAAATCGGAATGGGAAGCCGAAACCAAAACCAAACGCTACACCGTGACGGAAGATAACGTAGCCGAGGTCGTTTCGATGATGACCGGCATCCCGATGCAACGTGTAGGGCAATCGGACAGCCAGAAATTACTGGGTATGGCCACCTCAATGAAAGGCCGTATCATCGGACAGGATGAAGCTGTCAACAAGCTGGTGAAAGCGATACAACGTACGCGCGCAGGATTGAAAGATCCCAAAAAGCCTATCGGATCGTTTATTTTCCTCGGCCCTACCGGTGTCGGGAAGACAGAACTGGCCAAAGAACTGGCTCGCTTCATGTTTGACAGCGAGGACTCGCTCATCCAAATTGACATGAGTGAGTACATGGAAAAGTTTGCCATCTCACGACTTGTTGGGGCGCCTCCGGGATATGTAGGTTACGAAGAAGGTGGCCAGCTGACCGAAAAAGTACGGCGCAAGCCTTATGCAGTCGTGCTGCTGGACGAGATCGAGAAAGCCCACCCCGACGTATTTAACTTGCTACTCCAAGTACTGGACGAAGGCCAGCTTACCGACAGTCTGGGTCGCAAAGTCGACTTCCGAAACACCATCCTCATCATGACCTCGAACATCGGCGCACGCCAGCTCAAGGACTTCGGACAAGGTGTTGGGTTTACCACAACGGCCAAATCCGAGCAAGCCGATTCACACTCGCGTAGCGTGATTGAAAATGCGTTGAAACGGGCGTTTGCACCTGAGTTTCTCAACCGAATTGATGACGTGATTGTATTCAACTCACTCGATAAGGAAGATATTTTCCAAATTATCGACATCGAGCTCAAAGCGCTGTTTACACGTATTGAGGCTTTGGGTTACACCATCGTATTGACCGAGGAAGCGAAGGAGTTTATCGCAGACAAAGGATTTGACCATAACTTCGGTGCACGGCCGCTGAAGCGCGCTATCCAGAAATTCCTCGAGGACCCCGTAGCGGAAGAAATCCTGAAAGGCGAAGTTTCCGAAGGGGATGTGTTGCGCATCGACTACGACAAAAAGAAAGAGGAAATTACCGTCAACCACCAAGGCAAGGAGACGAAAACACCGGAAAAACCGGCGGACGCCGATATTGCCGAGGAAAAGAAAGACGAATAAAATGTATTGAGTCTTATATATAGACCCATATAAACAACAAGAGCAGTATTGATAAGTGAAATACTGCTCTTTTTTTGTTTTTAACACAGATTAAACTTTCTAGCACAGTATTTGTCATATCCTTAGAAGCGCGCACACAGCGAGCACCCATTTTTAAATTCTAGTTCGTATGAAAAAAGCCATTTACATTGCCATTGCGCTACTGGGTACGGTAGCCCTGTCCTCGTGCCAAAAGACAGAAGTGATTGAAAGAACCTACTACAACAACGCACGTTCGCTGTGGTTTGATGTGGCGTCAAACCAATGGACACCGAATGCGGCAAGAGATCATTGGACGTATTCAATGAACATTCCTGAAATCGACCAGCCGATCTTTGAAAACGGCACGGTACTGGTTGATATTTCCTTTGGCGACGGGATATTCGAACCCCTGACAACCGTTTACGGGGGCTTGGCCTACCGCTACGATTACGAAATCGGCCGGCTGTTAATCGACGTGACTTGGGCTGATGGCGGCGTCGGTGAGATCGGCAGACCGGGGGACCTCACGCTCAAGGTCATTCTCCTCGACGGGGACGCGATCAACTAGTCGAGCGGCCAAAACAATGTAACGCCCATCTTCCTGACGCAGGAAAATGGGCGT
>CAZXSL010000071.1:0-14122 GCA_964643235.1 uncultured Sphingobacteriaceae bacterium | reverse complement strand
CAAAACCGTTTGAATACGCAATTGGAGATTGAGGGCATCCTATTGACGATGTATGACGTGCGTCTACGGTTGTCAAACCAAGTGGTTGAAGAGGTGCGCTCGCATTTCGACAACCTCGTATTTGACACCATCATACAACGCAATACCCGGCTCAGCGAAGCACCCAGCTTCGGCATATCGGTCATTATGCACGATGCCAACTGTAAGGGTGCTATCAACTATTTGAACTTGGCTCGCGAAGTGTTGCAGAAAAACGGACTTTTGGATGTAAAAAAAGAAGAGGTAAGTGTTTAAGGATATGGCTGCACAACAACGGAAAATAGGATTGGGAAAAGGGTTAGGTGCTCTACTGAATGACTCAGAAGACATCAAGAAAGACCTACCCGAAAAAGCTGTGGGCGATATCCCGGCGAAACAAACCCGGGGAGAAGGAATCGGCACGATACAAGTCGATAAAATCAAGATAAACCCATTCCAGCCCCGCACGGATTTTGATGAGGAAGCTTTGCATGAGTTATCCGAATCCATCAAGCTACAAGGGTTGATACAACCCATTACGGTTAGGAAAAATGACGATGGCACCTACCAACTAATCAGTGGCGAACGGCGCTTACGCGCATCCAAACTGGCCGGTCTGGTAGAAATACCCGCTTACGTGCGGACGGCCAACGACCAGCAGATGCTGGAAATGGCCTTGATTGAAAACATACAGCGCGAAAATCTGAACGCCATCGAAGTAGCCCTGAGCTTCCAACGGATGATAGACGAAGTAGGCCTGAAACAAGAAGAGCTGGGAGAACGGGTAAGTAAAAACCGGACGACGGTAACGAATTACCTGCGCCTGCTCAGACTGCCTCCGGTTATCCAAGCGGCTATTCGCGATGGACAGCTCAGTATGGGTCATGCCCGAGCTATTGTAGGGCTTAACGAGGTAGACAAACAACTTTATGTATACCGTGAAATCGTCCAAAAAGGCCTATCCGTGCGCAAAACGGAAGAATTGACAAAAGCCTTGTAGGGACAAGGCCTACCCAAGAAATCCGCTAAGCCCGATACCAAAGCGCTGTCTTTCCAATATCAAAAAATAGAAGACGACCTGGCTTCGCGCCTCTCATCACGGGTACGGCTAAAAGTATCGGGCAAAACGGGGTCGGGTGCCATCGAAATTCCGTTCCACTCGGAAGAAGACCTCGGACGGATTTTGGAATTATTGGATTGGTAATGAAGCTGGCCGTCCCCGCTATACTACTCTTAATGAGCGTGTTTTCCACGCATGTATATGCACAGGAGACAGGCGAACTACAACGCGACTCCATCCCTTCTGTACAGGACAGCCTGTCGGTACAGCAGGACACTACGCAAGAAGAGACTCGTCGCCAGCGACGTGCGCGTGAACGCATGGAACGCGAAGCGGCAGAGGAAACCATTTTCAAGGATTCAGCACGTTTGGCCCTCGAAGCACAAACTAAAAGGGTCTGGGTGCGTTCGGCAATTATACCCGGGTGGGGGCAATATACCAATGGCGGATTGTGGTGGATCAAGGTGCCAGTTATCTATGGCGGCTATGTGACCGCCGGACTTGTCTTCGAGTTCAACCACCGGTATTATAAAGAATTACTAACCGAATTGCAGTACCGCACGGCTAACAACGATGCATTTCTCAACCCGACCTACCAGAATTACAGCACCCAACATTTGATCAGTGCCAAGGATTTTTACCGGAGAAATCGAGACCTGACCGTCTTGGTTACCGTAGGCTGGCATGCATTGAACGCCATCGAAGCTTATGTAGATTTTATGCTCAAAAACCGCTGGAGCGTTAGCGACGACCTTTCGTTTAACATATCGCCAACAATCCTACCTAACCATCCCCAAGCGTTTGCCTTCAGTCCCTATAGCCCAGGCATCAAGGTAACGTTTAACATCCATTGAAAGGGCGGATTGAGGCGTGAGACGTGAGATGTGAGATGCTGAACGATGTGAAGTCCCGAAACGGGTAGCGGCATCGGGGTCTCACTCCGTTAGATTCATTCGTTATTTTATTTACCCTTGTTCTTTGTTCCGTCTTCGGTCTTCAGCCTCCCGTCTCCCACCAAAATATGGTTTAATCTAATTTCAGTTTCCACATTTTATACTATGTTTGTATGTTGGCAAGTAAAACCGCCAATCCCTTGAAATCAAATTAAAAACATAGACAATCCGAAAGTCATGAATATCGTACTACTCGGCTACGGCAAAATGGGCCAATTGATTGAAAAATTCGCCATCAAACGCGGCCATGACATCCACCTTATTGTGGATGAGCACAACCGTTCTTCGCTTAGCGCCCAAGATGTGCAAGGAGCAGATTTGGCCATTGATTTCAGTACACCCGATGCTGCTTTAGGCAACATCAATTTCTGTTTCGAAGCCGGGCTCCCGTTAGTTGTCGGCACCACGGGATGGTACGAACACCTCGCCACCATCAAGGAGAAATATGAGAACAGTAACAATGCGTTCTTGTACGGGTCTAATTTCAGTATCGGGGTCAACGTGTTTTTCCACATCAATAAATTGCTTGCAAAAGCAATGGCCCCATACGAGCAGTACGATGCACAGGTCGAGGAGATCCACCACACGCATAAATTGGATTCGCCCAGTGGCACAGCCATTACCATTGCGGAAGGTATCATAGGTGAACTGGGCTCCAAAACACGGTGGATAAACAACTTGGTAGGCGAAGGCGAGGAATCGGTGCCCAAAGCGGATGAGTTGCTGATTGAAAGCCACCGTATCGACGAGGTTCCCGGCACGCACACGGTCCTATACAGTTCGGAAGTAGACCAGATTGAGCTGAAACACACGGCACATAGCCGGGCGGGATTTGCGTATGGAGCCATTATCGCTGCCGAGTGGCTACATGGTAAAACGGGCTTTTACCAAGTAACTGAAATTTTTGATTTTGAATAATAACAAGTGTATTTCGGCATAAACATTAACTTTGCACGTGCTTTTTACATCCGTATCGGAGCATGGTGCGACCGACTGCCGATTTGATAAAAACGACTTTAACTCATGGGATATATCATCTTTGCTGTTTTATTACTTGCTGTCCATTACGGCCTTTGGAAATTGTTTATCAAAGCCGGACGTCCGGGTTGGGAAAGCTTGATTCCCATTTATCGGGAATACGTGATTACCAAACTAGTTGGCCGGCCTGCATGGTGGGTAGCCCTGTTATTGGTGCCCATCGTTAACATTTTTGTGTTTTTCGGGCTGTACTTGGATTTGGTAAAGAGCTTTGGTAAGCGCAGGTTTTGGGAATACGCTGCCACGATTCTCGTTCCTTTCATTATCCTTCCGGTATGGGGCAATGACCAAAGTGTGGTTTACTTGGGCCAATCGGCGACTCCCGAATTCAAAAAGCAATATCCCTACAAAAAAACCGTTGCCCGGGAATGGGCAGATGCAATTGTATTCGCCGTCGTAGCGGCAACACTGATTCGCGGATTTTTAATCGAGGCTTACGTTATTCCATCGGGCTCGATGGAAAAAAGCCTGTTGGTTGGCGACTTCCTTTTTGTCAGCAAGTTAAACTACGGCCCACGGGTACCGATGACCCCGGTTGCTTTCCCTTTTGCTCACCATTCCATGCCGTTGACAGGTACCAAAGCGTATTGGGAAGGCATCAAGATAGATTATAAACGCCTGCCGGGTTTCCAGAAAATTGAACGGGATGACGTCGTGGTATTCAACTATCCCATGGAGGCAGATGCCCCATACAATCGCCCCGTCGACAAACGCGAAAACTACATCAAACGTGCTATTGGTATTCCTGGCGACACCATCTCCATGCGGGATGCTCAGGTATTCGTCAATGGCGGACAAGGCATAAACCCTCCTCAAAAACAAATGGATTATTTTGTTTACACGGATGGTACCGCGCTAAACCCGCAACGTTTGCACGATATGCGTATCGAGTGGGGTACCTTTCCGGGAGCACCTTACTACCATCTTTTCCTGACAGATGACCAGCTGGAGGAAATCGAAAACTGGCCGATTGTGACCAAAGTAGAGCCCCGGATATTCTCTGCCGATTCGCCAGACGGGTCGACCTTCCCTAAAAGCAGCCTCCATCCTTGGAACATTGACAACATGGGGCCGATTATCATCCCGAAGCGGGATTGGACCGTCACGCTTGACAGCCTGACTTTCCCCATGTATGAACGTGCAATACGGGTATACGAGGGCAACGAAGTGGAGCAGCGTACGGACGGCTACTACATCAATGGCAACAAGGTGGATTCATACACCTTCCAAATGGACTACTATTGGATGATGGGCGACAACCGGCACAACTCACTTGACTCGCGCGAATGGGGCTTCGTACCCGAGGATCACATCGTCGGGAAAGCGTTATTCGTATGGTTAAGCTGGGACAAAGACGGCTCGTTCCTTAGTAAAATCAGGTGGAACCGGATTTTCATGGGGATTAAGTAAGGTACGGGGCTGCGCCAAGAAATATCATTCCGAACGTAGCCAAGCAAAGTGGAGAAATCTAAAATATTGACCATTAAAGATTTCTCCAATCGCACCAATGGCAAAACCCGCAAATTCGGTGGAAAATTTAGATATAGAAGCCGTTTCTTGCCGTAATTGCTGCCCCCCTACTCCCCGGCAGTTCCTGCCGAGGGTGGATTCGTAGCTAAGTCGATCATGACATTTAGCTTATGTACTTCTTCTTCCGACGAGCCACTATAGCCGACCGCTTTAAACCGTATTTTACCTTCTTTATCGACCACGAACTTGGTTGGGATGCCGCTTACTTTGTAAGCACTAACCACGTCAAATTGCCGTGCTTCGTCGACCGTATCAAACAGCACATGGAATGGGTACTCGTTATCCGCAATGAACTTAGCTACCGCTTCTTCACGGTTAGGGATGTTCTCCCAAGTATTCACAAACAGGAATTCGACGTCCTCACGATCGGCATATTGGTTAACGGCAGTTTGCATTGCCGGAAATGAGGCTAGGCATGGTCCACACCATGTTGCCCAAAAATCAACAACATACACCTTGCCAAGCATAGACTGGCTGGTTATCGACTCGCCATCTAGGTTTTTCAACTCAAATTGAGGCGCTTCTTCATCAAGCAATTGGCTTATCAGCTGGCCACGTAAGATTTCCAAGTACTCGGCTTCCAGACTTGCATAGTAATCGGCAAACTCCTGCTCGGTTTTACCAGACGACTGGTAGGCCTCCCAAAGGTAATCCTTAGCTTGGGCCGTTGCCTTCCCTTTTTTGACAGCTTGTTCGCCAGCTTCCAATGCGCCATCGACCAGCCCCGACTCGCTCAGGTACTGGATGAACCGCTCATTGATATCGGCATTATTATATTCGCCGACGGCACGACGCTGGTAAGCCAATGCGTCGTCCAGTTCGCCTTGCTTATATCGAATCAAGGCATAGGTGTCCATGAATGTTGGCGATGAATAGCTATTCAATTGGCGTTGCCATTGTGACAACGTCGTGGTGGCCGGCTTGCTGGCTTCCGCATCTACGACTAGCCCCTCAATAATTTCGACAGCTTGCCGAGACAGTCTTTCTGCCAAATCGAGTTCTTCTCCCCGCTCAGCCATTGGCCAAGCGATACTATTCAGCGTACTTGCGCGTGTCGACGGATTCGTTATGGCCGCAACGTAGGCATCCAGCTTTTCGATATCACCGGCGCCAGCTGCAGCCTTAGCCATCTCGCCATGCATAAACTGGAGAGTAGATGACGGGATTTCGCTTTGGACACCCATCATCTGGTTGTATAATTCGGTTTTCTTCGCATAGTCGGATTCACTCCTGAACTCGCTAAACAGACCCAAGTTTTCCGTGATACCATTCGGGTAGCGCTCGATGGTCAGCTTGGTCAACGAATCAACGGCTTCGCGATCGCCAAAGATACCCAACAAGGCGAAAGCTTCCCGGAGTTCTTTTTCTGTACTTTCCGGATTACCAAATGCAGCTGCTACCTGTGCTTCGGCCGCTTGCCGCGCTTCGTCCTTCTTGTCGCCATCCGGCAATTTCCTTAGGTATGCAGACCAGAATTTTTCCTTGGATTCGGGATAAGCCTCGAATTCTCGTTCTAAATAGGACAGCGACCGCTCGCTATCGCTCTCAATGTTGGAAAAATACTCCCCAAACCCATCATATATCATGAAATAGGCATGATGCGCACCCTGCACGGGTTTGCCATCCCGGTAAACAAACGATGCCCTACCTGATTTCTTTTCCGTGCCGTCTGCAGTATAATTTACCAAAAAGGCACTTGCACTATCAGGCAGAAGGAACGTTCCGTTTAGTCCGTCCAATACCATATCATCGGCGTTATATCCAGAGGGATGAAACACGAAGATCTGTGCTGAGTATCCTGATGCCGCCTCAGCCGACTGCAACGTGAAGTGTATGGGCTTACCCGCTTCGGGTTGTTCATTGGACAGTGTAATTACATCTTGGGCCTGCGCAGTCCAAAGCAGCCCGCTTACTAAGACCAAGGCAAAAGGCACTCTTTTCAAATAGTTCATAACGTTTCTTTTTTGGTATATGCGAGCAGATCCCAGGTGTGGTTTGAAGCCCCAAAACATATTTCCTTTGGTAAAACTAAAAAATTAGTACGAATAGATCGTGTTTTATTTTAATAAAGCCAAATAGCGTGAGATTGTTTGCTCTAACCCCAAATATAATGCATCGGAAATCAAAGCATGGCCGATACTGACTTCTTCCAACTGCGGGATATGTTGGTTAAAATAGCCCAGGTTGTGTAAATCCAGATCATGTCCGGCGTTTAGTCCCAGCCCCGTTTCGATAGCTTTTTGAGCCGCCGCGACATAAGGAGCAATGGCCTGCTCGGGCGATTGCCCAAAGCCCATGGCGTAGGCTTCCGTATATAACTCCACCCGGTCTGTCCCTGTTTCGGCTGCACCGGCTACCATCACGGGGTCCGGATCTACAAAGATAGATACACGTATACCGGCCGACTTGAACAAAGCACACATTTCTTGTAAATAAGCCCGGTGCTTGATGGTGTCCCAACCGTGATTGGATGTGATTTGTCCGGGCTCATCGGGCACCAGGGTTACCTGTGCTGGCAAGGTTGCCAACACCAAATCCACGAATCTATCCTCACGGCAATTCCCTTCGATATTCAACTCGGTTTGTATTGCTTCTTTCAGGTCATACACATCCTGGTAACGTATATGCCGCTCATCGGGCCGCGGATGTACCGTTATACCCTGTGCACCAAACTGTTCGCAAGACAGGGCAGCTTGCAAAACATTAGGATTGTCGCCTCCCCTGGAATTTCTCAGAGTAGCGATCTTATTGATATTGACGGAAAGTCTTGCCATAATGATAAATGTAACTAGCTGTTGTAATACGCAAATGTACTAAACCCTATCGAAAGCGTGAAGTACCATGGGGCATTGACGTATCGCAAGCTGACCGTAATTTTAGCCGATACATCATAACATTAGTAATATTTTTATAACTTGCGTTCATCATGGGAGGCCTCGATATCAGCTTTTTTAATATCCGATTACTGGATGTAATCGACATTATGCTTGTCGCCGTTATCCTGTATTATATATACGGGCTAATCCGAGGTACTATTGCACTCAACATCTTCTTGGCATTGGGGCTTATCTTTTTGGTGTCTCGTATCGCCCAGGAGCTACAAATGGACTTACTTGCTCCCATCTTGAGTGGATTTTTCAGCATTGGCCCCTTGGCACTTGTTGTAGTCTTCCAGCAGGAAATCCGACGATTTCTCATCCACCTCGGCCGAAACATCTCAATGGGTAGACGCAAGTATCTTTTTTCGGTTTTCGTAGGCAAGCGTGCGCGCGAACGCGATAATCGGGTCCACCTAAAACCCATCATCGACGCTTGCAGAAGCATGTCCAAGTCCCACACCGGGGCTTTACTTGTGTTCTCCAAGTTTTATGACGAGGAATACTACCAGACTAGCGGCGAATATATTGACGCTCACTTATCCAAGCGTTTGCTGGAAACCATCTTCCAGAAACAAAGCCCCCTGCATGATGGTGCAGCTGTTATCGTGGATTTCAAAATCAAAACAGCCGGTTCTGTCTTACCCTTATCGGATAGTGAGGATCTACCCCTGCACTTCGGCCTCCGGCACCGGGCCGCAATCGGTGTCACGGAAGTCAGCGACGCCATAGCTGTAGTCGTATCGGAAGAAACGGGACAGATTTCATTTGCTAAGAATGGCAACGTCAACATGAATATCACCCACGAGGAGCTGGAAGAACTGTTAAATGACGAATTCTAAACCCATAAAAAAAGGATAATCCTAACTGGACTATCCTTCTTTCTTTTAGCTATATCGTTGCTTATTGCTTAGCTTGCTCGATAACCTCGCTGTGCAGTTTGACATATTCTGCATTATTGGCTTGCCGGGCAAGATTCATCCCCCGTGTAGCTGTTTCGATCGCACCGGCCTTGTCGCCGCCCTTCAGCTGTATCAGGGACTTCCAATATTTAATATACGGTGCTGTGTCATTGGCTTTTTCCGCTTCGTTTACCCATTCTAGTGCTTTAACGATATCCTTGTCGTTGTTATAGTAATATTGTGCGGCCTGCAAATATGGTTTTTGCGCTCCCATAGCCCGGTCGATGGATGCCATAATTTGCTCATCCTGATCGACCGTCACATCAAAGCTCACTTTTGTGTTTTCCCAGCTGATATTCAACCGCAAGCTACTGGGGGTAACATCCGAAAAATCAATGGTAAACGTTTCCACAGCAGTTGGTAAGTTTACCGGTCGCACGGTAAAGCGTAGTTGGTCTTCGTCGGCATTATATGTATATGAGCCCCACTGCGTACTGTTTTTACTCAGGATGATGGTCCACTCGCGCTCGGTGGGGATAGACAAGATACCATACGTGCCCGCTGGCACCTCATGCCCGGCGACAGTCACGTCTTCGGCAAAGGTTATTGCAGAAACAGTATTAGCCCCTGTCCGCCATACTGATCCGTAAGGGACTAAATCGCCAAATATTTGTCGACCACGCATACTGGGCCGATTATAGACCAATTCGACGTTGTTAATACCAAGACCTTGGGTCACTTTCTGTGCGCTACTAGCTGGCGGAACCCTGATTTGTGCAGATGAATCATGGCCCATCGCTACCAATAATACGGCAAGTAGTGCCGCCAAGCAAACATTTCTTTTCATAATCATGGAAATTAATTTTTCAATAAACGTTGTTAGTTTACATACCGACCCGGCTACTCAAAATCCGAACAGCTGGGGAATACACAAATCTATAAAAAAGTTAGGAATAGGAAAGTATGGAGTACCGTTTGGGCTGTCATACTACAAGCCCCCTAACAGCAGTAACGCTTACCGCGGCAAAGACCCAGACAAGGACTACGAGAACATTTTAGGGAAGTGCGGATACGCCGCTTCATAGGTTGACATATTTTTTACAAAACGCACACAATTATCCAGATTCAAAAGCGTTTTAATAAAACAGAATTCGGGGTCGAAGACGCAAAACGATCAGCTCGGCTCGAAGTAAATGTGAGTGTACCCATTGGTCAACCACCTCACAAGCAAACGACTTTTTGTTTCACAAAGACCTGTTTTCCTGCACTCAACAAAGTAGTGTAGGAAAAACAGGCGCAATTGCTGCTATTTCAACTACTACCATACGCTCTCTGTTTTGGCTCTGCCTAGTCCGGCGGCTCAAAAACTGTTCAATACGCTTTTCGCATAGTTTACTGACTCTGCTGCAGCTGTCGAATCCAAGGTATCCAATGAAAACAACGCAAGTACTTCTTCCAAGCGGGCGAGGTCGTCCACACGTCCCTGCTCCCGAAGTCGTTGACGGACGATCATGAATTTCTCATAATCCTGGATTCCCTCACGCAAGCGCTCAAAACGTACGGAAGTACGGAATCCGGGATACACCAAATAGGTATCTCCGCCTGCCCAGGTGCCGTATCGGCTGTCCCAAAGCGGACGTTCGTTCCAGCTGTTGTAAGCCCATCGCAGGTAGCCTCCGTATCCTTTATGCAAGGCATGCCAAGCCAACCATGTTGCCTCGGCATAAGGCGATGAAGTAAATGTATTGGGTTTGGGCTCCACGCAACAAGTATAAAATGTGGTGGTGTAGCCTAATTCATTCCGCCGACGTAGTGTTTCTTCATCCATCGACTCAGGGGAGGTAATACTGAAATCGACCAGTTCGTCAGCGAGCTCGGGATGATAGCTGCCTGCCAGGGACACCTTGAAGTCCGGGTCAGCCTCTTTAATGACCGCAATGGCGTGCTGCATGGCTTCCATGGGCCGCTCATCCATGGCGATAGTTGTGATGTCCCACCAGCCTTTAGCTTTGAGGTGGCGCGCAAAATCAGTCAGCATGGGCAGCCAATGGTCGCGGTATTCGGGCGACCCCGGCTCGGCTATTAGGACGGCCTCCTTGCCCGAAGCCTCATCGTAATAATAGAATTTGAGGTTCCAGGGGATCATGCTATAACAGTTGATCAGTTTATCGACTCCAAAACCCATCATGAACTCCACCCAACGGTCGAAATTGGCAAAATCATAAACCCATGTCCCGTCTGTACGCTTCGTCCACTTGACCATACTGCGGTATACATCGTAGGTTTGACTGTTCCACGGGTCGTGGATGATACTCGCCGTAATGACTTTTTGTCCCGCATCTGCCAGCCGTTTCATATACGGTCGCATCGCACGGAAGTGGTCATCACTCCATATTCTTACCTGGTAGTATCGGGCCACAGAAAACGGATTTTGCCACAAATCCAAGTGGTAAGTCCAATCCTGGGGCTCAGGCAGGACATGTGGTAATACCTCGATTTGGAACGGTACTTCGGCTACCCGCTCCCGAGTGGATGTAGTTCTGGATGTCTCGGCCCGTAACACGCCACTGTATATTCCCGGTATCGCATCCTGCGGAATACTGACGCTGAGCCATATCGGCCGAGTGGTACGTTCCCGTATATCCAAGTACTGGGTGTTATCAATGACATCCGCCACAATGGATGTGTCAAGACCCGCAGGGATTCCGCAACCGTTTTCCAAATCGCCTAGATGATCGGTCAAGACGTAGCGAAGGTATTCGGTTTTGATGTGTTGGGGAGCTATCTCGTTGCCTGCCTCATCAGCTAGCTTATCGACCGATAAACGCACTTCCCGTAATGCCTCGCTTGTCCACAAGACGGCTTGTGTATGCACCCGCTCACCCCGCCAACCTACCGAACGCCAATTGGCTACGATCTGTTCCTTTTGCGGAGGTGCTGACTGCGGGTATTGGACATCGACGGAAGCAAAGCTCAGGTTTATCCCCTTTTGTACCACATCCCAAACCGAATCCGATACAGGATAGGGATCAGGCGGTTCCACATACTGAATGGCCGTCGAATCAGTGGCTTGTTGTTCGGTATTACCGACACATCCGGCAGTAAACAACCCCCCCAGCAGGACGTAGAATTTAAACTTTTCCAAATGTGCCACCATCGGTATTCCCATCGAATAATTATGACAAACTGTGAGTTCCGCTCCCTGGCTTAACTACCCACTAGCCTAACATTAAAATCGGGCATAGCATCTGTTTCTCTACGAGCTATCCCTTTCCTACCTTATGCCCCTTGACTCCATAGTACAGGATAAACAAATAACAAGGCAAGGCAACCCAATATGCTTGTGTAGTACCTACGGTATCTGCAAGTTGGCCATATACCAATGGTAAAACCGCGCCACCGGCAATACCCATGACTAGCAAACCGGACGCTGCACTGGTAAACTTACCAACCCCTTTAAGGGACAATGGCCAAATCGCAGGCCATACCAGTGAGTTTGCCAGTCCCAACAGACCGACCATGACCAGAGAAACCATACCGTCTGTGGTCACGATACCAATGGTCAACGCAATACCGAATATCGCACAAGCTTTCAACGCCGTTTCCTGGGAGAAAAACTTTGGGATAGCCAATATCCCGATGATATACCCGATGACCATTGCAACCATAGTAAAGCCTGTAAAGTACTTTGCAGTAGCTAATGGTATCCCTAGTGAAACGCCATAGGCGATAATCGTATCTCCGGCGATGACCTCAACCCCGACATAAAAGAATAGAGCCACAAATCCGAGTATAACATGCGGAAAGTCGAAGACACTTTTCTTACTTGCAGAAACCGTCTCGTGGTCTGCCGTTTCCTCCTCGTCGCCTGACACATCAGGAAGGTTTGAATTGGAAACCCAAAACGCCAGTATCAATAAGACAATGACGATACCGATATACGGATTCACAACCTGCATAGCCACTTGATCCAGTGCCTGGGAATATGCCTCGGGGCTCAGGCTACTAACCTGTTGGGAAATGCTGTCGGCCTCATCAAGGTTAAGGAACATCCCAAGGATAATAGGCGCAGCCGCGCCTGCCAGCTTGTTACAAATACCCATGATGGAAATACGGCGGGCAGCTGTTTCAACGGGCCCCAGAATTGTGATATAAGGGTTTGAAGCTGTTTGTAAAATGGCTAATCCGCCCCCCATTACAAACAACCCGATCAAAAACAATAGATAGGTGCGTATGATGGCTGCCGGGATAAAGAGCAAGGCACCGAATGCCATGATGCCCAAGGCGATACCCATACCCTTTTTAAATCCAAACCTATTTAGCACCCAAGTAGAAACCGGTGCCATGACCAAATACGCAATATAAAAGGCAAATGTAACAAAATAGGATTGGACCTCGGTCAGCTCACAGGCAATCCGCAAATACGGGATAAGCAGGGAGTTTAACCAAGTAACAAACCCAAAAATAAAAAACAAAGCTCCGATAATGATCATAGGCCCAACCGTGGAGTTGCGATTGGCAGAAAGATTTGCATTCATACAATAAAGGTTAATTCAGTGGATTCGCGTTCCGCCCCCAGACAAATTGCCCTGTTTTTACCAGCACACCCTGCCTGACCGTAAACGAATTTACAAGTGTACTAAAATAATCCCGACTATGGTTGAAAAAAGTTGTGCAACCGATTGATTTAAAACTCTGGACGGGTTATTCGCATCAAAATTGGGGTACAATTATTCATGAAATCGGAGGTTTACCTCTATTTTGCTTTAATTAATCAAGATTGAATACCTTTGTCTATCTACCAAAAAAGCATAAGACATGGACAAGTCCGAAGTACACCACCAACGTATTGCCACCATGACCTTTGCCTCGGTATATCCCCACTACGTCACAAAAGTGGAGCGAAAAGGGAGGACAAAGGAAGAATTGCAACAGGTCATCGAATGGCTGACAGGCTTTGACGAGCAGCAATTACAGGCACTTATTGATGAGAAGGTGACATTCGAGACATTTTTCCAACGTGCTAACCTACATCCCAACGCTCTACTGATTACCGGTGTTATCTGTGGATATCGTATTGAGGAGATTGACAACCCACTAACCAAGCAGGTCCGATACCTAGACAAATTGGTGGACGAGCTGGCCAAAGGCCGGAAAATAGAGAAGATTCTACGTGGCGCATGAGAGGAACCGCAAAGCAGTATACTACTTTGGCATCCCCAACTTCTTGTGTGCAAAATTTCCACAAGTGTAGAACCCTGTCTACTAGTACCTAAAGCCAAACCTGTATTTCTTACTTTTCATTTAGGGATTTAACGTCTTGGCACAAAAATTCCACTACTGGTTTGTACAAATTGGTTAAATTATTTTATCGTTTACCTTTTAAAAAAACAGACAAGATGAAAAAGATGATGTTAGTAGCCGTTTTAGCCGTAGCCGGATGGACTATTGCAAACGCAAATGAAGCAGAAGAAGCTGTTTTGAAACACATGACAGTAAACAACGAGATGCAGACCCCTACGCAGGAAAATGACAAGCGCACCTTGATTGAGCCGGAAAATCTGCCCCAGGGGATCAAAACAGCATTGGCTGCAGAAGAATACACCGGTTGGACGGTTTCAACCGCCTACCTCGTAGAGCCGGAAGAAAAAGAGGCTTATTATGAAATAAGCTTGGAAAAAGTGGGCGAAGAAGATCTCAAAGTAGTCAAGATGGACGCCGACGGGACGTTGAAACAATCAGAAA
>CAZXSL010000070.1:0-14140 GCA_964643235.1 uncultured Sphingobacteriaceae bacterium | reverse complement strand
GACTGCCGAAAAACACATATTACCGGAGGCACCATGTGCCCCTCGTATATGGCCACGCGCGATGAGAAAGACACCACCCGTGCCCGAGCTAATATCTTGCGCCAATTCCTGACCCAATCGACCAAGGCCAACCGCTTTGATCACCACGAAATCAAGGAAGTGATGGACCTCTGCCTTAGCTGCAAGGGCTGCAAATCCGAGTGCCCATCAGAGGTTGATATCGCCAAGATGAAAGCCGAATTCCTACAACACTACTACGACGCTAATGGCACACCGTTTCGAGCTTGGGTTATCGCCAATTTTACCAAGTCGCAACAATTAGCCTCATATTTCCCTTGGCTGTACAACGCGATAATCAACAATCGGACATCCTCGTCTGTGGTCAAAAAGATGCTCGGTTTTGCACGGGACCGTTCCTTGCCGGAAGTTGGAAAAACCACTTTACGAAAGTGGATAACACGTGAACGTGCGAAGCTAAGGGATACCGAAAAGCGTCCGGAGGTCTACCTGTTTTGCGATGAGTTTACGGATTATAACGACCTCCACATCGGGCAGACGACCTATCGGCTGCTCACAGCCTTAGGCTATGACGTGAAACTGGCTGAACATCTGGAAAGCGGTCGCACGTACCTTTCCAAAGGTTTGGTGCGAAAAGCGAAAGCGATTGCAAACGACAATGTTCGATACTTGAAAGATCTCATCTCCGCTGACGTACCCCTAATCGGCATCGAACCGTCGGCTATTCTAACCTTTCGCGACGAATATCCGGATTTGGTCGACTCGGAATTACTACCTGCTACAAAGAAACTGGCCAAACATGCCTTGTTAGTCGATGAATTCCTCGCAGCCGAGATGGCACGGGGTCGGATAGATCGCCAACGCTTCGGGCATACCCCACGACAAATCAAACTGCATGGGCACTGCTACCAAAAGGCTTACCACCTCGTCGGCGCAACGGAAAAAATATTGGCCTTCCCGCAAGGCCACAAGGTTGAAGTCATCCCATCTGGTTGCTGCGGTATGGCGGGCTCATTCGGCTACGAAAAGGAACATTACGAGGTGTCGATGAAAGTGGGCGAACTGGTTTTGCTCCCCGCCGTACGCCAAACGCCCGAGGAAGTACTTATCGCAGCACCGGGAACAAGCTGCCGCCACCAGATAAAAGATGGAACCCACCGCAGGGCCTATCACCCCGTTGAAATACTGTGGGACGCGTTGCGGTAAAGAGGTCGTACACGGAAAGAAAAAGAAGAGACTTCATCTCACTGTCGAGTTTTCCGATCGGATTATCGGATTGGAAAAAGGCCGGAAAATAAAGGA
This sequence comes from uncultured Sphingobacteriaceae bacterium, assembly GCA_964643235.1. Classification (GTDB taxonomy): domain Bacteria; phylum Bacteroidota; class Bacteroidia; order Sphingobacteriales; family Sphingobacteriaceae; genus CAYRGQ01. The sequence continues at coordinate 12,820 of CAZXSL010000070.1, read as the reverse complement.
CTTGACACTAAACCCAAGGCTCGCCAAAAATTCGAGTTCTTCGTTTCAGCCTAACCTACCAAAAAAAAACAACCGCACGGCGTACCTACACCGTGCGGAGTCCTTTTTCCATCCCAGATTCTGAATTATTCCTTATCGCCAAACCAGTCAATAATAGCTTGGCTTACTCCGGTAAACGAAAACCCACCGTCATGGAACAGGTTCTGCATAGTTACCATCCGCGTGAAGTCAGAGAATAGGGTTACAGCGTAATCCGCGCATTGATCTGCCGTAGCATTGCCCAGTGGCGACATCTTATCGGCATACGAAATAAACCCATCAAAGCCCTTGACTCCTGAGCCTGCAGTGGTTTGTGTAGGTGACTGACTGATCGTATTGACCCGAACGTGCTTCTTTACACCATACTGGTAACCAAAGTTGCGTGCGATGCTTTCCAACAATGCCTTGGCATCTGCCATATCGTTATAGCTAGGGAATACACGCTGTGCTGCAATATAAGTAAGGGCAACAACCGAGCCCCATTCGTTAATAGCGTCTTTCTTCATGGCGGTGGCGAGCACGCGGTGCAGGCTTAACGCCGAAATATCCATCGCTTTATGGGTAAAATCGTAATTATTCTGCGTATAGTCCAACCCCTTACGAACGTTGATACTCATTCCGATGGAATGCAGGATAAAATCCACCCCTCCACCAAAATGTGCCAAGGCTTGGTCAAACAAATTATCAACATCCTCTTGATTCGTCACATCAGCAGGAATTACCGGCGCATTGTTACATTCTTTTGCCAGTTCGTTGATCGTACCCATACGCAGGGCGACGGGCGCATTCGTCAAGATAATTTCAGCACCCTCCTGCACGCAGCGTTGTGCCGTCTTCCAAGCAATGGATTTTTCATCCAGCGCACCGAAAATAATTCCTTTTTTTCCTTTCAACAGGTTGTGGGACATAGTCTGTGGTTTTTTAGTTTCCGGTGCTGGCAACTCGACCCGATTTTCGTCATCTTCGTCGGCAACACCATGGTGTATATTAAATTATCACTTGTTTTTCTTTATCATTTAGTACCCCGATGGAGACCTAGCGTGTAAAAGTACTACTTTTTTCAATAATGTCTGCTTAAGCATTCAACAACTCGGTGGCATGTCGTATGGCGGTATCCCCCGGATTTGCCCCGCTCAGCATCTGTGCTATCTCCAACACACGCTGCTCCTCTGTCAAAGGCGTGATATGCGTATACGTTTTGTCTCCGTCATCCGCTTTATAAACCTTGAAATGGGTTTCGCCCTTGGCAGCAATCTGTGGCAAGTGCGTAATGGCGACAACTTGCATATGAGTTGACAACGCTTCCATTGTATTCCCGACCTTAAGGGCTACCTCGCCCGAAATGCCCGTATCAATCTCATCAAAGATGATGGTGGGCAATGCGGACGATCGTGCCACGATCGATTTAATGGCTAGCATGAGCCTGGACAACTCCCCTCCCGAAGCTACTTTGTTCACGGGTTGCGGTTCCTGCCCCTTATTTGCCGAGAAAAGAAACGACACTTCATCCTGCCCGTTGGGTCGTAGTGTACCATCGGCTACGGGGGTCAGCTCGATAACCAAGCGGCTTTCGGGCATCCCAACCTCATTCAGTATCGCAAGCACTTGGGTAACGATATCGGGAAGGACACGCTGTCGACTTTCAGTCAGTTTATCAGCAAGCGCGTGGGCTTGCACTTCCAACATTCCTGATTGCTGCTCCAATTGCGCGATTTCCGTTTGTTGTTCATCGGCAGAAAGCAATTTCTCGGACAGCTCGTCCCGCAAGGTAATCAGGGCATCCACATCCGCAACCCGGTGTTTTTGCTGTAGACCATACAGCATACTGAGCCGCTCGCCTACCACAGACAGCCGCTCTCCATCGTGTATGATTTGCTGTTCGGCCTGTGCCAACTCCTCTACCAGGTCACGTATTTCAATAATCGAACTCTCTAGCCGTGACACCTGCTCCTCGAGTGCCGGCAGATAACGGGCAGCCTGCTGGAGCTGTTGCATACTCGACCGAAGCAGCTGCTCCACGTTCCCATCCTGTTCCTGCATGATCTGCACGGCACCCAATAAACCGCGCTTAATCTCCTCGGCGTGCTCTAGCTGCTGCTGCTCGTCTTCTAGAGCCTGCTGCTCGCCCGTTTCCAATTGCGCCTCTTCCAATTCATTGAACAGAAACTGATGATAGTCTTTTTCGGCGTTAGCTTTATCAGCGGCTTCCTTTAGATCGTTCAATCGAGCTACCACGTCTCGCCATTCCGTATATACAGCCGTATACTTCCGCTTGATTTCCCGATTGCCCGCCACGCTATCCAACACCAACAATTGGAATGCCGGCGTATTGATCTGCAAGGTAGCATGTTGGGAATGGATATCGATAAGCTTCTCGCCCAAGGCTTTCAGCACCTGGAGATTTACAGGCGTATCGTTGACGAATGCGCGCGATTTTCCATCCACGTTGATCTCCCTACGCAGTATGGTCTCATCGTCGTAATCCAAGTCGTTGTCGCTAAAAAAGCCACGCAGATCATATCCCGACACGTCGAAATACCCTTCAATGACACATTTCCTGTTTTGGCTAAAAAAAAAGCGCCCTTCTGCCCGCTGACCCAAGATCAGCGACAAGGCTCCCATGATGATTGACTTGCCGGCACCCGTCTCGCCGGTAAGGATATTTAAACCCTTGCTCGGCAGGATATTCGCCGAATCAATCAACGCATAATTATTAATGGATAACCGGTTTAGCATAACACATTAAAACGCTTGATCAGCATGTCCAATTCTCGTATTGCTATCGTCCACGCAATGATTCATACTTCGTCGTGTTGGCCGGGTCCACGACCGAGAGGATATTAAAAGCCTCCATTTTATCTTGTGGGGCCATGCCACTTATGACACCGACCAATTCATCAGATTTTGCCGTAAAAAACACTTGGTTAAATGTTGCCCCCTGGGCCAATCGATCAACATCCTTCAGCTTGGGAAGTAATCCCAGAATCGATTTTCGGGCTGCAGTTTCGTCTTCCACCATGCGGTCAAGCCCGTGGAGGTAAAACCCGTACAGAAAATCGCGAAGGGGCTGGTAGCGTCTGTCGAGTAGGTTATTGGCTAGCCAAAACCGATTGTTGTTGCCTTCCATGGATCGCCAGCCCTCGAAACCTGTGTTTTGGGCGTTGTTGACTATCGTTTGGGCTTGCCGGTAAAAGGGAGTCCCCGCACTGGGACTAAAGGTATCGGCGTCCATCCCGATGATGATATATGCGTAATAAGCTAATAAGGAGGTCAGGTTGGACATGTATTGTTGATCCGAATAATCCATCATCTGCCCTTCATCGTACCTAAAGTCGAAATTATTGTCAGCCAGGCTCAAAACGGGGCTTTGGTATGAGGTATTATACACGGGCCGAGTTGAGACAATCTGGGCCTGCGCCGTAAAATTTGATGAGCCATCCCACGAGGTAATCGTAATGACAAAACTGCAATCGATTCGCTCCTGGGCCGCTACCACACGATCGCTCCATGATGTACGGTTAAGAAAATCCGAAACGGCCTTTTCCAAGACATCCAACACGCGCTTATTGGTGTTTTGCACCTGGGGCGAAAGAATCTGTACGCGTGCATTCAATTCTTGGGAATACACGGTCTGGGTTGCAATCGCCGATAGTACGACGAGCATAACCATGATCCGCAGAAGCAATTGGCGAACGTTCATGCCCAAAGATAGGCATTAACGTTTGTGCTCCGAACAAAACGACTAAAAAAAGTGGGGATTGTGTCCCAATACCGCCTACTGATACCTAAAATGCAGGTCGGCAAAATCAAGGAACCGCAGCCAATCGTACCGCGTTACGTCGTGTTTACCACTGCGAATGTGATACCCGATTTGGTTCATGATCGGCTCGTGAATACCCGGCATCTCCACCGTTGGCAATCCCTTTAGCCCATACAATCCGAATACCGGACTCGCGTGGTATGCAGATAGATATTCACCTTTGGGATCTGCCCATAAGTCTTCCTCTGCACTGGCCACATACACGGCACGTGGCGCCATCAATGCAATAAGCTGGTGCTGGTCTATCGGCCTTTGCTCCTCTCGACCGTGGTATTGGTCGAAAGCAGGGCAAAACCAAGAAGGCCGTATCCCTGAAACCGTGGCCAGGCGTTCGCCAAACTTGCGTCGCGACAATGCGGCACCGCCCTCGCCAGAGTTGTTGGATATCACAACCTGGAACCTCGGGTCTTGTGCCCCTGCCCAGAGAGCTGCCTTACCCTGCCGGGAATGACCCATGATGGCAACTTTTTTGGAGTCTATCCGTGGTTCTCCCTCTAGGTAATCGACTATACGACTCGATCCCCAGGCCCAAGCCCCAATAGCCTGCCATTCGTCCGCCGCCTCCGGACTGGCTCCATACCCCGGAAAAAGCGCAACAATACTCTGATCCTTCAAGCCCGGTTTGTCGGGAAAAATATCGTGGTAACACATCGTCGCAATGGCATATCCCCGATCGATGATGTCGTCATAAGCCCAGCGATCGGCTTGGTTGCCTCGCTCCCAATCGGCATGACCCGGCTCCCGAACCAAAGCAAAATTAGGAGAGTACAGTATATCGGCATCCGCAATCGTACTGTGGTTGCCTTTGAAATTGTAACCCACGAATACGGGAACCGGACCCGGTTGTCCGTTAGGAATGTACAACAACAGCAAAGCCTCGATTTCTTTCGTGCCGTTGCTAAAAACAAACTTCACTTGCCTACTTGTGGCTTTTCCTCCCAACGCACCCGCTTCTTCTGCCAACACTTCGTACCGCACATCAATCGGCTCATCAGGCGTGCGTCCATACATCTCCGCGGCAAACTTATCAAGCAGCTCACCTCGATGCCGTTGTTCCCACTCCGCCACATGGGTTATGGGTGTACCATCAAACGTTACCAACAACTCCGGTAGCGTATATTCTGGGACGAGGTTCTCGTCATAATTTGTCTCGGTTTGGGGATAGGCCCGCCCCGCAAACGAAAGTAGTGCCATCAATAATCCGATTAATACGTTTTTCATGCTGTTATAAAATTTGGACGCTTGTCTTTCTTGCCCTACGGCACTTCCCATTGGCCGGAGTACATGGATAATGCGAACCATCTATCCGAAGATAGTGTTTTATATTTATTTCTTAGAATATCGACTTCAAAGCTGCTACACAGACTTCCGTGCCAAGACACCAAGTGATTTCCTATGCAGATCCCGAGCTTCGTTTTTCAAGATACAAATCCACCAGCTATCGAATTGCGAGCAAAAAGATGCCTTCCTTCGGCGCCAACAAAGCTCCTTAAATAATCACGTGCTCTACCAGAAAATCGTATAAACCGCAACGATTAGCCCGATGATGACAATCGTACCCACTAGGAAGGACGTATGCACCCTAAACATCTTGGTGTCCACTTCCAAGCCTTTGGGCGTAATCCCCCGTCTGGTCTCAAGCATACTGATGATATACATACCGATGATACAGAACAAGAATACGAAGCCCATCCGATCCAGGAAGGGGATTTCGTACACACTAGCTGCGTTAGGCACGGCGAACCCCATCGGGTAGAGGAAAGACAAATCCACCCACAAAGGCAAGAATTTCAGAATTATCGACATAATGAAGCCGCCGATTGTTGCAAAAAGTGCTGCGTTGGAGGTAGTTTTCTTCCAGAAGAACCCAAGTAGGAACATGGCAAAGACACCCGGCGAAACGAAACCCGTGTATTCCTGAATATACTGGAATCCGCCTTTTTCGATACCCAGGTGGGGAGCGATAATCACGGCCAGAATCATGGTCAGCACAATGGTAAATTTGCCCACATTGACCAATTTACGCTCACTGGCGTCCTTGGATATCAATTTCTTGTAGATATCAAGTGAGAAAATCGTAGCAATACTATTCGATTTACCCGCAAGGGAGGCTACTACCGCAGCCGTTAGGGCGGCAAAAGAAAGCCCTTTAAGCCCTACAGGCAACAGGTTTAACAATACGGGGTAGGCTTTATCGGGACGTACGGTGTCTCCTTCCAACATTTCGGCTTGGAAATAGCCTTGTTGATAAAGCACCCAAGCCGCAATACCGGGCAATACCACAATGATGGGCATGAGCATTTTGAGAAATGCCGCAAATAAAATACCATTTCGGGCTGTCTTCAAGTCGGCACCCAACGCACGTTGCGTGATATACTGGTTACAGCCCCAGTAGTTGAGATTAACAATCCACATCCCGCCTATCAGGACAGACAAACCTGGCAAACTGATGTAATGCTCATGGTCTTTATCAAAAATCATGTCGAAATGCGTCGGCGCCTCGCTGTGCAGGAGTTTCAAGCCGTTCCACACACCCGAAGTATTGAAATGATCGGACACCAAATTCAGTGCAAGGTAGGTTGTGGCCAACCCACCAAGTATCAGTACGAACACCTGGATAACGTCGGTATACCCAATAACTTTCATCCCGCCCAGGGTAATGAAGATGGCAAAGACCGCCAAGGCATACATACAAATCGTGAAATCAATACCCGAAATGGCCGATATCGCCAAGGCGCCCAGATAAAGGATGGAGGTTAAGTTGACCACCACATACAGCAATAGCCAGAATACAGCCATAATGATACTGACCGTGCCGTTATAACGCTGGTTCAGGAACTGCGGCATGGTGTATATCTTGTTTTTGAGATATACGGGAATGAAGTAAATGGCAACGATAATTAGTGTAGCCGCTGCCAACCACTCGTAAGCAGCGATGGCCAAGCCGAGTTTGAACCCGTCGCCACTCATGCCGATAAACTGCTCGGCAGAGATGTTGGACGCAATCAAGGATGCCCCGATGGCCCACCATGTTAACGACCCTTCGGCAAGAAAGTAATCCTTGGTACTAACCTCAGCTGCTTTTTTCCGGTAGTAAATCCAAAAGCCATAGGCTGCTATAATCACAAAATACGAAAGGAATACGATATAATCTTGTAGCGCTAACATGTCTGTCCGTTTGGTTTATATTTGTTTCATCCTTGGTTTTATCCCCGGTCAACCGCATTTAAATACTTTTTGCTAACGCAGCGAGTCAGACCACGCGCGAAAGGCCGTGCGGGTGTGTGCGAGCCGAAGCCTGCCTGTCATGGCTGGACTTCGGTACAAGCTGCAATGACGGTGTCTTGTGTTTTAAATGCAATTGCCCCGGCTTTATCCTTATGACAGAGCGAATGTAAATATTAATTGCATAATTACAATAGGACACAGGTTAAAAACAACTCACTATTTCCGTCAGATCCCTCGAAACAACTATAAAACAAAGCTTTATCTTCGTGTCCAAAAAACACGAAGCCTATGGGTTTTTCATTTTGGATATTGGGGAGTCAAACGAACTGCTGGATGAAATGGTTGATTACCCCGGGATACAGGAGGATGGTTAACAGCAAACCGACGATAGCACCATAGAGGTGTGCATCATGGTTGATTCCATTTGGTGCTTGCTTCGCTGCCCACCAACAATACACCAGAAAGAGAATACCGAACATCCAGGCTGGCATGGGGATGATAAAGAATATACCCAGCATCATTTTTGGCTGAAATAGGATAAAACTGAACAATACCGCGCAAATAGCCCCCGAAGCCCCAAGACTATAATATGTTGTATTGTTTTTCTGTTTGAGAACCGTCGTTATATCACTCAGTATAAGCCCTAAAACATAGATAAGAAAAAACTGGAGATGACCCCAACTACTTAAGCTGGCGAGCAGTGCTTCCAACGGAAAGCCAAAAAAATAGAAGGTTAGCATATTGAACAGCAGGTGCATCCAATCGCGGTGGATGAGTCCACTCGTCACTACGGTGTATACCTTCTGACCGCGGCTTACACTGTATGGATGCAACATGAATTTGCCAAATAGCTGAGGGTTGGAAAACGCGTATATACTCGTGACAATCGTAAAAGCAAAAATGATGCTCGCTACCGGCATCTGGGTAAGGTACTCCTGCATGGGTTTATTTTAAAACGGTGCGAAAGGTAGCAAAAATTCAGTGCCACACCAACTTTCAGAACAAATGAACACGCTAAAAACACGACTTTCATGTTTTCAGCAGTCTAACAAATTGACACTTCAACAGCGTTTCGCCAATTATGGAACAGCTTACATTCCGTCAAAACAAAGCGGTCTGCCTACCCGACTGTGGTACAAACAAGTCTGTGCGCAACGGCGGAATTCCCTCTACGGGCATGTACTTCCTGACGGCCATCTTAAATAATTGCCGGATGCTGTCAGCCATATGCCCGTCGCCCCGCATACGTCTTCCCCATTGGCTGTCGTTGAGCTTACCGCCGTGGCAGGCTGCTATCCCGTTCAGCACTTTCTCGGCCCGGTCGGGGTAAGCCTTTTGCACCCAGTCTGTAAAGATACCACCAATGGTGCCGTTGAGCCGTACGATTGTGTAGGACGCCGCACGCGCGCCGTGGTCCGCCGCCGCTTTGATGAGTGCCGGCATCTCATCGCTGTTGAGCCCCGGCACGATGGGCGCACACATAAGCATCACCGGAATGCCGGCACTGGCGAGTTTTTCCATCACCTTTAGCCGGCCTTTAGCCGTGACCGTACGGGGCTCCATCTTTTGCCTCAGTTCTTCATTGAGGGAGTTCAGCGTCACCGCCACGCTAACGAGTTGCATTTGGGCCAGTTCACGCAACAGGTCCATATCACGTAAAATTAGGCTATTTTTGCTGATCACCCCTACCGGGTGGCGGTACTTCAACATCACTTCGAGTATAGCCCGGGTCAGTTTCAGCTGGCGTTCGATCGGCTGGTAGCAATCCGTATTGCCCGACAGCATGATGGTAGCGGGCTGGTAGGACTTATGGTTGAATTGGCGCTCGAGTACCTCCGCAACATTCCGCTTCACGATGATCTTACGCTCGAAATCAAGTCCGGCACTATACCCCCAATACTCGTGGGCATTGCGCGCATAGCAATAAATACAGCCGTGCTCGCAACCTTGATAGGGATTCACCGAATACATGAACGACAGATCGGGACTATCGCTCACACTGATGACTTTCTTGGGAAACTCATCGATCAGCTCAGTTTGTGTGTTTTCGAGGAAAGGCTCGTCCAGTCCTTCGATATGCTCTGCCGTGTAACGAAGCTTGGCAAAGCGGTTATGCGTATTGACTTGGGCACCCCGACCCCTGAAATAATCGCCGTTTTCAACATGATCCATTGTACAAAATTACTAAAATTATTAGCTTTTAGCGCAGCGGATTTTTATCCTCTTTGATAGTATTAGATAATAGGGCATCACGGTTAAAAACCGAGGAGGAAATTACTACCTTTTAACGGTCAAACACATACGAAAAAGCTATGTATTAGCCCTGCCCAATACAGCATATGACGTCTAACTGGATCAATCACCCACCGACCCTATTGAGGTTGTTTTGTGACCTAAACCCAAAAGACATCACCTTTGTGCTTACATGGATATTGGTCTAGTTTTACATTTTATCGTAAGTTCATCGTATTTTCATCGTAAGCTCATCGTATTAAATACGATAAAAATACGATGGAAATACGTTTATAATTAGATGAATCGTAGAATCTCTCCTAGCTCTGATCAAGTGCTATAGTGACATTTATCTTGAAACATCCCTAACTTGGTGTATCAAGAGTGGTAAAAAGGTTGGTTTCAGTTTTTCCCAACCTTTTTACTAGGATCACTCAGCTTCTTTTTCGGCTTTCCTAGGAAATTAACGGGCGTTGCGAATGATTTACAGGTTAAAAGTTGCCTTCATTACCGCCATCCATCCGCGCAGGTTATATTGGCTATAGCTAAAGTTATTGGCTGATAACGAATACGTCTCGTAGGAGCGGATGTTGGTCAGGTTAGAAAGGTCCAGCTCCAAATCCGTTCGCCAACTGGTAATCCGATAGCGGATATTGGCATCGACAAAGAGATAACTGATATCCCGTATTTGCTCCTGACTGGTAAACTGGTGCCGCCCACTAAAGCGTACAAACACGCCCCTGGTTGGGGAATAAGTCATTCCCAGGCTTTGGTCGTACTGGCGTATCCGCCTATCGGGGATGACAGCCGATGCCTGTGTGGTTATCAACCTGCTTTTCGTCCAGGTGCCCGTGCCGTTGTAGTTGAGGCTTATCCGGTTAAACAGGCGGGCCTCCACAGCAGGGTTGAGCACCACGGTGATGTTATTGAATGGTAGGCGTTGCTCATTTTGGATTTGATCGAAACGGGTGGTATTCCACGATCCTTTCAGGCTGGCCGTGGCACCCAATGCGAAAATATATTTGCTGATGCCCGCATTCGCGCCGAAACTACTGACATCGTTTTCGATGGGTAACAGGACGGTTCGGGCGATATCATCGGTCAGGATACTGGAGGCAATCGTATTCGCCGCGGTCTTGTTGTAGGTAATACCCGCATTCATAAACAACATCTTGATGGAACGCTGGAAGTGGTAGCGTAGCCCGGCATTGTGTCCGTAGCGTTCCTGCAACACCGCATCATTGGCCCGCAGGCTACGGTAATTGGCCAGGATAACACCCCGGTATACTCCGCCGATGTTGCCCATGCTATTGGTAAAGCCGTAATCCACCGACAGGTAATCTTCGGTGGTCGTCATGAACTTGGAACGCAGGCTGGGATTAAACAGCAAGCGCGTGTTTTGTTCGTCGAGCCCGAAGCTGGCATCCCGGTAGGCGATGCGCTGCCCGGTAAGGGGTAGGTTCAATACGTTTTCCCACCGTCCTTTCTTGTGCTCGTAGGTGGCGTCGGCAAACAGTTGCTGCCTGTTCCAATACAGGTCGTTACCGGCGCTACCGGCATAACCCGTATGCCGCCCGTCGAGCTGGACTAAGGACAGGTCGGAGACTAGATGCTGGAACTCGTTGACCGTACCCACGCGGTAGGCCTGCCGGATGGTGGCGGAGGGGATGCGGTAGGATACGCTCAACCGGTTGAACCAGGTCGGTGTCTCCGCCCATTGGCTTATGGCTGCAAAGGCTTGTCCGTCGTTGAGTACCTCCTCGTTGATACCCGGTGTGATGGACAAACGCTCGGGGCGGTTGAAATGGTTGAGGTACCAGTTTACCGACAGGACGTTCTTGTTGCGCAATTGCGGTACGTACTCCATGGTGTTCGAGAAATCGCGGATGCGGTGCCGCAGTCTCTGCCCGAAATCCGTGGTATTACTCTGCAAGGCCGACCGTCCGGTTTCCCCGGCATAGTAGAGCTTGAGCACGTTGTTGAAATAGTACGTATCCTCATTAGCCTGGGCACTCAGGGATACTTCCGTTAGAAAAGGGTTCCGGTCGATTTGCTGGTATTCGTCGTACCGGATGGTGTCCCCGCCGAGGTACACCTCGCTGCGGCGGTTATAGACTAAGTCGCTACGGTCCAGCAGTCCGTTCACGTTGGCTTTGAGCTGCAAGCCGTTGGGCAGGTTCACCAGGTTATTGGCGTTGAGGGAGCCGCTATCGTTGAAGTAGTAGCGTCGCTTGGGCAGGGCCGGGTTACCGGCAGTACCGCTGGAAAGCAGGGCCGCGGGGCGGCCGTTGCCCATGCCGGAAAGCGCGCTCGACAGGTTGAATGCCGTAAAATCCATAGCCAGGTCCGTACCGACGTTGTTGCCTTTGAGCACGTTGAGCATCTTGTATTTCTTGTTGAACAGGATGGAGTTCAGCTCGCCGTCGTACTGACCCGGCAGGCCTGCGCCGATTTTGGCTTGGCCGGTCATCTTCAGCTTAGCCTCGTCCTTGATGACCAGGTTGATGGCCACTTTGTCGCTCAGCGCCTTATTTTGCAGTACTTTGAGCGGCTGGTGATTTTGCATCACTTCCAGGCTCATGACCATGCCGTGCTGAATGGTTTTGGTGCCAATGCTGTATTTGTCGGCCAGGAGGTCGTCGCCATCGATGTAGAAGTTGGAGATATTTTGCCCGTTGTACTTGATGCTTCCATCTTCGCCCACCTCCATGCCAGGCATGCGGCTGATGACATCGCCGATACTGCGGTCCTCGGGCTTGGCAAAAGACCCCACGTCATATTCGAGGGTATCACCTCGGCTATCGATCCGGGGCCGGCTTTTGACCTCGACCTCGGAAAGATCGATGGGTTGCTCCTCCATGGTAATGTCGTACTGCATCCGGCCTTCGGTTAGGGGTATACTTACCCGTTTATAACCGAGGTGGTTGATTTCGATTCGGAGGATAGGCAAGGGAGCGGTTTCGGGTATTGCCAACGCGAAAAGTCCGTTGGCATCGCTGGCTTTAAAAGCAACGATTCGGCCTTGCTCGTTGTTGATGGTTACCGAAGCATGGGGAACGGGGTGGCCGTCGGGCGTAACAAGCGAGCCGTGGATCGCTGGTTTTTGGGCTACCGCCCCTAAGCTAAGCGAACACAAAAATATCATTATCAGCCGCATACCACACATTTTTGGCATGCCGTGCAAGCGCATGCCGTTTTATCCCATTCCTGGACGGACGGCATGGCCGGCATCGGCAACACATGAAAGATCGTTCCATCCTTATCCATCGCTTATCGATTGCGTGGGGTTGGGAGCTCCATGGGGTTGTTATTCTTACGTCGGTTTTCTTCCCGGCGTTTTTCCATCATGGCCTGGGCATCGTCGCCGGTGGCTACGCTTCGCGTACCATCGCTATTTACGGTAATGACCCGCCGCTCCGTTGTGGTTTGCGTACCCGATCCCGCTGATCTGCCAACCGTTGTCGCGGCAGTTGGGTTGGCATCAAATGCCGCTTTAGCGCG
>CAZXSL010000069.1:12946-14177 GCA_964643235.1 uncultured Sphingobacteriaceae bacterium | reverse complement strand
GACGAGTTATCGATAACTGTGATGCCGGCCTCCGCAAATTTCGGAGCATATTCTTGGGAAGTACTGCCCCCCGCAGAAAACAAGGCTACATCCGGGCGCAAGGCGATCGCTTCGTCTAGTGTTACCACCTTATACTTCTTTCCCTTGAATTCGATTTCCTTACCCTTGCTTCGTTCGGAAGCGACCGGAATTAATTCTGTGATGGGGAAATTGCGCGATGCTAATACGGTTAACATTTCCGAACCTACAAGTCCAGTGGCGCCAACAATTGCGACTCTCATGATTTTGTTTTCCTTGTTGTTAATTAATTTTAATTTTAGTAGCTTTGTCTCAAGAGGCTCAAAGCTACGAAAATCGCTTGAGCTTTTTGTCATTTATTCATAAAGATGGAATTGACTAACGAATTATAAACCAGCAGGGGGTTACCTCGAAACATGTCTGTCGGGCTTGGCATTTTCCCGACCTTGTCCCTAAGCCCTTTGCCTAAAACGAATGCTGATGAAACTCGGTCTCATGATCGCTTGTTTCCTGTGCGCCATAAGCACGGTACAGGCACAACTTACTGTTGATTTCTCTTCCCATGATTATTCTGCAGCTCCGTCTTGGTATGGACATACCTTTGCATTCGGTTTGGAGGACGATTCCCTGTTGCGTAGCCAAACTATCCAATCCACTTACCTCAGTACTCCCAATACGTTGGCGATGGGGACGGTTTGGGAGTTTGGAATCCAATTGGATTTCAATCCCTCGCCAACAAACAGGCTGAGGGTGTATCTCATCTCCGATACCGATAGTCTGGATAAGGCACTCAACGGCTATTTTGTCCAGATAGGCGAAACCGGTAATACCGATCGCTATCATCTCTACAAGCAATCGGGCCAGACCGTTCAATTACTGTTGAGTAGTTCGCCCAAAGAGCGGAGCAACCCGGCCCAAATATTGGACCGCATACGTATTGTTCGTGATTCGCTAGGCACATGGGAACTTTTTACGGAAATTGATAACGCGGGCACCTTTATTTCGGAAGGAATCGTGGCGGATACGGAATATACAGAGACTTCCTTTTTCGGCTTCCAATGCCTATTCACAGCTACTAATAGCAATAAATTTGGGTTTAGATATTTTACGATTGATACCGCAGGTGCCCTCATCGGCTTGCCACCTATTCCCAAAACTAAGCTGGCCCCTGACGACATAGCGAACGCTCTTTACTTCGATGATTTCAGCGGGG
>CAZXSL010000069.1:0-12846 GCA_964643235.1 uncultured Sphingobacteriaceae bacterium | reverse complement strand
CCTACGTGGGTTACCGAGTCAACTTTACCTCAACTAGACGGGAAGACTTCAAGTTGGACTACTTACTAATAAAGGAGTATGAGGATGTTCCGGTTTTACCCGATCCGCTCGTGGTCAATTCGGTCGAAGTAGCCAATGACACCACCTTGATACTCGTTTTCGATCGGGTGCTGGATAGCCTGAGTGGTGAGACTCCGGGGAACTACACGTTGGACAAGGGTTATGAGTCTCCGGTTTCCGCACAAGTAACTGATTCAGTTGTGATGCTTACTTTCAACCCTTCCTTCGTTTCCGGCGACTATGTGCTGACCATCGACAACGTCACGGACACCGCCGGCGTAGCCGTGGAAGCTGGCACAACCATAGGTTTTGTGCATACTGGTCCCCCATTGCCCGAAACCAAGCTGGCCCCTGACGACATAGCGAACGCTCTTTACTTCGATGATTTCAGCGGGGGTATAGTCGGGCATTGGCTGGGTGATACTGCCGCGGTCAAGCTGGTGGACGAGCGACTGATGCTGGACACCTCGGCTAGCTCGCCGACCGTCATCCACGCGGCCAACGACCGGGTGCGCAACACGGTCTGGGAGGCGGGGATCGACATCGACGGCACGCTGTCATCCAGTAATTATGTTCGGCTATACCTGGCCACGACCGAGGATCCGGCCGGTTCGCACCAAGGCTACCACTTGCAGATCGACGGCGGCAGCGGCCACCATAGCTACCGTTTGTGGCGGCAGAACGGCGGAAGTCGCTCCACGGTTTTCCATAGCACGCCCATCCCCAACCAGTACGGAAAATTCCGTGCACGGGTACGCGTAGTCTGCGATATTAATGGGGAATGGCAGGTGCTGGCCGATGAGTACGACAGCGGGATATTCGAGATATTGACAAATGCTGATGGTGATTCTACAGTGACTGACCAAAGTTATACCACCAGTGCCTACGTGGGTTACCGAGTCAACTTTACCTCAACTAGACGGGAAGACTTCAAGTTAGATTATATACTTGTCCGGCCATACGAAGATATCCCCACCCCTCCTGATATTTCTTCAGGTGAGATCCTGATTAATGAAATTTTGTCCAATCCCAAACCGGATGGGGTGGAATTTGTTGAGCTGTACAACCATTCGGACAAAACTTTCGACCTGCAAATGCTTTATCTGGCGAGCGTCAGTTCCAGTGGGCAAGTCGCCACACATCGGCAAGTGGCGACCAAATACACGCTCTTTCATCCATATACCTATATCGTGCTAACGACCAGGCCCGATGTTGTCAAGGAGCACTATCCCGAAGCGGTCGAGCATGCGTTCGTTCCCATGGCTTCCTTGCCTGCTTTTCCTAACGCGGAAGGTGGTGTCGTCATCCTCAGCAAGGGACGTGTCATCGACAGTCTTCGCTATTCGGCCTCGATGCATTCCAATTTTATCGTCGACCCTAAAGGCGTATCCTTAGAACGAGAGGCTTTTCATGTCCCAACCAATGCGATTGGTAATTTCCGTTCTGCCTCCACCGTCGTGGGTGGTGCTACGCCGGGCTACCAGAATTCGCGGGTAAGCCACGGCGAGCAACAAGAGGGTCTTTACCTCAGTTCGCGCACTTTCTCGCCTGACAACGATGGCTTCGAGGATGTACTGGAAATAAATTACCATTTCGAGCAGGATGGCATGATGGCCAACGTCGATATCTACAGCGATAAGGGTGTGCTGGTACGCCGTCTCGTCCGAAACCAAAGCTTGGCAACCAAGGGCGTGGTCGAATGGGATGGCGTCGCGGATAGCGGCCGGCAAATGCCCATAGGCATATATTTGGCATTGATTGAAATTTATCATGCCGATGGAACTAGAAAGCTATATCGAAAGAGTTTTGTTCTAGCTAGCAAGTTTTGACGGCAACAACCGCGATAAAGACGGTACGCAATCGATTCCGTTTTCGTCGATAATCGACAGATTATGGGAAAACTTTTTTTAAGTTTGCAGACCATGAATGAACGTATTATCATCCTCGGATCAAACGGGCAAATCGGTACGGAACTTGCCATTGCATTACGCCTTAAGTATGGCGAAAACGCAGTCATTACCTCGGATATCCGGGAGCCTGTCCACAATCATCAGGAGAAACTCTTTGAAATCGTCGACGTGATGAAGCGCAAGCAGGTTAACAGGATGTTCGAAAAATATCAGCCTACGCAGGTGTATCTGCTAGCTGCGATGTTATCCGCTACGGGCGAGAAATATCCACGCCAAGCTTGGGACCTGAATATGGAAGGCTTACTCAACGTGATGGATGCCGCTCTGGAATACCGTGTTAACAAAATATTTTGGCCCAGTTCGATTGCGGTATTCGGCCCCAATTCACCAAAAAACGACACCCCCCAATACACAGTCATGGACCCGAATACAGTCTACGGCATCAGTAAATTGGCAGGGGAGCGCCTCATCGAATATTACCACCACCGCTACGGCTTGGATATCCGCAGTATCCGCTATCCCGGGATTATCAGCTGGAAAGCAGCTCCTGGGGGAGGAACGACGGATTACGCAATCCATATTTTCCACGAGGCCCTAAAAAATAGCCATTACGAGAGCTTCCTCTCGGCAGAGACCATGCTGCCCATGGTCTACATGGAAGATGCCATTCGGGGGACCTTAGAACTGATGGACGCACCGGCCGAATCGTTGACGATCAAGTCCAGCTATAACCTTACCGGCGTAAGTTTTACACCGAATTCATTGGCAGAAGAAATTAGAAAGCAAATACCGGGGTTCAGCATATCTTACGCAGAACATGACCCCCGCCAAGCTATCGCCGATTCATGGCCGAAGAGCATCGACGACTCGTACGCACGCAAGGATTGGGGCTGGCAGCCGAAATACGACTTAGCAACGATTACCAACGATATGATCGATAACCTGAGCAAGAAATAACACAAGCAACTCGAAAATGGGAAGAGCATTCGAATTCAGAAAAGAGCGGAAGTTCAAGCGTTGGGCCAAGATGGCGGTCCAGTTTACGCGGCTAGGAAAGGAAATCGCTATGTCCGTCAAGGAAAGCGGACCTAATCCTGATGCTAACAGCCGCCTGCGCACGGCTATTCAAAACGCAAAAGCTGTTAACATGCCCAAAGACCGCATCGAAGCGGCTATCAAGCGAGCCTCGGACAAGGACGCAAAGGGCTACGAAGAACATATCTATGAGGGGTACGGACCGCATGGTGTGCCCGTGCTGATTGAAACGGCTACCGACAATACTAACCGAACCGTTGCCAATATCCGCAGTTATTTTACCAAAGCAGGAGGAACGCTAGGTAAAACCGGGTCGCTCGACTTTATTTTCCAACGAAAGTCCGTGTTCCGCTTTACCGTCGATGAAGAAGTGGATATAGAAGAGTTGGAGCTTGAGCTGATAGACGGTGGCCTTGAGGAGCTCTATGTGGAGGCAGACGAGGAAGGAAATGATGTGGTCGTTGCCCAAACGTCGTTTGAAGATTTCGGTAACATGCAGCGCCTGTTGGAAGAAAAAGGCATTGAAGTGAAAAGTGCAAACCTGGAGCGTATTGCCCTGTCACACACAGAAGTGTCTGAAACAGATGCCGCTGATGTCTTGAAGTTGATCGATAAAATCGAGGAAGATGACGACGTACAGGCGGTTTACCACAATATGGCCTAGCCTCGGTTTATAATTGGAGATGTGCCATGTTGACCTTTGAAGAATTCTTTGTTAAAAAGCGGATTGACCTGAAGCGACTGCAGCAGGCAAAGCCTGAGTTGTATGAAGAATTCAAGGCGCATTACCCTCTGATGGGCGAAAAAAGCTTCGATCATACGAAGAAGTATTGGTTTAACAGGCTGCGAAAAGACTTCCAGTTAAGCGAAGTGGAAGTGATGCGGATAGCCAAGCCCGAAACCCCGAAAGTAGCTCGAGAAACGGTGGTTTCGGATCAGAAAGCGAGTAAGCCCGCGGGGTTCACGCCTCGTTTCAAAGCCAAGACGGCAGCCCCAAAGCCTGAAGTCGAGGAAACGGAAGCCCAAATAACCTCAAAAGCGCCAACGGGATTCAAACCGCGGTTTAAACCGGGGGTGACCGCCATTCAAAAAGAAACACCTAAATCGGATGAGCCATCCGCTGAATCTGCCGAAAAGACCAAACCCCTAGGATTTAAACCCCGTTTCAAGGCAGGAGTAACACCGCCGGCTAAGCCGGTGGAAGAATCCAAGGATATACCGAAAGAACCGTCCAATCTGGATACCGACGTAACCAAGTCGGAAACACCGCCCAAACCTTTGGGCTTCAAACCGCGCTTCAGGACGAGCGCTAAGCCCATAGAAAAGCCTCCAACTGACAAGACGAAAAACGATGATGCCTAAGGGATACCCTGAACGAACCTTTTTTGTCAACTTGTATTGCCGAATACCGTGCTTTTTAGCTATGTTTGCCCTCTTATGAGCAAGCAGAACGACGATTACTTCAAAAGCGTGATTTCGCACGCCAAGGAATACGGCTTTGTGTTCCCATCAAGTGAGATATACGATGGCCTGAGTGCCGTGTACGATTATGGCCAATTGGGATCCGAACTCAAGAATAACCTCAAGCAGTATTGGTGGAAGACCATGGTACACCTAAACGAGAATATCGTGGGTATCGATTCCGCCATTTTCATGCATCCCACAATTTGGAAAGCTTCGGGGCATGTCGATGGGTTTAATGACCCGATGATCGACAACAAAGACTCAAAAAAGAGATACCGCGCTGACCAACTCATCGAGGATAAGATTGCCCGTTATGAGAAAGACGGCAAAACCGATAAAGCAGCCGGCTTGCAGGCTGACCTTGATACGGCTATGAGCGATAATGATCTCGTTAAGTTGAAAAATTTAATCGAGGAGCACGGCATTGTATGTCCGGTGTCTGGCACGAAAAACTGGACAGACGTCAGGCAGTTCAACCTCATGTTCTCCACACAAATGGGAGCGATGGCCGAAGAAGCTGAGCAAGTATACCTCCGTCCGGAAACCGCACAGGGTATTTTCGTCAACTTCCTCAACGTGCAGAAGAGTGCCCGAATGAAAATCCCATTTGGCATCGCCCAAATTGGAAAAGCATTCCGAAATGAGGTCATCGCCCGCCAGTTTATCATGCGCATGCGTGAGTTTGAACAAATGGAAATGCAGTTTTTTGTACGCCCCGGCACCGAGCTGGAGTGGTACGAAAAATGGAAGGAAACCCGCCTGAAATGGCACCTTTCGCTTGGAGGTGACCCAGCCAAATACCGTTTCCACGATCACGTCAACTTGGCGCACTACGCAAACGCGGCAGTAGACGTGGAATACGAATTCCCTTTTGGCTTCAAGGAGGTAGAAGGCATTCACTCCCGGACGGATTTCGACTTGGCCCAACACCAGAAGTTCTCCGGCAAGAAAATGCAATATTTCGACCCCGAAATAAACCAAAACTACATACCCTACGTTATCGAAACATCCATCGGACTGGACCGATTGTTCCTAACGGTGCTTTGCAACTCGTTTGAGGAGCAAGATCTCAGCACCGATGAGAAGAAAGATTCACGCTCCGTGATGCGCTTGCATCCGGCATTGGCTCCAGTCAAGGCAGCTATATTACCGCTGACTAGAAAAGATGGGCTTCCGGACAAGGCACGTGAGGTTTTAGATGGACTGAAGTTTGACTATAACATGCAATACGATGAGAAAGACTCCATCGGCAAACGCTACCGCAGGCAAGATGCGATTGGTACGCCGTTTTGCATCACGGTCGACTACCAGTCGCTCGAAGATAATACCGTTACCCTGCGACATCGCGATAGTATGGAACAAGAACGTGTGGCCATCGCCGATCTACATCGTATTATCGGCGATTTGGTAGGCTGGAAGAATCTGTTCGCTAAGCTGTAAGAAGATACAAGACGCCAGATAGGATGGTTCCGGTCTATGTTTAGATTCTGAATCCCTCGTGTCACAACGTTAGGCTCGTAACCTTATGGTGTCGACCTTTTTTCGCTATGCCTCTCGGCAGGTTGCGGGATGGCCGATACAATTGGTTACGCGGCGAGGTGTGTCTTCGGTTCTATCGGCCATGACCGGGCCCAAGTCGGTAAGTCTCTTTCACATATCCCCAATTCACGCTAACTTAGCGCCATGAAAAGAATCGCTGTTTTCTGTGCTTCCAGCCAAGGGTTTGATCCTGATTTTTACCAAACGGCGGAAAACGTCGGGAGGGTGTTGGCCAACAGAGGCATTGGGTTGGTTTATGGTGGTGCCAAAATCGGGCTGATGGGTGCCGTGGCCAATGGAGTTCTAGAACATGGAGGTGAAGCCATCGGTGTACTCCCCCATTTCCTCGACAAAAAAGAGGTGGCACACGAGTATCTTACCGAACTGATCCGCGTTGACACCATGCACGAACGGAAAACTCAAATGAACCAACTTTGCGATGGTGTTATCGCACTCCCCGGTGGGTTCGGTACACTCGAAGAACTGTTTGAAATGCTTACCTGGGGCCAACTCGGCTTACATGGTAAACCCATTGCCCTGCTAAACATAAAAGGTTTTTACGACCCGCTTATCGACCTCGTCGACAAGATGGTGGAAGGCGGTTTTCTGACTGCCGCAAATCGGGAAATGCTGTTTGTAGACCAAGATGTCGATACGCTGTTGGCCCGGATGGAACACTACGAACCACCCCGTACCACCAAGTGGGTTAAGGAGGGCAACCAATAGTGGAGCGTATTTTTCTTTCACTATCGTTATTTTTTGCCTAAACTTGTATTCATGCAAACGGTGGATGATTTATATGCATATTACCGGCGGTATCCGGTCGTATGTACGGATACGCGCGATATTAGGGAGGACAGTATTTTTTTTGCGCTGAAAGGTGATCACTTTAATGGCAATGCCTTTGCCGAAGAGGCTTTGGCTAATGGTGCCCGCTACGCCGTCATCGACGAGCCCCAGTACCAAACCGACAAGCGCTTTCTTCTGGTTGAAGACGTTTTTAATTCCCTACAGGAATTGGCAACCCACCATCGCAACCAACTGAATATTCCGGTTATTGGTATTACTGGTACCAATGGTAAAACCACGACAAAGGAACTCATTCATGCTGTGCTCTCACGAAAATATAAGACTTTCGCCACAAAGGGCAATTTGAACAACCATATTGGTGTACCGCTGACCCTACTTTCTATACCAGACGATACCCAGATTGCTATCGTGGAGATGGGCGCAAACCACGAAGGTGAAATCGCCCGTTTGTGTACTATCGCACGGCCAACGCACGGCCTGATTACCAACGTCGGCGAAGCCCATCTCGAAGGATTCGGCAGTCTTGATGGTGTCAAACGGGCCAAGGGCGAACTGTATGCCTACTTAGCCGAAAACAGCGGTTTCCTGTTTATACGTGGGGATAACCTCATGCTGGCCGGAATGGCCGACTCGTATGGCCTGTCTCACCACCAGCGCCTGGAAGATCGGATGTCATACGGCCTCTCCGCAGGGAATAACGTGGTAGGACGACTGGTAAAGGTAGGCCCGCCCATCCACATCGAATGGCATACAACTGAAGATACCCACAACCGACATGTGTATTCCCGGCTTACGGGGTCATACAACAGCGAAAACATCTTGGCAGCGATAACTGTAGGGCTCTATTTCGATATTGATGACCAGGAAATTGCAGAGGCCATTTCCGAGTATGTACCACAAAACAACCGGTCCCAAATTGCGAAGACGGAGACCAACACGGTTATTCGCGACTATTATAACGCCAACGCCAGTAGCATGGCAGCAGCCCTCGAAAATCTCGAACAGCTCCACTCGCCAAGCAAGGTGGCCATTCTCGGCGATATGTTTGAAATGGGCGACAATACCTATTCCGCACATCGCTCCGTCATAGAGAAAGCCCGTGGTATGGCGCTTTCACGGCGTATATTCGTCGGCAAAGCATTTTACGAACATCGTGATGACCGGGATGAATTCTATGAAACAACACCTGCCGCTATGCTTGCGCTCGACTCCGACCCCATTCTTAATGCATTGGTGCTGATGAAAGCGTCCAGGGGCATGGCTTTTGAAACATTGATCGATTTATTATGAGCATGAAACCCAAGCTTTTGGCTGAAGACGAGCTCCGCCGTTTTACACAGCAGGTATTTCTTGCCATGGGATGCCCCAGAGATGACGCATCCTTGGCTGCCGATGTGCTGATTTCCGCTGATCTACGGGGTATCGACTCCCATGGCGTGGCACGTTTGCCGGGCTATGTCCGGCTGTGGCAGCGAAAACGAATCAACGCCACACCGGATATCACAACGGTTTGGGAAACCCCGACTACGGCAACCGTGGACGGCGATGCTGGCTTAGGACTGGTCGTTGCGCCCCGGGCCATGGACATTGCCATCGAAAAAGCACGCCAATATGGTACGGGATGGGTAGCCATACGCAATTCCAACCATTTTGGTATAGCGGCATATCATGCGTTGAAGGCTGTAGGCGAAGATATGATTGGGTTTGCCGTTACCAATGCCAGTCCCTTAGTGGCCCCGACATTCTCCCGCGAGAGGCTGTTGGGAACCAACCCGATTTGCTATGCTTTCCCGACTGGCAACTTTCCGACATTGGTGGTCGATATGGCAACCTCCGCCGCTGCCAACGGCAAATTGGAAATAGCGGAGCGTGCTGCTAAGCCCATCCCTGAAGGTTGGGTATTAACGGATAATGGAGAGACGACGACAGATCCATCTGCATTGAAAAAGGGTGGGGTATTGTTGCCCCTGGGAAGTGATTTCTCGCATGGTAGCCATAAGGGATTCGGCCTTTCGGCGGTGGTGGATATTCTTTCGGGCGTGTTGTCCGGTGCTAATTATGGCCCCTGGGTGCCACCCTTCGTCGCATTCCTTGAGCCGGAACCTAATCCGCCAGGGCAGGGACTCGGGCATTTTGTAGGGGCCATGCGGGTGGATGGATTCCGACCGGCAGAGACTTTTAAGAAACATATCGATGACTGGATCAGACGGTTCAAAGATGCTGAACGAATCGTGGAAGACCAACCGGTTGTCATTCCGGGCGAACCCGAGCATGAGATGGAGGAAAAGCGTAAAAACGAAGGAATCCCTGTCGTGGGGCCGGTGTGGGAGGCATTGCTGGAACTCGGCTCCCAGTTGGATGTCGATACACCGGACTTGTTAGTTAATAACTAGCTGTCTAGGTCTCTAAGTCGAGGGTTTTTTCTTTGTTGATGATGTCGGCTACACTGGTGTCATTGAGGATTTGAAGCATCGCATTACGGACATCGATAAAGGTATCGCGGATACCGCAGACCTCTTCCGATTTACACTCGTCACAACTCCGGTAAAAGTTGAGACTCACGCAGGGAAGCAAAGCGATGGGACCATCAATCAGTCGCATCACTTGGGAAAGTCGGATGTCCTCAGGAGCCTTGTTGAGACTATAACCACCTCCAGCACCTTTTTTGCTATAAAGGATGCCCGCATTGCGCATTTCCAATAGGATCTGCTCCAAAAATTTCTTTGGAATCCGCTCCTCGTCGGCTATGCGTACGATTTGCATGGGCTCGTTGCCATAGTTCCTTCCCAACACCATCAATGCCTTGATGGCATACTTAGTCTTTTTTGATAACATATCGAGTTACCGCCAATTAATATAGGAAACAGCACGCATGCTGCCACATTCAGTCACCACAAAGGTACGATAAATCGTCGTCGTCTCCAAAAATACGACTATCCCTATGGGAATTACACAGTACATTGCATCTCTAATTGAGATGCTTTTTCAAGTACGTGCCCGTATGGGATCCTTCCGCCTTGACCAAATCCTCAGGGGTGCCTGTAAAAACGAGCTGCCCGCCGCGCTCGCCTCCCTCCGGCCCGATATCGATTACCCAATCCGCACTCTTGATCATATCCATGTTATGCTCGATGACGAGAATACTGTTGCCTTGTGCTATCAAAGCGTCAAAGGACTTGAGCAGTTTCTTGATGTCATGGAAGTGCAAGCCGGTAGTTGGCTCGTCAAAGATGAAAAGGGTCCTGCTCTTATTGTTCCCCTTAATCAAAAATGAAGCCAGTTTGATACGTTGTGCCTCCCCTCCAGACAGCGTGCTGGACGACTGCCCGAGCCGTACATAACCCAGGCCTACATCTGCTAAAGGTTGTAGTTTGGCTAGGATCTTGGGCTGGTCTGCAAAAAACACCAACGATTCGTCCACGCTGAGGTCAAGTACATCGGCCACGTTCCTGTCGTTCCAAGTAACATCCAGGACGTGCTGTTTGAACCGATGCCCGCCACAAGCTTCGCAAGTCAGCATGATATCTGCCATAAACTGCATCTCGATTTTCACTTCGCCCTCGCCTTGGCAGATATCGCAACGGCCACCTTCCACGTTAAACGAAAAGGAAGCAGGCTTGAGACCGGCTGCCTTCGCAGCCGGACGGGAACTGTACAAAGCCCGGATTTCATCCCAAGCTTTGACATAGGTTACTGGATTGGAGCGAGATGAGCGGCCAATCGGATTTTGATCGACCAACTCCACGTTTTCAACTTGCTGGATATCGCCCTTGATGCCGTCATAAAGCCCGGTTTGCTCACCAGCGTACTGACCAATTGCTTTTTGTAGCGCTGGATATAGGATGCGTTTAACTAGCGATGTCTTTCCCGATCCGGAAACACCCGTAACCACTGTGAACGTGTTAAGGGGAAACGAAACGTCTATG
Source organism: uncultured Sphingobacteriaceae bacterium (assembly GCA_964643235.1). Classification (GTDB taxonomy): domain Bacteria; phylum Bacteroidota; class Bacteroidia; order Sphingobacteriales; family Sphingobacteriaceae; genus CAYRGQ01. Next base: position 2,102 of record CAZXSL010000069.1, on the reverse strand, counting down.
CCTTTCAGGTTGTTTTCCCTAGCACCAGTCACCGTGATGGCATCGTGCCACTTGCGTCGGGATGATGGCACGTCAATGCTTTCCTCCCCACTCAGGTATTTCCCAGTGAGGCTTTGCTTGTCCTTGATGATCTGTTTATAATCGCCTTGGAAAATTAGCTCTCCACCGTTTACACCGGCTTCAGGGCCGATATCGATCAAGTGGTCTGCTGCCTCCATCATTTCCTGCTCGTGCTCCACCACCAAGACGGTATTCCCTATATCACGGAGCGATTTTAAGACGCTAATCAGGCGTGCGGTATCCCGTGGATGGAGGCCAATACTCGGTTCATCAAGCACATATATAGACCCCACCAAAGCACTCCCTAGTGATGTCGCTAGGTTAATTCGTTGTGATTCGCCGCCCGATAAGGTGTTGGACAACCGGTTGAGGGTTAGGTAGCTTAGCCCAACGTCCGTGAGGAACTTCAAGCGGTTGGTAATCTCAGCCAATAGCCGTTTAGCAATGACTGCGTCATTTTCGGAAAGTTCCAAGGTGCTGAAAAGTGCCAGTGCCTCATCCAGGGGCATGAGTACCACGTCGGAGATGGATTTGCCGTTGATTTTTACGAATCCGGCATCCTTGCGCAGGCGGGTGCCTTTACACTCCGGGCAGTTGGTCTTGCCACGATAACGGGATAACATGACCCGGTACTGAATTTTGTAGGTCTGCTCCTCCAGCTCTTTGAAAAACTGGTCGAGCCCCTCAAAATACTCGTTGCCTGTCCACAAGAGTTGTTGCTGCTCTTTGGTCAAGTCGGCAAAAGCACGATGAACCGGAAAGTCAAATTTAATGGCGCTGCGGACGAACTTCTGCAACCAGACACCCATTTTTTCGCCCCGCCAAGGCGCAATGGCACCATCATAAACTGAACGGCTCTTGTCTGGCACGACCAAATCAGGATCTATCCCAATGATCTTGCCATAACCTTCGCAGCGCCTACATGCTCCGTAGGGATTGTTGAAGGAGAAAAAATTAGGTGTCGGTTCTTCGAAAGTTATTCCATCCAATTCAAATTTATCGGAAAAATATCGTGTTTTGCCTTCGGATTCGATATGGCATTCCCCTTTTCCTTCAAAGAAGGCCGTCTGCACGGAATCTGCTACCCGGCTTAGCGTGTCATCTTCTGTATCCATGACGATACGGTCGATAACTGTTTGGATATCGCCGGCTTTTACTGCGCGATTCGGAATGGATTGGTCGTCCAATAAGGATTCTATTTTTTGTATACCGCCATCAAAAATGACCCGTACGAACCCTTTTTGTAGCAGAATCGCCAGCTCCTCCTTCAGTTTTCGATTGTTGGAGGGGTGCAGCGGTGCCGAAACCGTGATGGTGGCTCCCTCGGGCAGCTCGCCGGCCCATGCCGTGATCGAACTGACCGTGTCTTTCTTGACCTCCTGGCCGGATATCGGGGAGAAGGTCCTCCCGATACGGGCATAAAGCAGTTTGAGGTAGTCATATATCTCGGTGGAGGTCCCAACGGTCGACCGAGGGTTACTCGTGATAACTCGCTGCTCGATGGCAATGGCAGGGGCAATCCCCCGGATATAATCAACGTCCGGTTTGTTCATGCGGCCCATAAATTGCCGTGCATAGGACGACAGGCTTTCGACATACCGCCGCTGCCCTTCTGCATAGAGAGTGTCAAACGCCAAGGACGATTTACCCGAACCGGACATGCCTGTAACAACAACAAGCCGGTTTTTGGGTATGGCAACGTCAATGTTTTTTAGGTTGTGTACCCGGGCTCCTTTAATGATAATATGCGTTTTGGGATCGAGTGTGCTTACTTCTTCATTCATACCGATAAGCTCACGGATTACTGGCGTGAGGGGGTGCAAAATTACGGATAATTTTTTTAGTATCCATGGCTGTCACAGAGGCTGCCAATGGCTGGGGACTAAGCGAGAAAAGCAGACGGAATCTCGAGCGCCGCGCCAAAAATATTACTGATTATTCGTAAAAAACACTAGATTTGTGATGGTTTTTCCATACGGATTGGCGCATAAAATATGTTGTTTAAGGATATCATCGGGCAGGATCAGATCAAATCGCAATTG
>CAZXSL010000068.1:0-14293 GCA_964643235.1 uncultured Sphingobacteriaceae bacterium | reverse complement strand
ATATAGCCCGTTGGTCGCTTTCGATAAATCCTATCTTGTCCTTCCGATTCGATTCGTGCCCAAAATATAAGCGATCCTGATCATTAACAATCGCAAAAATGGATCGGCTTACCGAAACACGCGGTTTGTGAGCATGCCCAGCTTTTTTCCAGGCTTCCCGATACAATCGAATTTGTTCGGCCTGCTGCTCGTGAAACGGCTTACCACTTTCATCATATTTCAAAGTAGAACTCTGCAAGTTCATCCCGTTTTCCGCGGCCCAAACCGCAGTAGCATTGGCCCCAGACCCCCACCAAATACGACGGCGTAACCCTTCCGAATGGGGCTCCAAACGCAATAAACCCGGGGGGTTGGGAAACATCGGATATGGATTGGGCTCGGCAAACCCCTCCCCTTCCAGCCTTTTTAAAAACTCCAGGGATTTGCGACGGGCCATATCGGCATCGGTCTCTCCCTCGTCGGGAGAATAGCCAAAATAACGCCAACCATCGATGACCTGTTCGGGCGACCCGCGGCTAATACCCAGCTGCAACCGCCCGCCCGCGATGAGATCGGCCGCACCAGCATCTTCCACCATATACAATGGGTTTTCATAGCGCATGTCGATGACACCAGTACCGATTTCGATCTTGCTGGTCTTGGCACCAATGGCAGCCAATAGCGGAAATGGCGAAGCAAGCTGCCGAGCATAATGATGAACTCTGAAATACGCACCATCAATACCCAATTCCTCAGCGGCTACCGACAAATCAATAGACTGCAATAATGTATCCCCGGCTGAACGGGTCTGATAAGAAGGGTGAGAACCCCAATGTCCAAATGACAAAAATCCGATTTTTTTCATAAACGCTTTCCTTCTTACAAAGATAAGGATTTAAAAGACGCGGTTGGGACCATAGAACTAATCTTTAACCTATAAATCCCAAATGATTCCTCAACCAGTGCAAGCCAACAAGCGACGAAGTCTGTGAGCGAGATACGCGATCTAACCACGACCAACACCTCGTTTCGGCCATCAATATCCACCAAAAAAGCCATGAAAAATGAGTGCATGCGTAATGCATACGTAAAGCACATGTAAAGCACTCATAGTGCACTATGGGTGCACTAACAAAACGAAGGAAATTCAGCAACAACAGCGCCATAAAAAAGAGGCCGTCTTCTGCATTTGAATGTTACAAATGTAGAAGACGGCCTCGACTCGTGTACGCCAATCAGGATTCGAACCTGAGACCGACGGTTTAGAAAACCGTTGCTCTATCCAGCTGAGCTATTGGCGCAAGCGCTGATGGCTGCAAAAATAACAATTTATCTCGTATTCCTAGCTGTGTTTTATGGAAATAACTTTTGCGATATACGTTACCAAAAGATCATTTTTCTCCAAATCAAACGATTCCATCTTACTCGAAATACTCCTTCACTCGCTCAAAAAACGACTTTTCGCTCCGGCCAGGCTGAGGTTTGAAATTGGGCGAATTACGCAACTGCTCCAACAGATTCTTCTCTTCTGGAGACAGCACTTTTGGTGTCCATACGTTGACATACACCAGTTGGTCCCCACGATGATACGAATTAACCTCCGGCACACCTTTTCCTTTAAGGCGGAGTATCTTACCTCCTTGGGTACCTGCATCAACCTTGATTTTAGCCTTCCCGTCGATTGTCGGAATCTCAACACTAGTACCCAATGCAGCATCCACGAAATTGACGTACAGGTCGTAAATGACATTGATTCCCTCACGCTTAAGGTGCTCATGCGGGACTTCCTCAATCAGGATAATCAAGTCGCCTGGAATTCCACCACGCGGGGCTGCATTACCTTTTCCGCTCATGGAAAGCTGCATACCTTCACTCACGCCGGCCGGGATATTGATGGTAATGGTTTCCTCGCCACGTACTAAACCGTCACCGCGGCAAGTCGTACATTTGGCGGTAATCTCCACCCCTTCCCCACCACAGGCATTACATGTGCTGGTCGTCTGCATCTGCCCCAGAATCGTGTTGGTAACCCGTCGAACGGTACCTGAACCTCCACAATTGCGACACGTATGAAACGATGATTTATCCTTAGCGCCGGTACCATCACAGGATGAACATACAACTTGTTTGTTGACCTTGATTTTCTTTTCGGCACCTTTGGCAATCTCCTCCAGCGTCAGCTTAACTTTAATACGAAGGTTACTCCCTTTAGAAACCCGCCGGCCACCTTGGCGGCCTCCACCGAAGAAGCTATCAAACGGGCTGCCACCACCACCGAATATATCCCCAAATTGGCTGAATATATCCTCCATGTTCATGCCCCCACCACTAAATCCACCTTGGCTACCGGCGTGGCCAAACTGGTCGTAGCGCTGCTTCTTCTCAGGATTGCTCAGCACCTCGTACGCCTCGGCAGCCTCCTTAAACTTCTCCTCAGCCTCCTTGTTGTCCGGGTTTTTATCGGGATGGTATTTGATGGCTAATTTGCGATAAGCCGATTTTATCTCAGCAGCATCAGCCCCTTTAGACACCCCTAATACATCATAGTAATCTCTTTTCGACATACGTTCCTATTTCAATTAGTTACCAACCACGACCTTAGCATGTCGCAATACCTGATCATGGAGAAAATAACCCTTCTCAATCTCATCAATTACCTTACCCTTCAAATCATCACTGGGTGCTGGAACGCTTGTAATCGCCTCTTGCAATTCGGCGTCAAACTGATGGCCGACAGATTCCATCTCCTTAAGGCCTTGCTGGCCCAAGGTCTTCTTCAACTTCTGGCTTACCAGATGTATACCTTCTTTGATTGGTGCCACATCAGTAGCCTGCTCCATTGCCTTCAGGGCCCTATCAAAGTCATCCAAAATGGGCAGCAAGTTTGAGATAACATCCTTGCCTGCTGATTGGATCAATGCCACCCGCTCTTTGGCAGTCCTACGCTTATAATTATCAAATTCAGCATAAAGCCGAATATATTTATCGTTAGCTGCTGCTAACTCAGCATTCAGATCGGGCACAGCCTCATCAGCTGCCTCTTTGACAGCATCTTCAATTTTATCCGCTACCAAATCGTCCTCGGTCAGGGCTTCTTGGTTTTGTGGATTGTTTTCGTCCAGGATATCTTTCGGATTGTTCTTATTTTCTCCCATCATATCAATCAATTATCGTCTATCCAATACTAAATAACTTTACTTATCAAACGCTTTGCCAACACCAAAAAACCGACATGCTGTCAGTCATCAGCATACAAAACACACAAATTGACGGGTTTGGAAACGGTTTGTGTCAGCGGTGTATTAAATCGTCACGTTGTCTTCTAACGCTGTATCTGCTGTCCGGATAATCCGGGACGGCATATTACGAATGATTTGATAGTCGTGCGTGGCCATCAGGATTGCGGTCCCCGAGCGACTGATCTCCTTAAGCAGGAGTACGATTCCTTCTGAAGTTTCCGGATCTAGGTTGCCTGTCGGCTCATCAGCTAAGATGATTTCCGGATTATTAAGCAGCGCACGTGCGATAACTACCCGCTGCTGCTCGCCCCCCGACAGCTCGTGAGGCATCTTTTTCAATTTAGACCGGAGCCCTACCTTTTCCAACACATCCAACATCCGGTTTTTGATGAGCTGCTTGTCCTTCCATCCTGTAGCACGTAGCGCAAATTCAAGATTCTTTTCTACCGATCGATCCGTCAACAGGTGGAAATCCTGGAAAACAATGCCTAGTTTACGGCGTAGGAACGGCACCTCGCGCTCGCGCAACCGTTTAAGGTCGAAGCCAGCCACTACACCCTCGCCACTAGCGATGTGCAGCTCGCCATAGATAACTTTAAGCAAACTACTCTTACCACTACCCGTCTGCCCGATAAGGAAAACGAATTCGCCCTTATCAATCTGCAAGTTGACATTCGTTAATACCAAATGCTTGGGCTGGTAGATATCTACGTTTTTCAGCGTGATAACGGCGTCTCCGATCATAGGCCTCACAAATCTAATTTTTTAATCTCCCCGAAGGGCATTTCCCTCACAATGTCCATGATGCGCTCAGATTTGTCGGCCAGACCCAGTTTTTCGAGGGACTTATCTGGACGATCAACCCGAAAATAGGCAAGTAACGTGAACTTATCGTCGCGCAACTGCACATAGTCCGGAATCTTGGCTACACCTTTTACTTTGATGACGTACATGACAACGCAAAGGTAGCATAAATCACGGCTTAAACACAAATGATGTGCCGTTTATTTGGCTCGCGAACACCCCCTAACGGTGTTGCCACAAGAATTCCAAGGTGTTTATACCATCGGCATAATCGTCCAGCTCCGGGCGTTGGCTATAGCCCAACGGAAATACCGGGATCGACACAGGCAAAGCACTTCGGCTGACCACACATTGCAATTGTTCGGCCACAGCGTCCAGCTGTTGTGCCAATGACTCCGTATCTGTATACTCCTCGTAATACACAACCGCCAATGGCGACGCTATACGGCTGTCTGGCTTGAGCAACAAGAAACCGTTATCGAAGTGCTCATCGCCGTTAATCAGATATATCGATTTGTTGTAATCGTAATTATTGGCGTACTTATGGTGCTGTGTAATAGACTGGAACGACGCGATGCCTTCAAATAATGTGGAAACTTGATAACCTTTGGGCAAATACACTTTCGACACGTTTCGGCAACCCAACCCAAAATAATCAAACATGTCGTGGCCCAGAGCTTGCAAATCCTCCAGCGTCTCATTCCCGTCCAATACCGCCACACTGTTTCTATTCTTACGGATGATGTGCGGCTTTTTCCCGAAATAATATTCAAAATACCGACTGCTGTTGTCACTTCCCGTGGCGATGACCAAGTCGAAATCCTGCAAGCGTTCCACCTCGCTGACCCGACCCGCAAAAGCTGGTTCAAATTCGATGAGTTTGCCCAAAAGATGGCGAGTAAGATGACTGTCAACCGATGATAGCTTGACTTGGGCACGGAATCCAGAAATCAATACGCACAGGATATCGTGCCAACCGACCAAGGGAATATTACCTGCCAAAACAAGCCCCACCGATTTATCCACTTCCGCCTCAAAATCATAGCCATCCAGCCATGCCACCATGTTGTCATGGGTCAAAACCCCTGCCCAAGCATCCAATGCCAGGACAATATTCTCTCGCGTATACCAGGGGTTCTGCGCATGAGCCTGCATAACAGCCCCTTCCAATCCCTCATTGGGAACACGCAGGTATTGGCCTAGTTTGGCAAAGGCCTCGATTCGTTGTTTCTTTGTCAAGATCCGTTTTAAATTAATGGATTAGCACAATATTTGTAGTATATTTGCAGTAATAATTTGAGAGTTCGATAAAGACTACTATTTTCGTAGATTATTAATGCTTACCATACCAAACCCCGTATGGCAAACATAGGAAATAGTTTCTTGATCATAAAGGGAGGACATCGAAATAAATGGCTATTAAAATAACAGACGAATGTATCAATTGCGGGGCCTGCGAACCAGAATGCCCAAACAATGCAATTTATGATGCCGGTGTGGCGTGGCGTTTTTCAGACGGAACAGCATTATCGGGCATGATCGATTTTGGGGACGGGACGGGCGTAAATGCTGATGAGGAACAAGCCGCCATTTCAGATGAGGTGTATTATATCGTATCCGATAAATGTACGGAATGTGTTGGATTTCACGACGAACCCCAATGTGCAGCAGTATGTCCGGTAGACTGCTGTGTGGACGACGAAGATATCCGTGAAACGGAAGACGAACTATTAGCCAAGAAAGCTTGGCTACATGCCGAATAGAAGAGCATACGAACATACATCAAAATATGGATGCAAAGCCTGATAACCAACGTGGTTATCAGGCTTTTTTTTTAAGTATTTATCCAAAATACCCCACACGATGCACATACCGATAGCAAGATAACGGAAAGCCCCTTTGCTTAGCTAAACTCAAAATACCTGTTTTGGTGTATTGGTTGTTGGCGAAAACTTACGGATATTTACCCCACTGTTTAAACCTATTTTAGTTCGATGCACGTACCATACAATTAATAACCTTATGAAAGAACAAGAAAACCAAAACGAAAGCAAACTAAAATTAATCCCCGTTGCTTTGGCCAACAAGATGATCAATGCGTACGAGAAACAACGGCGCCAACCTGCATCCCAGCAGCTCACCAAAGAGTTAGGCGTCGCAAGCGAGGATTCGCGTCTGGTATGGGTAAGCAAAGAAGCCATATTGGAGCTGTTGAAGTTGAATGACGCCGATGGAATTCGTTTTTATTTCGCCATTGCGGACGACTACACGGGCTATAAGCTCCGGAACCCGGAATATAAGAAGCGCCATACCCTGGTTATGGTAGCGACCAAATCAAAGGACCCCAAGAACCCGACCTTGGAAAACAGCGTTGACTGCTTGGAGATTCCAAGAAAACCCAAGGGCGCCGGAGAGACAAAAAGTGGAAAAGTCGGCCCCATTATTATGCCCATGTCGGGAAGTGGCGCCAACATGCCTGCCGACGATTTGGGAATGTGCCCACCCCCACACACCGGACCGGAAGGCGCTTTGCTCCCCTACGACGAAACACAAACCTAATCCAAACGCATCTCAATAACGCACCCGAAAGACGGCATAAACCAGCCGTCTTTCGAGGCAAAAAATCTACCGTATGGATCAAGCTACCTTAGCCATCTTCATGTTGATACTGGCCGCAGCAGCAGTCGGTTTCTACCGTAGACATTCATTACAACCCAGAATTTTCCGGTTTTTCCCATACTTCCTGCTCATCCAGTTCGGATACCAATTTTTCTCCGTAGCGTATTCCTTCATCATTACTTCGCACGGCACAAATCATATCATATTCAACATATTCATGCTGTTCAACATCGTGTATTTCAGCATGTTTTTCCACGGGATTATCCACTCGTCAAGAAAACGGTTGGTCATCGTGTCCACCACAGCCATCAACGTCCTTTTCTATCTCGCCAACCTCTTCTATTTACAAGGCGGGCATTACATTATGACCTACTCGCGTACCCTTATGGGAGTTCTCATCGTGTTGTACTGCCTAATGTACTTCCACCAGTTGGTTGCCAGCGACGATACCCATATGGGAAACCCGACCCGAAACGCTACGTTTTGGGTCGTGACTGCATTGTTTTTCTTCTATCTTTGTAGTACGCTGACATTAAGCCTCTGGAACTACCTCTCGCTGGGAAGTGATTGGCACATCGGACCCATCATGATGCGATTTTTCGCATTTCTACTGTACGGGATGTACTTTGCGGGTTTCTTGTTACACCGACCGGCCAAGATTTCTAGGGATAACCACTAGCCGTACGCACCCGGCAGCGTTTAATAGTAGAACACCATGGACCAAGCCACGAGCGAACAATTCAACGCGGAACCAATTCTGGCGATATTATTCGTCAGCATCATGCTATTAACCATTGGCATATTTATGTTTGTAATGGTCCTGGTATACCAAAAGAAAAAGATGCGGACCATGCAACAACAGGAAGAAATCCGTTCAAATTATATGCGTTCCGTACTCAAAGCCAAAGTCGAAATACGAGAAGAAACCCTCAAATATGTCGGACAAGAACTCCACGACAACATTGGCCAGGTGCTATCCCTAGTAAAACTCTACCTTTCGAAACCGACTGTCAAACCATCTACCGACATCAAATCCCTCATCGAACAGGCCATTACCGATATCCGGGAACTCTCCCAGAACTTGAATATCAGCCGAATTGAAAACTACTCGCTAAGCGAGTTTATCGAACAGGAAGTCCACAAAATAAACAAAGTATCCGGCCTTACAGCTGTATTCGAAAACGATTGTCAGTGCGAGATCCCCGACATGCAAAGCCGGCTAATGATTGGCCGAATTTTCCAGGAATCAATAAATAATATCATCAAACATGCGGAAGCCAGCAATATAATAATTAAATTAGCCCTTGAAAACAATCACTGTATCCTATCGATAGCCGATAATGGCAAGGGATTCAACATGGGCAAGCAATCGGGTGGCTCGGGTTTATCCAACATCCACGACCGGGCAAGGCTCATCGGCGGAAGTGCACAAATCCTATCGATAAGTGGAGAAGGTACGGTGGTAAAACTAACAATACCGTTAAACACCTGAGGAAAACATGATACGTATTGCCATTGCGGATGATCACAAGCTTTTTGCTGAGGGCATCGCATCCATTTTACAATCCGATGAGGGGATAACGGTATCAAAAATATGTTCCAATGGAAAGGAGCTTGTCGACTACCTAAGGCATAACGAGGTGGACCTCGTGCTGGTTGACCTCAATATGCCTACCCTCGACGGTGCTTCAACCATCCGTATCTTGCGAAACGAAAATGTACAAGCCAAGATTGTCATACTCAGCATGTATGCTGACAACGCCATCTATGCCAAATGCAAAGAACTCGACATCAACGGCTACCTGCATAAGGATGCTGATGCCCAACACCTAATCGACACCATCAAACGGATATTTGAAGGTGAAAACGTATTCGATTACGACAAATGTAGTGATACGGAGGGTGAACGATCAAGCCTTTTCAAGGACAAATACGCCCACCAATTCAAGTTGTCGAAACGTGAGTTTGAGATCATCGACCTCATTCGGGGCGGACACACAAACAACGAAATAGCAGATAAACTGTTCTTATCCGTACATACAGTCATGACACATCGCAAGAACATCCTCCACAAATTAGAAGTTCGGAACACAGCAGAAATGCTAGCTATCTTGATGTCGGGCGAGGCTTGATACCAACGCCTTAACCAGCAAAAGCTACACGCGTTAATCCAAATAAAAAAGCGTGCTTTTTCTTTAAGAGAAGCACGCTTTTTTTTGTTATTTACCCGACGCTAGAGTGCGTTTCGGTCTACTTTTTCCACTTTACTACCATCTCGGAGTGTCGTACTGATGGCGTTGAACGGTCTTGATACAACCTCATCCCCTTCTTTCAGACCAGACTCGATGCGGATATACGTATCATCTTGTATCCCTGTGGTTACCTCAACCTGTTTAACCGTGCCGACACCGTCATAAACAAAGACATACTCCCTCGTTTTACGCCCGGCAGTCGAGCCACTTTCCGTTGCAGTAGCCGTGCTATCCTTTGAAGTACTTTCACGGGTAGTGACCGACTGAATCGGTAGAGCTAGGCCATTATCACTATGTGTGTGGATATCCACAGTGGCAGACAAGCCCGGACGGAACGGCGACGGATTAGGATTATCCAGTTTCAGCAAATCATCATAGGATTCGGGCAAAATGCGCACCTTGACATTGAAGTTCGTTACTTGGTCAGTACCCGCAGCTCCCGAAGCCGCAGATGCGGTAGTCGACGAACTGGCGATTTCAGTCACGATTCCTTTGAACTGCCGTCCTTGGAAAGCATCTACTTCAATGGTTGCCGTATTGTTCAACCCTACCCGATTAATATCGTTCTCATTAACTTCGACATTGACCTCCATCGAGCTCATGTTGGCGATACGCATGATTTCCGTTCCGGCCATTTGTGCTGTCCCTACCACGCGCTCACCCAATTCCACGTCCAAAAGCGATACGACACCATCCATAGGAGCGTAAATCGATGTTCGGGCCAAATTATCCCCTGCTTCATTTACCGCAGCTTGCGACTGATCAATACCATACCGTGTGGCCAACACATTCTGGCGCTGGGCTTCTAGATTGGCCAGAGCACTAAAATAATCGGCTTTGCTTTGGTCAAATTCCGCAGCAGTAATGACTTTTCGCTCAAACAGGGCTTTGTTACGGTTGTATTGAGCCTCGATGTTCGCAAAGTTTGCTTCCTGCTGCTTCAGTTGTTGTTCTGACGCAGCCAAGCTGGCACGTTGCTGGTTGAGCGAAGCAATCGCACGATCGTAACCTGATTGCAAGATGTCTGGACGGATGCGGGTCAGCAGCTGCCCTTTTTCCACTACGTCGCCCTCCTTCACGTGCAACTCAACGATTTCGCCCGACACTTCTGAGCTCAGTTTAACTTCTACTTCTGGTTGAATCTTGCCGCTGGCAGACACCTGCTCGTTGACAGTCCGCTTCTCCACTTTATCCGTTGCAATACGAATTGTATCCCCCTGCCCTATCCAACCCATTTTATTGGCGACAACGACCAAGATCAACAGGGCTACTGCTCCAATCAGGATATATTTCAGCGTACTTTTTTTCTTCTTTGCCATTTGTGTAATTGTATTGACTTATCGTATATAGTTTTGGTTCGATTCCTAAAATATGACTTGCTTACCAAGATAAAAATCAATGACCTTACTCCTGAAAATCAAATCGTATTTTGCTTGGATATGCTCAAATTCCGCATTATTCATATTGGTCTGTGACGTAATCAGTTCAATAGAATTGGCCATGCCTACGTCAAAACGCTGCTGAATGACATCAAACGCATCCTTCGCTGAATTAAATGCCATCTGCGTAGAATAATAGCGCTGATCGGCTGCCCTGAGATCCATAACAGCCTGATGAATAATCTTATTCAAATTATTTTTAGTCAGCTGCTCCGCCGTTAGTGCATTTTGGTAATTGATCTTGGCACGCGTCACATTGGTACTTGCATCAAACCGATTAAATATAGGGATACTCAAGTTGAAAAATACGGCTTGGGCAAAGTTGCGCTCCATCTGACGCTGAAAGGACATCAGCGGCAACTGTAATTCCACATCGGGAATGGCCGAAGAATATGCCGTATTCAAGTTAGCACCAATATCCAATGTCGGATAAAATGCACTTTTCGCTACATCGATATTGCGTTTTGCTACCAATGTACGCTCCTCAGCCACTTTCACCTCGGGATATCGCTGCACAGCCTCCTGATACAAATCAGTCCCCACGTAAACCTGCTGACCCGATTGCTCGATGGCCGGCAAATCAGGCTTAACCAATTCGATGTCGTCGGCAGGATCCATCTCCATGAGCTGCTTAAGCTCCAACAAAGCCAAGTCGTAAGCATTCAAATTGGAAATCACGTTTAACTCATCGATAGAAACCTGGCTTTTGGCTTGCGATAAGTCGGCCAGAGTAGTCAGGCCCGCCTCAAAGTTGATATTGGCTACTTCTAATTGGTTCTTCGATACGACCAATTGCTGCTGCGCCGCCGTCCACATATCCATATTCACTATGGCTTCCAAATACTTGGTTACCACGGACAATATCAGGTCATTTTTAGCACGATCGATATCTGTGGCATCAGCTATCATCTGGTGCCTATTGGCAGCGATCTGATGCACACGACGGAAACCTTGGAATAAGCTTACATTGGCGTTAACCCCAGCTCCCAAGTTACTGACCGCCTGGGTCGACAAAGCACCGACGTCCGTGTTAAAAAACAGACCCCAGTTTCGCCGACCGTTAACATTGGCATTCAGGGTCGGGTAATAATCAAGCTTCGACTGCTTGAGATCCTGCTCGGACAGGGCATGCTGGAATTCAGCCTGCCGGATTTGCAGGTTGTTTTTCAACGCGCGATCGACAGCCTGCTCCACCGGTATAACTTCCTGGGCAGACGACGCGGCAGCTACGACCAACAGCGATAGCGAAATACAGATTGATTTAAAATAAAAAACCGATTTGTCCATTCAACGTATGTTTACAGCAATATACTTTCCGTTCGTACTAATTTGTTCAAGTTGTGTTATCTTTGGTACGACAATGTACACGATTAGAACACCCTTTTTCTTGCGCCGGCTTTATCCTTCTTTGATTTGGCGTATGCCAAGGGATCAAAAGCGCATTTTTCTCACATTTGACGACGGACCGATACCGGATGTTACACCGTGGGTGTTAAATACTTTAAAAAGGTATGGTATCAAGGCGACTTTTTTTTGTGTAGGCGCCAATATAGAAAAGAATCCGGACATATTTAAGCGTATATTGGACGAGGGGCACCAAGTAGCCAACCATACCTACAACCACATCAGCGGATGGCAGCACGGAATAGACACGTACCTTGAAAACGTCGAACGTTGCGAACACCTAACCGGATCGCTCCTGTTCAGGCCTCCCTACGGCCGTGGCAAACGTAACCAATACAAAGCCCTGAAAAAAAGGGGGTACCGCATCGTGATGTGGGACGTACTCAGCGGAGACTTTGACATGAAATTGTCTAATGAAAAATGCTTGAACGGCGTGCTGAAATATACACGTAACGGCTCTATCATTGTATTCCACGACAATATCAAAGCCGTACCCCGACTGGAATACGCCCTACCTCGAGCCATCGAGTATTGGTTGTCTGCTGGCTACGAATTCGGCTTGCTATAAACCCACATTCGAATAAATAATCCCTACTACCGAACTCCACTAAGGAACCAACTCCCCAGCTCCTAAGCCTCGGCCCTAAACGTGGTTTGGCATAGCTTATGCCTCTTTCTACCATGGGAACAGTTTGGAAAAAACGAAAATCCCCATCGAAATAAATAGGACAATATGAATATTATCGGAAAGGATAAATCAAGTAAAACATCAAGAATGAAAATGCTTAAACCACTATTATTAAGCGCGATATCATTGATCATATTCGGTTCATGCGCAGACGGATGGTCTAAGCGAGCAGACACCGAAGAGAGTCTGATCGCCCTCCCGATCCATATCGTGGATACCGCTACAGCTATCACGGTAAAGGACTATTTGGGGACAATTGAGGGCAAAGTGAATGTGGAGATTCGTCCACAAGTTGAAGGTATTTTGGAAGAGATATACGTCGATGAAGGTGCTTTCGTAGAAGAAGGACAAAAACTTTTCAAAATAAACCCACTCCCTTACCAAGAACAACTCAACAACGCCATCGCGCGGGAGAATGTAGAGAAAGCACGCTTACGAAATGCCAAGTTGGAAGTTGACCGCTTGCAGCCCTTGATTGACAATGAAGTCATGTCCGATGTACGGTTACAGACAGCCAAATCTGATTACGAAGTGGCACAAGCATCCTTGGCACAAGCTTCGGCAGCGGTAGCAAGCGCCCGAATCAACATGGAATTTACAACCATCAAAGCGCCAGTAAGCGGATTCATAGGCCGAATACCAAAGCGTATCGGCAACTTGGTCGCAAAAAACGATTCACAGCCCATGACCGTGCTGTCAGACATCGAAGAGGTGTATGTCTATTTTGCTATGAGCGAATCCGACTTCCTTTACTTTAGCCGCAAACATAGCGAGCAATCCAAAAACAATGACTCGTTGAGTTTGCACAGTTCAGAACGCTTCATACCTTATGTGACGTTGGTTCTTGCTGATGGCGAAGAATATCAGGAAAAAGGCGTAGTCGACGCCGTAACCGGTCAAGTGAACCGCACCACCGGTTCCATTTCGCTGCGTGCCACATTCCCGAACCAAGACTTCGTCCTTCGTTCAGGCAATACCGGCACCTTAAAAATGCAGGAAAATATGCCGGGCGTGCTCCTCATCCCGCAAGTTGCCACAACCGAACTACAGGACAAAGTCTTTGTCTACACCCTGACACCGGACAACCGGGTCAAACGCAAAGCTATCCGGATATCGGGAAAAACCGGTTCCAACTACATCGTATCCGAAGGTCTCGAACCCAACGATCGCATCGTCACATCCGGTTTCGACAAATTGACCGAAGGCATGGAAATCATCCCGATAAACCCCAGCAACATCTAAAAACATCGTACCTGTACGTATGCTGAAAGTTGAAGAACCGACATCGATTCGGACAGGCTACTACTTGCAAAATTTTCAATTCCAACTAAAAAATTTATGCTCAAGACATTCATAAACAGACCCGTGTTAGCAACCGTTGTATCGATCATGCTGATCATACTCGGCCTTGTGGGGATGTCCCAGCTACCGATAACGCGGTTCCCCGAAATCGCACCACCCAGCGTAACGGTTTCCCTGTCATACCCAGGCGCAACCGCCGAAACCGTTGCCCAGAGCGTGCTGCTACCTATCGAAGAAGCAATCAACGGCGTCGAGAACATGACGTACATACGTTCCTCTGCCAGCAACTCCGGCTCGGGGAATATCAACGTATTCTTTAAGGCCGGCACAAACCCCGACCAAGCATCGGTAAACGTCCAAACACGGATTTCACGTGCAGTAAACCAAATCCCATCGGAGGTAAACGAAGCAGGTATCACGGTGATGCCGCGCCAGAGCGGTATTATCATGACTATCAACCTGTTCAGTACCGACCCCGACACGACCTATGACGAAACATTTCTGCAAGCCTACGCACAGATTAATGTAAACCGGGAGCTGCTCCGAGTGGATGGTATTGCCCAAGTA
>CAZXSL010000067.1:6274-14317 GCA_964643235.1 uncultured Sphingobacteriaceae bacterium | reverse complement strand
TCCATTAGCTTGATTGTAAGCGTCACGTTCGGGTTGACGTTCTTTATGCTGGGCGAATATGGCCTTACCCTGTTGGCTGCGAGTTTAGCAGGTTCCATCCTCGGTTTCCTTCGGTACAATGTGGGCAGAGCCCGCATTTTCATGGGCGATGCCGGCGCATATACCATCGGCTTCATGGTATCCGTACTGACTATCCAGTTTGTTGAAATAAACGCAGCCAAACAACTTGCTGATGCACCGATTACCTTTACCCAATCGGTACCCGCAGTCGCCATTGCCATCCTGATCATCCCGATTTTTGACACATTGCGAGTCATTGCATTACGGGTGGTACGTGGCAAATCCCCTTTTGAAGCCGATAGAAACCACCTACACCACCGCCTACTGGATAACGGCATGTCTCACAACCAAGTGACATTTACCTTGGCTGCCGTTAACCTATTGTACATAGGTGTGGCATTCGGGTTCCAACACATCGGAACGGTTGATCTGCTCATATTAACGGGAATACTTACCCTCATACTTAACACCTTGCTCTGGCTGTTCGACGTGCGCAAAGCAACGAGTATCGAAACTGCACCGGCTCCGGCAGTACAAGAAGCACATCAGCCCAACCTATACACCATGGAAGACCAAGCGCATAAACTAGCGCAGGAGGCTATCCAGCAGCTGGAAGAGGAAGCACACAAAAACTAAGTCTTTATTGTAACTCGGAGCAGGCTCTCGTAGATGTGGATCTGTTCCAACACTATCCCTAAATAACCCTCATCTTGTCGGCGATATTTTTGGCTAATAAAATTTTTTATTAGCTTTAAAGAAAAATCAACGCCATGTTAGTCAAGACATTTGCTAGCGCCGTGTCTGGGATTGAGGCTACGACGATAACCGTGGAGGCTAATGTCTCCACGGGAATGAACTACTACATCGTGGGCTTGCCCGACAATGCCGTCAAAGAAAGCATGAAACGGATCGAAAGTGCCATCCGCGTATCGGGCTATCGCATGCCACGCCAACGAATTGTCGTTAACCTAGCCCCAGCTGATATCCGCAAAGAGGGTTCCGCTTACGATCTGGCAATTGCCATAGCCATTTTGGCGGGCTCCAACCAAATCAACGAGGACAAGCTCCGACAATTTCTCATTTTAGGCGAGCTTTCTTTAGATGGGGGCCTGCAGCCGGTAAAAGGTGCCCTACCCGTTACCGTACAAGCAAAAGCCGATGGGTTTGAAGGTATTATTCTACCCCGTGAAAATGCCCGGGAAGCAGCTGTTGTCAGCGGCATCAACGTGTTTGGTGCCGACAGCCTAGCGGATGTTATCGACTTCATCAACGAAACAACACATTTGCCACCAACAGTGGTTAATATTGAGGCGGAATTTGAGAAAAACACCAACCACTATGACACGGATTTTGCCGATGTCCGGGGTCAGGAAAACATCAAGCGTGCTTTGGAAATTGCTGCAGCTGGTGGGCACAACGTTATTCTTATCGGTCCTCCTGGCGCCGGCAAAACCATGCTGGCCAAACGCCTCCCAACCATCCTGCCTCCGCTGAGCCTCGATGAGTCACTAGAAACAACCAAAATCCATTCGGTTGCGGGCAAGCTCGTGGCGTCGGGGTCACTAATGACCGGCCGGCCGTTTCGTGCCCCACACCACACCATCAGCGATGTAGCTCTCGTTGGTGGCGGCGTCAATCCCCAACCCGGTGAGATCTCGTTGGCGCACAATGGCGTGTTATTTCTAGACGAATTGCCCGAGTTCAAGCGTGCTGTACTCGAAGTCATGCGCCAACCCCTGGAATCGCGATGCATTACCATATCCCGGGCAAGGTTTACAGTTGACTATCCCGCTAGCTTTATGCTGGTAGCTGCCATGAACCCCTGCCCCTGCGGATATTACAACCACCCGGAGAAAGAATGTATCTGTGGCAGCAACATGGTACAAAAGTATTTGGCTAAAATATCCGGGCCTTTGCTAGACCGCATCGACCTGCATGTTGAGGTCACACCGGTTAATTTCGACGAGCTATCTTCCTCCCGAAAGTCTGAAACCAGTTCGGAGATTAGGCAACGCGTGGTTCGGGCACGCCAAGTGCAGGCTGCGCGGTTTGCAGGCGATCCGCATGCCTACTGTAATGCCCACATGAGTGCGAGGACACTCCGCGATATCTGCCGGATCGATGATACAGGACAAGCTTTGCTCAAAACCGCCATGGAACACCTCGGGCTTTCAGCACGGGCATACGACCGAATCCTCAAGGTAGCCCGCACCATTGCCGATATGGCCGAAAGCCCCGAAATAGAAAACGATCACTTGGCCGAAGCGATACAGTTTAGGAGCTTGGACCGTGAAAACTGGAGCATATGACAAGTTAATTCGTCAACCGCTCTTCAAACAGCTTCAGTATTCGTTTGTATTCATCTGCCCAGCTGGTGGGATGAACAAACCCATGGTCTTCAAGCGGATAAACTGCAAGCTCCCAATTATCTTTGCCTAGCTCAATGAGCCGTTGACTTAATCGAACAATGTCCTGGAAGTGCACATTGACATCCACCATCCCGTGGCACATGAGCAGGTGCCCCTGCAAACCTTCCGCAAAATAGATAGGAGAGGAACGTCGGTATGCGAGAGGATCATGAACCGGTTCATTCAGGATATTCGACGTGTATCCATGATTATAATGTGCCCAATCCGTTACCGACCTCAATGCTGCACCCGCAGCGAACGTTTCCGGTTCGTTAAACATAGCCATTAACGTGATAAAACCACCGTATGAACCGCCGTATATTCCTATATTTTTGGGGTTAACGCCATACTTCTTAACAAGTAAGCGCGCACCATCTACTTGATCCGACAGGTCTTTGCCGCCCATGTGTCGATAAATCCCCGTGCGGTGGTCGCGCCCGTAGCCAGAGCTGGCCGTAAAATCAATATCCAGTACGGTATAGCCTAAATCCGCCAGCAGATTGTGGAACATGTACTCCCTAAAATACTGGCTCCACCAGTAATGCACGTTTTGCAAGTAACCGGCACCATGTACGAAAATCACGGCCGGTCGCGACTCCTTCGGGTTATCGGGTGTATACAGCCGGGCATAGATCTCATCGCCATGGCGGTTGGAAAAGGAGATAAGCTCCGGTTCGCGCCAGTCATACGCCTTAAACGCTTCGGTTTGGGATGAAGTAACCTGTCGGGCCTCGGCACCGGGTTTGTTTTCCTGGATGTAAAGCTCCCAGGGTCTATTCGACGTGGAGTGCCGAATTGCCAACCACTTTTCATCGGGCGAGAGGCTTACCTCGTTGCCGCCCTTCATGCTGGTCAGCTGCACGGGTTGCCCGCCACTGGCCGGGAGTTGATAGAAATGACGGATACCGGGGTGGTCGATATTAGCGATAAAATAAAAAGTCTTCCGGTCGTTTGACAACTGTAGACTACTCACTTCGTACCTGCCCTTGGTCAGCTGGGTAACGGCTCCCGTGTGGATATCGGCCGTGTATACATGCGAATAGCCCGTGGCCTCACTTTGGAAATATAGGGTTCGATCATCGATCCACCCCGTTGAGCCTCCTCCCCAAGAACCGCCGATACCCGGCCCTGCAATCCAGGCCTCATCGCGCTGCCGGTCGATCAGCGAAAGCCGGCCTTCAGTGGGATGCAGTCGCATAATCCATCGGTCCTTGTTGTCGGCTGCCGTTACCACGACGAAGGCCTCCGTACCGCTTTCGTTCCACTGGGGAAGGCCCGAAAAAACCTGTCTGTCGGCATTTTTTTCTATCAGCTTTGCTTTTTCTTCGGGATAGTCGTCCCAGTAATCGGGCAAGTCCTTGATACCCGGGATATCGTCGGTTCGGATCGCCAATACGGTATCGCGGACACGGTCGTAAAGGAATGTTCTTGTCTGCCCCAACGCATTGCCTACCTTCGTACGCGCCGGGATATCTTCCGTATACCCCGATTCGGTCACGTAGTTGGGCACGATGGTGTTCTTATTACCTTGGGCACGCTGTGTGGTACGATAAGTCACGTAACGCTCATCAGGAGAAATCTCCAGTCCAACCAGCATTTCACCGGATGAAAGGGTAATTTCCTTGGCCGTGGGCTCCCCTTGCTGGGCCTTGCGCCGTGCCTCACGGAGGGAGTCGGCCTGCTTTCTCTCACGCAGCACGTCGAAAAGTGCCAGCTGGTCGTTTTCCAACCAGTTGTCCTGTTCGGATTCAGATTGGCGCCCTTCACGCTGCCCGCTCGTGCTGATATTCGTCAGTTGCTCCAGCTGCCCACCGGCCAACGACATCGCAAACAAGTTATTCCCCTGACGGAAGACGATACGGGTCCCATTTTTACTGAATTTCGGTGCTGTTTCGGCCTGTATGGTGTGTGTTAATCGGGTTTCCTGATTGGTTGCCCGGTCAAACAAGTAGATGTCACCGCTTTTGCTGTAAACAAGTTTGGTCCCGGACGGATCAGCGTCTGCCGACCGCACGCGCTGCCCGACGTCTCGGTTTTCGACCCGTTGCGGGCTCAGGTTGTTGGGCGATACCGTAAACAGCGAGTTGAGAGTCTCTGAATCCGGATTCCAGTCGAAATAGACGCGCCCGTCAACTTGGTCCCAAAAAACGTTATCAGGCGATACCCCCATCCATTTGGGATCCTGCATGATCTGGTCAACGGTTAGTGTGGAGGTCTGGGCACTTACCGATACCGAGATAATCAGCAATGCCATTAACGTGCGTGTCTTTCTGTAAAAGGTTTCCATATCATTGGGGGAGTTAGAATAATTGCCAGCCCCAAAAGTAATAAGTTTTTGTGAGGTCTGATGTCTGGGCATACGGCCCAGTGCAGATTTCATGCACACCAGTGAGATTACTTAAGCAGACATCTCAACCCACTAACTGTCACCGCTGCATAATAGAAATATTTCATTTGCTTTAATCCTAATCCGGACAATCCTTACTCAATGTACTCGACGGAGCTTTGCCATCCAGTACATCTCTTACTTTTTGCCAGTCCGGCCGCTCTATTTCCACAAAAGCCCTTGAAGCACTGCCGCCATTTTGGTCGACGAACAGCCTGATTTTCTCAATGAAGGACGTCCAAAGGGCATCTGCTCGATTAAACGGAGTTCCTGTTAATGCTTGTAGAACTGCTACATCTATGCTTGTCAATCGATCCACGCCCCTGGTATAAAACGTATAAGAGCCGTTCGGGTTCTGCGTGTAGCCGAAATCCCTGTGCCCACTTACGGGGTGCATACCATACTTCGGATCAAATATCGTGGAAAACGTCCATTTATTGGTACTGAAATGGCTCACGATAACGGATCCGTTATAGGGACCAGAGATGTCCAAGCCAATAACCGCCCCCTAAGGGGTTTGAGGAATTCCACAAATTGGCTTCATTGACACCAATGATAGGGGGTAAACACCGTATAAGTTGTGTTTATAAAGCTATTGATATGTTTCCGGATATAGTTCAGGAATTGCTCAGCATTAAGTCGCTGACCATTGACCACAGGCAGTTGATTGATGGTGACAGGGAAATAGTCCATATTGACTACCGTACTGTATGCGTTATTTATATCCTGGAGTCGATTGGCATTTTTGCCCTTCCCTTTGGCAGGAGTATAGCCCTGCAAACACCAGTAGCACAACAACGGTCCGTAAACCCGCCGTTAAAAAAAACGATTGATGCCTCTTCATTATTTAAGTTTGGCTAGTAAATAATTACTCAAATATAAATATACATTCTCCATTTGAGAAACAACGCCTATTTTATTGGCACAACACGAAACCGATGACTTATATTTTTGCTTCGAAATATCCGAAAGCCCTACTCGTCGTCATGTACCAATACGAATTCCAAACGGCACGCGACGTGGTCCTGTAGGCTGCTTTTTCACCTGCCACACAGACTGGCAAGACCGCCAATACCACATATGTAACAGTTCATTTAACCATAAACTGGAATAATTTTATACTTTTGGGAGAAGTAAGACTGCAAGAGCATTATGAGCGATAAGTTAAAAGTAGGCATTTCGATAGGCGATATCAACGGGATAGGTATGGAAGTCATCATCAAGGCCCTGTCAAACTCGCATATTTTCCAGTATTTTACCCCGATTGTATACGGGAACACGAAGGTTTCGTCGTTCCACCGCAAGACCATGGGGGCCAATGATTTCAATTTCAATGTCATCAACAGCCCGGATCGGGCTCACGATCGGCGGCCTAACATGATTAACTGCTGGCAGGAGGAAGTCAAAATCGACCTGGGCCAACAGACCGAAGAGGGTGGAAAATACGCATTCCTATCCTTGCAACGCGCAACGGACGACCTACTGGCGGGAAGCATCGACGTGCTGGTAACGGCACCCATCAACAAGAATAACATCCAGCAAGAAGGGTTCGATTTTCCGGGCCATACCGAATACCTACAAGCGCGCAGCGAGGCAAATGACGTCCTCATGTTCATGGTCAGCGACGAACTGCGGGTAGGCGTGGTTACCGGCCACATCCCCGTCAAAGACATCGCTCAGCAGGTTACCGAGGAGAAAATCGTCAGTAAACTCAAGCTGATGAGCCAATCGCTCAAACAAGACTTCTGGATACAGAAGCCAAAGATTGCCGTGCTAGGCCTCAACCCTCATGCCGGCGACAATGGACTAATCGGGTCGGAGGACGAAAACATCATTATTCCCGCCATAAAAAAGGCGAAGGACGAAGGTGTATTTTGTTTCGGCCCTTATGCGGCAGACGGATTTTTTGCGGACAGCACGTACACCAAGTTTGATGCTGTTCTGGCTATGTACCACGACCAAGGGCTGATTCCCTTCAAGCATATCGCGGCCCGCGGCGGAGTCAACTTCACGGCTGGCTTGCCTTTTGTCCGTACCTCACCAGACCACGGTACCGGTTATGATATTGCAGGTAAGAATTTGGCCTCCGAGTCATCGTTCCTAGAAGCGATTTTTGCAGCACTGCATATTCATCAACGGCGCAAAGAGCAGGGTGAGTTAATGAAAAACCAATTGCCACTCAAGCGGCTATCTCGTGATCGGGACTAGCTAAACCCTACAATAACAGACTGGCAGGCGTATCCTATCCTCTCAGAGACACCGCCTGTTTCTTTTTTCTTCCATCGTAAGTGAGCTGGGAGTTTTAGGAAACGTGCCTCCGATCCGAGCCCAACGCACCATGCGTTCGGTTTTTTGCACGGTATGCGTTACCTTTGCGACGTATTCGGCTGGCCGGATCATTGCCGTGCCACCCGAAAGAATTAAAAGAAAACGTGATGAAACCATCTTTGGCAAAAGGAACCCGCGATTTCTCCCCCATCGAAATGGAGAAACGGAACTATATTTTCGATACAATTAAGGCCGTGTTTACTAAATACGGCTACCAAGAGATACAAACTCCCTCTTTTGAAAACCTGAGTACCTTGACTGGGAAATACGGCGATGAGGGCGACAAGCTCATCTTCAAGATTTTGAACTCAGGGGATTACTTGGCCAAAGCTCCCGAGGCTTTGCTGGCTGCGAAGGAGTCGGCCAAGCTGACATCGCACATTTCCGATCGCGCGCTGCGTTACGACCTCACCGTTCCCTTCGCCCGCTATGTGGTCATGCACCAACACGAGATTACGTTACCCTTCAAACGCTTCCAAATCCAGCCCGTATGGCGTGCAGATCGGCCGCAAAGGGGCCGTTACCGGGAGTTTTATCAGTGCGACGTGGACGTGGTGGGTTCCGAAAGCCTACTCAACGAAGCTGAATTCGTTCTGGTATACCACGAAGCACTCAGCAAACTGGGACTGCGCGATTTTACCATCAAGCTGAACAACCGAAAAATCCTGACCGGTATCGCAGAGCTCCTCGGCAAACCGGAACTGATTGTTGACATGACAGTAGCTATCGACAAGTTGGATAAAATCGGCTTCGAGGGTGTTAACACCGAACTGCTGGAACGCGGATTTACCCCGCAAGACATCAACACCTTGCAGCCCATCATCCAGTTACAGGGCAATACGGAAACCAAAATCAAGCACC
>CAZXSL010000067.1:4089-6264 GCA_964643235.1 uncultured Sphingobacteriaceae bacterium | reverse complement strand
CCTACGCGACGTCCTGTCATCTTCCCCAACGGGGCTACAGGGCATCGATGAAATTGAGACTGTATTGGGCTACCTAAAATCCATGGCCCCGGATATCCACATATTGGACTCGGTCGTCGAATTGGATATTACCCTAGCGCGTGGGCTCAACTATTATACGGGATGCATTTTTGAAGTCAAAACCAACGAGGTGGCCATGGGTAGCATCGGTGGCGGCGGGCGCTATGATGACCTGACCGGCATGTTCGGCCTGAAAGGACTAACCGGGGTGGGTATCTCCTTCGGTGCAGACCGCATTTACGATGTGCTGCAGGAATTGGGCTTATTCCCCGACAACAGCAAACGTTCCACTACAGTCTTGGTCAGTAATTTCGACAAGATTGCGGAAATATACGCCCTGCCTCTAGTCCAGCGGCTACGCCAGTCGGGCATCGCTACCGAACTGTACCCTTCACAAGCCAAACTGAAAAAGCAACTTGCTTACGCAGACAGCAAGGGCATACCGTTTGTGGTACTGATCGGACAGGAGGAGATGGAAAGCGGACTTCTTTCGCTCAAGAATATGGAAAGTGGCGAGCAGCAACGGCTAGATGCGGAGCAGTTATTGGCCTTCTTCAACCCCATCAGCGAATGAGCCTGCTTGGCAACCTCGTGTGGATCATTTTTGGCGGATTTTTCGTCTCCCTCGGCTATGTACTCGGGGGCTTGGTGTTATGCCTGACGATTGTGGGGATCCCTTTTGGCCTGCAGCTGTTTAAAATTGGGGTGGCTTCACTGGCCCCTTTCGGGATGCAAATCCACGAAAACCCAACCGGTACAGGTTGCCTATCCACCTTCATGAATGTCCTATGGCTATTATGCGGTGGCGTGTGGGTCGCAGTTACCCACTTGGTTTTTGGGCTGCTGCTCTGCATCACAATCATCGGTTTGCCTTTTGGGAGGCAGCATTTCAAACTGATGGGGCTGGCACTTACACCATTCGGGAAGGAATTGCGGTAACCGCAGGGAATTGGGGGCAATCCCTTTAGCTAGTTAATAAAACAGCTCCTCGGAGCGAAACCATAACCATGATAAAATCGACGATGGAAACAAGCATGCACCGTGCTGTCCTTTCGGCTTTTGCCGAGCGTTTTGGCGGCGAACCGATTCTGGTCCGTTCGCCCGGCCGGGTTAACCTGATCGGCGAGCACACAGACTATAACCAAGGCCTGGTGCTACCCGCTGCTATCGATAAGGATATCGTACTGGCCATTAGCCGCAGAAATGATGAAGCCATCCACCTCTATTCCATCGACCAGGATGCCTCCTACGAAACCACAACAATGGCCTGGGAACGAAGCCCCATGCTTTGGCCAGACTACCTAATTGGCGTCGTCTTCGAACTGTTTAAACGTGGTTATAACATCGGGGGATTCAACTTGGTCTTTGGTGGTAATATTCCGCAGGGGGCTGGCTTGTCCTCTTCGGCAGCCTTAGAGTGTGCTACAGCTTTTGCCCTTTCCGAATTGTTTGGATTGAAACTGGAAAAACTGGACATAGCCCTTATCGCACAAGCGGCCGAGAATGAGTTTGTCGGTGTCAAATGTGGATTGATGGATCAGTTTGCCAGTGTTTTCGGCAAGTCAGACCACCTCATCAAACTCGACTGCCGGGATTTCAGCTACGAGTACATCCCGTTTAAGCAGGAAGGTTTCCATGTGGTCTTGTTTGATACGCGGGTAAAACATTCGTTAGCATCCTCGGCTTATAACACGCGTCGGGAAGAATGTGAGCATGGCGTGGCACTGATTGCACAACAGCACCCCGAGGTGGATAGCCTACGCGAGGCAACACAGGCCCAGGTGGAAGAGTTGATTAAACCGGTGAATGAAGTGGTATACCGTCGTTGCCGCTACGTCGTGTCCGAAATACAGCGCCTGAAAGATGCTTGCAACGACCTACAGCAAGGAGATCTATACAGCTTTGGCAGACGCATGTTTGAAACCCATGACGGGTTGCAGCACGACTACGAAGTAAGTTGCGCGGAGCTGGACCTATTGGTTGATATCGTACGGGAGGATGATGCGGTGCTGGGTGCCCGGATGATGGGCGGCGGATTTGGGGGCTGCACCATCAACCTGGTCAGCGCCGCAGCCCACGATGGATTCATTTTAGATGGCACCAGTATCTTTTAAA
>CAZXSL010000067.1:0-4079 GCA_964643235.1 uncultured Sphingobacteriaceae bacterium | reverse complement strand
CTGCACCATCAACCTAATCAAGGCAGACGAGCTGAATCGGGTAGTCGAACAGGTTAGCGCAGAGTATCATGAACGTACCGGGCAGGCTGTCGAGCCCTATATCGGGCGGGTCGGAGCAGGTACGAGTAGGCTGGTCTAACCCGTGTTTTTCGTATGATTTAGCATTAATTAACAATTATATTTAGGGATTCGCATTATCTTTGATGCCTAGAGACGGGGCAAATTACCCATAAATAATGTGGTAGGGAAGAAATGACGGCCTTGTCCAAAATAAGACATTATGAAATTGAGAGTTTTCATCTATTCGTTTTTAATTGCTACACTTCCTCTTATTGCGGGTGCTCAGTCCAACACACCTCCACCGAATTGGTATAACCTAGACTATGCGGAAGACGGGGTCATGGGTATCAGTACGGAAAAAGCCTACCGTGAGCTGCTGAACGGCAAGCCAAGCCAAACGGTTATCGTGGCTGTCATCGACGGTGGGATCGATGTAAACCACGAAGATCTGCGTGATGTGATGTGGGTCAATACCCGGGATAGCGCATCCACCGGCAATGATGAGGACGGCAATGGCTACATCAACGATAAGTACGGGTGGAATTTCCTGGGCAATGCCAACGGCGAAAACGTACAATACGACAACTTGGAAATGACTCGCCTGTTGCGGGAATTAACCCCTAAATATGCTTCCGTATTGCCCAGCACACCATTGGATGAAGCCGAACGTCGTGAATTCAATGAGTACCAGCGGATGGTATCGGATTATGCCGCTAAAATGCAGCAGGCTAATTCAGCACAATACAATTACATCGCCATGAAGCGGATGACCGATTCGATCGTGAACAGCATCGGGGTTGAAAACCCGACCCTCGCCGACTTCAGCAAGTACAAAGCGAAAAATGACATGGAACGTATGATGCTGCGGATCATCCGTTCGGAGCTAAAAGACGAGCCTGATTTCAGCAAGTTTTACGAACAGCTGTCTGACGGCATCGAATACTTTACCAACCAAGTCAAATATCACCTAAACAAGGACTTCGACCCCCGTCATATCGTAGGCGACGATTATGAAAACAGCCGCGAGCGTTACTATGGCAATCCCGATGTGGCTGGGCCGGATGCGGAACACGGAACCCATGTGGCGGGCATCATTGGTGCGGCAAGGGACAACGAACTTGGGGTTAAAGGTGTGGCAGACAATGTGCGCATCATGGCTCTAAGAGCTGTGCCGGATGGCGACGAGCATGACAAAGATGTGGCCAATGCCATTTTATATGCGGTGGAAAACGGAGCTAAAGTCATCAACATGAGTTTTGGCAAGGGCTACGTGAAAGACAAGCAAGTAGTAGATGATGCCGTACGTTTTGCCATGGAAAATGACGTACTGCTGGTACATGCTGCCGGCAATGACGCGCAAGACAACGACCAGATCCCCAATTTCCCAAACAAACACTACGTGGATAGCTTAGGCATCAATATGGGCGCGGCGGAAGCTTGGATTACAGTAGGAGCTACACAATGGGAAAGCGGCAGCGATCTAGTCGCGACGTTCTCCAACTACGGACGCCGTTCGGTCGACGTGTTTGCCCCCGGTGTTAAAATCCACTCAACTATGCCCGGCTCTACCTACAAAGACCAGCAAGGCACCAGTATGGCCGCTCCCGTCGTATCAGGCTTGGCCGCCTTAATCCGATCCTATTATCCGGAGTTATCCGCTATCGAGGTCAAAGATATTATCATGGATTCGGTCGTGCCAGTTTCAAACCGTGTCAAAGTCAGGGGAGCAGACGGCCGTAACACCCGGGTATCTATGGATGATATCAGCGTATCTGGAGGAGTTGTCAACGCATACCAAGCACTATTACTGGCGGAAGAACGTACTTCAACGACAAAAAAATAGCCAAGTCATACTATTGCGGGTTTTGTTGCGTTAAATCATTACACAACAACGTAAAACGCCGCTTATGATAGAATTCTCTACAAAACAAAAACGAACCCCCACTACCATCCGTCGAGTCAAACCGTTAGGGCCACCCCTGTTGGACCCAGACGACCAGTGGGTTTATGAAACCCTCAAACCCCGATTGGATAACTTATTGATTCAGCCGAGCACAGCTTGTGTACAGGCCATCGTCCGCTACGCCCAGTCTTGTCAAGGAAAAGGGTAAGGCAATCGGATTGGCTCTTACTTTAAGAAAAAATGTATTATTAGCTTCGGACATATACCGGGGTTGGTCCTGCCGTGGCCTTGCTGGGACTGAGTCCCGTTGTTACGCAACCGAAGCGAGCGAGTCGTGCTTAACCGGGGTCAGCACTAGTTAGTACTGTTGCTGGGCAATGAATAAAACCTTGGACGCGGTTTTTCCGTACCGCCCACACTCTGTCTATTCATCCACTAAAATACGGGCAAAATGGTTATTCAGGTGTTTCCGAATGGCAACACGATAAGCATCCGCATCCCGTAGTTTGAGTACCTCGACGAGTTCCTTGTGCGATACGAAATCACCCTCCACGATAGGCTTTTCCAAAAACCCACTTTGGTGCACATATTGGAATATAGGGAATAACATTTCCTGTAGTTCCTATAGCATCTTATTTTTGGAAATCTTATAAAGTCTACCGTGAAACCGTATCTCGTCATCCACCTGCCAGGGGTATGCTGTATCGCCCAATCGGCAAAAGGCTACCTTTTCAAGGGCCCTTTCCATCTACCCCGACAGGAGTGGTACTGCTATCAAGTGTTGGGAGCATACCTAGCAGAAGGGTTAGACAAGTAAACGAAGTAACTGAAAAACACTTATATTTACATAAAATAGGAGTGATTATGAGAACGAGTTTGCTTACCATCCTAGCCCTTGCCATCGCATTGGCTGTGGGCGCCAAGGATATTCCCGTATTCGTATCGGGAGAAGACGGATACGAAAGCTACCGCATACCGGCCATGGTTAAAGCGCCTAACGGCGACATTCTGGCATTTGCAGAGGGTCGCGTCTACCATGCCGGTGATTTTGGCGATATCGACATCGTCATGAAGCGCAGCGCAGACAACGGGAAAACATGGAGCTCTTTGCAGCGAATCGCCGATAATGGCGAGTTACAAGCGGGCAACCCCGCTCCTGTCGTGGACCTACTTGACCCGGCACACCCCAATGGGCGGATCTTCCTGTTTTACAACACAGGAAATAACCACGAAGGCGAAGTGCGCAAAGGCCTCGGCCTGCGCGAAGTGTGGTATGTTACTTCGGAAGATGGCGGCCACACCTGGTCAGAACCTACCAACATTACAACGCAGGTACACCGCCCAAAGCAGCCGGGAAGTAACCCCTCCTACGATTTTTACGAGGACTGGCGCAGCTATGCTAACACGCCTGGCCAAGGCATGCAGTTTGACAAGGGGCAGTTCAAAGGCCGTATTTACATTGCTGCCAACCATTCTGCAGGCGAACCACTTCCCGCATTTAAGGATTACCAAGCGCACGGCTACTATACTGACGACCACGGCAAGACGTTCCACTTGGCCGAAAATGTACCTTTCGAAGGCAGCAACGAATCCATGGCAGCACTGATTGATGGCGATAAGCTGCTGATGAACTCGCGCAACCAGCAAGGTAATGTGCGCTCACGGATTATTTCCATCAGCAGCGATGGCGGTGCTACATGGGACACGACCTACTACGACCCCCAATTACCCGATCCGGTCAACCAAGGAAGCCTCCTGGCCTTCGAGCTAAATGGAAAGCGGTGTTTGGCTTTTTCTAATACCGCTGACACAGCTAACCGCGACAACCTAACCCTACGTGTTAGTCGCGATGGCGGTAAAACTTGGTTCTTTAACCGCAACATCGCCCAAGCGCCCGAAGGGTATAAAGGGGCGTATGCAGCCTATTCGGATTTGGTACATATCAAAAAGAAAAAAATTGGGGTCCTGTTTGAAAAAGAGCATTACAGTAAGATTGTGTTCCAAACGGTAAAGTGGAAGTGATTTGTGGTGAATAAATCAAGGGATTTTGATAGGGTTTTGCCTACCCACATTCTTCATTTTGCTTGTTAATCACAAACAACCCCGACATCATATC
>CAZXSL010000066.1:0-14534 GCA_964643235.1 uncultured Sphingobacteriaceae bacterium | reverse complement strand
CTTGCCTGCCAGGCAAGCGCTCTAGCCAACTGAGCTAAACCCCCAATCTTTTTAAGTTCCGTTTTTCGCTGACCTTCCCGACTGCGTGTCGGGACGCTCTAGCCAACTGAGCTAAACCCCCGTATTCGGACTGCAAATATAGGGTTTGGAATTGAAATAAGAAACTACCCGGGCGAATTTTTTGTACCCTCTGTTTTTTTCAATCGAACTGGATACGCTAACTGCTTTTTGACTTTTTTGGTTTTCGCTTGATAACCAATGCCCCGAAGAAGAATAGACTCCCTGCCAAAGCCAAATACGCCATATAATCCCCAGTTTGGGCATAGAGCGTGATTTCCTCATTCAGGTTGATTTCTTGGTTAAGTGCTGTGGGTACCCACCATTCCGTTTTTTGGATTACATCGCCCCTTTGGTTGATGAATGCCGAGATTCCCGTATTGGCCGACCGAGCCACCCAACGGCGGTTTTCGATGGCCCGCAG
This sequence comes from uncultured Sphingobacteriaceae bacterium, assembly GCA_964643235.1. Classification (GTDB taxonomy): domain Bacteria; phylum Bacteroidota; class Bacteroidia; order Sphingobacteriales; family Sphingobacteriaceae; genus CAYRGQ01. The sequence goes on along the minus strand of CAZXSL010000066.1, from coordinate 14,053 downwards.
CTTGGCGTAAGCGAGATGCTGGTCTTTGCCGGAGGTATTTCCCCACCAGCCGTCGTTGGTTACCACGGCGATGAACTGGGCTCCTTGGCGTACGTATTCGGCTACGTAATTGCCCCAGATTGACTCGTAGCAGATAGTCGGTGCAGCGCCGATACCGCTTTGTGCGTAGAAAACCGAGGGCTTGTCTTGGCCGCCGTAGCTGCCCGTGGCACCGCCAAAGGCTTTGAAAAGTGGTTTCATGAAGGCAAGCGACTCGCCAAACGGTAGCTTTTCAACCCCTGGAACCAGCTTCGACTTGTGGTAAAATTGCAGCTTGGGTGAATTTTCGATCAATACCGCCGCATTAAAACGGTCATAAAACCAGCCGTTAAATTCCATCGAAGACATCCCTGTAGGCTCCGGATACACCCGGTAGCTCTCAATTCCCGACAGGACGTTGCCGTTTTTATATTCCGACAAGAAATCTTGGATACGGAAAAATAGGGGATGCGATCGGAATTCTTCCTCGTCGTATCCAAAGGAGTGTGCAATAGCCGTTTCGGGCCAGATGAAAAATTCGGTATTGGGTTGACCTGCCTGCTGCGACAAGGTAATTAAGTTTGTGATTTGTTCTTCGGGTGGGATGGGCCCAAACTTCCCGTAGGGATCGATATTAGGCTGAACCACCACGACGTTGGATGGGTTGACGTGCTCCTCGTAGTTGATGTAGCGTGCAAGCGAAAACAAGGACGGCACTACGATTATAGCAGCTAAGCCGCCGAGGAGTTTAGTCCGGTGGCTTTTAGGGAACTTGTCCTTTGCAGACAACAGCGCTAGGAAAGCCAAAATATTGGTGGCCCATATCCACACTGAGCCACCATAGACTCCGGTGTATTCATACCATTGGATGAGTTGGTGTGTGCTGGCAAATCCGTTGCCAAGGGTCATCCAGGGGAAGGCCAGGTCCCAGCTTTGATGTAAATACTCGTAGGCGATCCAAAAACAGGCTAAGCTCACTAAGGACAGTGCGATAGAGTGGCGTTTGCGAAGCTGGTAGTATAACCTAAAAGCCAGAGCCATCAGCACGGCGGCTAGGCAAAAAGGGATGAGGGAGATGGGGATGGCCGCGTAATGCGGCATGACGGCCGCCAAGGAATTGTACACCCAATAAATTGATGCCGTATTCCAAACCACGCCCGTTAGTCCGCCGAGCAGGAAAACCTTTTTTCCTTTTTTGTTAAATGAACCCCGCATGACATTTTCCAGCGCAAATAGCAAGGGTACGAATGCTATCCAAAGTAGGGGTCCCGTGTATGGGATAGGGGGCCATGCCAGCCATAGTAGGACGGCACTCAAAAGAGCTAATAAATAGTTGTTTTTCACGTTACAGCTGGGATAGTAATTCGTTTTTTTTGCTGTCGTATTCCTCTTGGGTGATGAGGTTTTTTTCGAACAGGTATTTCAGTTTTTCGAGTTTTGTGACCATCTCGTCTGCCGGCTCATTGGTTTTCAATACGGGTTCTTCGATGGGATATAAGGGGCGATCGTAATCGCGGCTTTCGCGTTGGATGGTAGTCGTGGGGGGCGGTGGTAAGTTGGCTTCGAGTTCCTGTTGGACTTGTTGCTCACGATATTCGTCCAGCGCTTCACTTGCTAGTTGGTAAAGTTTCCGTGCTTGGTTTTTCGGGATGTAGTCAACACTCAAGTTTTCGCCTTTGATGGGTATAATCGTGAATTTGGAGCCGAATATTTCCTCTTTAAAGGCAATGTCTTTGAGATCCTTCCATGCAAATATCTCGAAATTGGTGGCTAATCCGAGTTTGGTAAACTCGGATAAGAAAATTCGTTTATTGCTAAGTGCGATGGTGTCGGGTAGCAGGGTAACGGCAGGTTTTTTCTGTACCGAAATGTAAGTGATTACCTCGCCGGACACCATGATATCCTGCAACTTAATCAAGAGTTTTTCGACGATTTTTGGGTCTTGTCCGTCGTTGATGTATTTATCGATATTCATGTTTCGTTGCCATGTGTGATTATACGCTTCGATGCGATAAAGATAACAAGAATTATCCCAAACCTTGTACGCAGATGACGAATTCGCCTTTCAGGGGGTGGGTTTCGTAATAGGATTTTATCTCTTCCAGCGTTCCTCTGACGGTTTCCTCGTATACCTTGCTGATTTCGCGCGACACGCTCGCCTGCCGTTCACTGCCGCATATTTCCATCAAATCGGATATGGTTTTTAGCAGGCGATAGGGTGATTCGTAAAAGACCATGGTACGGGTTTCATCCATGAGCGATTTGAGACGTGTTTGTCGTCCTTTCTTTACAGGGAGAAATCCCTCGAAGCAGAAGCGGTCATTTGGTAGTCCCGAATTAACCAAGGCCGGTACGAAAGCTGTGGCCCCGGGCAAGCAATTAACGGTGATGCCGTGCTTGATGGCCTCGCGTACCAATAGGAAGCCTGGGTCGGAAATGGCGGGTGTGCCTGCATCCGATATCAGCGCTACGGTCTGGCCTTCTTGAAGGAAGCGGATGATCTCGGCAACGGCTTTGTGCTCGTTGTGCTGGTGGTGCGCAAAGACCTTATTGCTAATTCCAAAGTGTTTCAACAACGGGGCACTCGTGCGGGTGTCTTCGGCCAAGATGATGTCTGCCTCCTTCAGTATGCGAATGGCACGGAAGGTCATGTCTTCCAGGTTACCGATGGGGGTGGGGACGAGGTATAGCATTATGAGTATTGAGTATTGCGTATTGCGTATTGCGAAATTTTGTTGTGCTCGATATTGCAAAGTCGGACTTCTTGACTTCGTACTAAAAGTCTATCTTTGCAAGGATACAAAATAAACGAAAATATGTTGCAAGTCCAGTTTATCCGCGAAAACAAAGATTTAGTCAAGGAACGTTTATCCATTCGGAATTTTGCTGATTTAGCTCTGGTAGATGAGATTGTCTCGCTCGATGAGTCCCGTCGCAAGATTCAGTCGGAGTCGGATGCTTTAGCTGCTCAGGCCAATGCTGCGGCTAAGCAGATCGGCGAGTTGATGCGCCAGGGTAAGCGTGAGGAGGCTGAAGCTGCTAAGGCCGAATCGGGTGGGTATAAGGAGAAAATCAAGGTGTTAGCAGAACAGCTGGGAGCGGTTGATGAGGCACTATATCAGGCTTTGGTACAGTTGCCTAATCTACCACATGAGTCCGTCCCGAAAGGTGTTGGTGCCGATGATAACGAGGTTGTTTTGGAAAATGGAGATAGGCCCACGTTACCTGCTGAGGCCCTTCCACATTGGGAATTGACGTCAAAGTATGACATCATTGATTTCGAACTTGGGGTTAAAGTTAGTGGTTCGGGTTTTCCGGTTTACAAAGGTAAGGGTGCACGCTTGCAACGGGCATTGATCAACTTTTTCCTCGACCGTGCGTTGGAAGCAGGGTATGTCGAAGTACAGCCTCCTATCTTGATCAATGAGGCGTCTGGATTCGGTACTGGGCAATTGCCCGATAAGGAGGGGCAGATGTACCAAGTGGGTATCGACGATCTGTATCTCATTCCTACTGCAGAAGTTCCGGTAACCAATTTGTATCGGGATACAATTGTCAAGGAAACGGATTTTCCGATTAAAAATACGGCTTATACACCATGTTTCCGTCGCGAAGCGGGGTCGTACGGGTCGCACGTACGCGGGTTGAACCGCCTGCACCAATTCGATAAAGTGGAGCTGGTACAGCTTGTGCATCCTGACGAATCCTACAACGTGTTGGAAGAGATGAGTACTTATGTACAGTCTTTGTTGCAAGCTTTGGAACTTCCCTACCGGGTATTGCGCTTGTGCGGAGGCGATATGGGATTCACTTCGGCCTTAACCTATGATATGGAGGTTTGGAGTGCAGCACAACAGCGGTGGTTGGAAGTGTCGTCTGTGTCCAACTTTGAGACTTATCAGAGCAACCGGTTGAAAGTTAGATTTAAGGGAGGCGACGGTAAGATGCAATTGGTGCATACTCTCAACGGTAGTGCGTTGGCCTTACCTCGTATTGTGGCGTCTATCTTGGAAAACAACCAAACCGAACGAGGCATTAGAATTCCGGATGTGCTAGTACCTTACACGGGTTTTGAGTGGATTGATTAGGATAGTTCATTTAGAGGGGCATTAGCCCCTTAACTCCATTCGGGCCAAGTACTGGTCGTATTCGTCTTCGTAGAGGATTTGTACCACCCAGCCCAATTGTTGCCCGATGTTGATGAGCGTTTCCTGATCAATATATAACCATCCGAATGGTACTCCCCATTGGTTACGGTATTCGTATTGAAACTGTACGTCGCCTTTGTAAGCGGATGGCTTGGGTACGTTCGGGTCCTGATACAAGTAAGAGATATCTGAACTGTCAAATAATAGTTGGCCCCCTTTGTTCAATAAACCCTTACAGGTGTCCAAGAGTTTGGGTAATCCATCCAAACTTCCGGCAAGCCCAATTCCATTCATCAATAGAAGCAAGGTGTCGAAACGTTTGCCGTGGAAAGTGTATATATCCGAATGGATGATGTGTTGGACACCCCTTTCACGCATGATCTCACACGCCGATCTTGATACTTCCAATGCGGCAACATCCATCGCCTTTTCCTGAAGGTATAGGGCATGGCTACCTGCGCCGGCACCAATGTCTAGGATTGTGCCGTCGCATAGTGCGAGTGCGATATGTTCCAGTTCCGAAAAATCATCCGATACACGGAAGAATACGTCAACAGGCATTTCCTCGGGCTCGCCGTAGCTGTTATGGAGTAGGAGCGGAGCATCACTTTTGCCGGTATGGTAGTCGGTCAGTGCAATGCCAAAAACGTCTTTATCCATTTGTGGGTATTAAGAGCAATTCTTTGGCCAATCGGATCGCGCGTTCGTCGCCCGTATGCTTGCCGGGTTCATCAGAGAGTTTGACTACGGGTGTCCATTGTGATTCGTCGGGGAATGCCTCGACCATTTTCAATACGATATTCATGGTGGGCAGCCCCACATCGTTCGTGAAGTTGGTGCCGATTCCGAAGGAGAAACCGATTCGGCCTTGGCAGTGCTGGGCGATACGTTTGACTTTGTCGTAATTTAGCCCGTCAGAGAAGATGATTGTTTTCGACAGGGGGTCGATTCCATAATGCTCATAATGCCGTATGGTTTGGTCAGCAAAATCCAGGGGGTCGCCGCTGTCGTGGCGTACGCCGTCAAATAGCTTGGTCAGTTTCTTGTCAAACTGGGTAAAGAACACGTTACTGGTGTAGGTGTCGGAGAGGGCGATTCCGAGGTCGCCCCGGTATACGTCCGACCAGTGTTCCAGACCCAGTAGGTTAGCCATCTTGAACCCGTACTTGGCACCGTGGAACATGAACCACTCGTGAGCATGTGTGCCTATGGGTTTGGTTTGGTACAGCATGGCCATGTGTACGTTGCTGGTGCCAGCAAACGATCCGGTTCCATGTTTTTTTAATTGGTCTACGACGACCCGATGTACCGCATAGGAGTGGCGCCTTCTGGTGCCAAATTCGGCAATTGTAACACCGAGTTCGCGATAGCGTTCTATTTTTTTGCGTGCCACATCGGCAACTTCCGTGTCCGACATGCGTTTCGCGGCCGTCAAGCTGTAATATAGCTCGCAGATCATCGACAAGACGGGTACTTCCCATAGGATGGTGCGATACCAAAGGCCTTCGATCTCCACGTCCAGGTCCGTTCCGCTCTGGTGGATATGCACCTCTTTGGGGTCGTAGCGGTATCCTTGCAAAAAATCGAAATACGTCGGGTCGATATATGGGCAAGTGGCCGCAAAGAATTCCTTTTCGGCGCTGGTTAGCTGGATTTTGGCCATTTCGTTGACCGCGTGCCGCAGTGCTTCGCCAAAGCCTTCGGGAAAGGCGTGTTGGCCACGGTTAATGAAACTGTATCGGGCTTTTGCCTTGGGGAAAAGTTTGACCACGGCATTTTGCATGGTAAACTTGTAGAAATCATTGTCCAGTATGGAGTTGAGCATAGCTTGTGGTAAATGACCGGAGTGGGTTAAAGATATGGCGTATACGTGGTTACCGGATGATACTTGCCCAAGCTTCGGCCATTAATTGCGAGCCTGCCAAGGTGGTGTGTACGCCGTCGTTGGTCCAATATGTCCGGTCGGTTTGGTTTGAGGCTTTGTCGAAAATGGTTTGGTAGGGTATGAATGCCGCCTGGTATTCAGAAGCGATGTTTTTGGCTGCTTCGCGGTATCCGTCAAAATCGGGATACCAATCGTCGGTTACGGCACGGATTCCGTTGACAGCAAAGGGCTCGCCGATGATGAGCTTGATTTTAGGTAAACGTTCCAAGGTGTCGTCCAATAGTTTGCGGTAATCGTCGATATAGGTTTGTAATGTGCCGGTGTATCCGCCCGTTTTGGTGTGCCAATAGTCGTTGACGCCGATGAGGATACTGAGTACATTGGGTTTGATTTCCAAGCAATCCGTTTCCCAACGTTCGGCCAGCTGGTGTACTTTGTTGCCACTGATGCCCTGGTTGATGAATTGAAGGTTAAGCTGGGGCAACTGGCGCAATAGATAAGCCGACGCCAGCATGGCGTAACCGCGTCCCAATGCACCGATATCGTTCGCTACGCGCGATTCTTTATTCCTTCCATTGTCGGTAATCGAGTCACCTTGAAATAAGATAATGTCATTGCGTTCCACGCGTATCGTATTGGTGTCTTGATCCAATGGCATGGCCGATTGGACGATTTGAGGGATGGAGCCCAACATGGTAGCACCTATTATTCCTTGTCCGATGAATTTTCTTCTATTTATTCCCATAGTAATTGGTTGTTAGACTAGTGCCCAAAGTTAAACATTCCCTTAAGTAAATCATTCAAAAGGCAGTTGAAATGTGTTAAAAAGACAAAGGAGGCTTAAATTGCCCCCTTTATCCATTGTTTCACGAAAATTAACACACGGTAATATCTTTTTAGTAGCTAGTTCCTACTATTGCTACGCGTAGTCGTTGCCCGGCTGCTGTTTGAGGAGCTCCGGCTCGACGAGGACGCGGACGACGAACGTGTTTGCGAACTGGCAGGTGTCACGTTACGGGTTCTGCTTTGGCTCGTCGCACGTTGGGTGGTGTTTGACCGAGACGAAGCAGTAGCCGTGTTTCGGCTTCGGGCCGGAGTGTTCGATACCGACCGACTCGATGTCGAGTTTGTTCTGGCTGGAGTGGCTTGCGTCGTCGTGTTGCTACGAGCCCTTTGCGTTGCTGTTGTATTTCGACTGCCTGTTGTCGCTGGTGTTGCCGTACGGTTTCTAGTCGCTGTTGTCGCCCGGGTGTTCGTGTTCGAGCCGTTGTTAGCCCGGGTCGCAGAAGCGGGCGTACTTGTGCGCGTAGCACTGGTTCCCCTTGTATTTTGTGTCGCCCGTACCGCATTATTGTTCGAACTACTGCGGCTGCTGTTTGTCGTTGCAGCCCGGCTGGTATTTGAGCGTTCCGGTGATGATGTCGCCCGGGTATTGGCGGTACTACGACTGCTCGTTGTGCTAGCACGATCTTGTCCGGTGGCTGTGCGTGTAGCTGCCGAACGTATATTGGAAGCTTCCGTTACCCGTGCTGGGCGTGCCGTACTACGGGTGCTTTGGTTTACCTCAGGTCGGTACATGTTGACCGTGCGGCTGTTGACCGTTGCCCTACCGGGGTTTGAGGTATTGGCAATTTGCCTTACCGCCACGCGGCTGTTTGTTACCCGTTGGATTTCGCTGTGCCTTGGACCACTCACATACGTATGGTTGTTATAAACATATGTGTTATTGATGATCGTTGTGCGGTTATATATATTTACCCGATTGCGTGATGGTACATAGTAATTATAGATATTCCGGCGCATCATGTAGCGTTGTGGCAGGAATACCCAATGGTGGTTTGGTATTCCTACGGTGACGTGGATAGCCATGCGAGGGCCGAGTGGTGCCCATCCGTAGTATCCACCTCCGCTTCTCCAACTTACCCAAGCTGGTCCCCATTCGTATCCGGGTACCCATGCCCATCCGTAGTAGTCGTTATGTATCCACCGGCCATAATGGAACGGTGCCCAGCCCCAGCTGTAGTTGGATACCCAGGTATTGCCGTAGTTGGTCATGGTCCAATAGCCATTGCTCATGTAGGGCTGGAAACCCGGACCCACATTGGGAATCCAGACATATCCATGTTCATAATCGTTGACCCAGTCGCCATAGGGAGCCAGTTCGTCATAGAATAACTGAAACGAAACGCCCATGCCCGGTTGGGCTTTGGCAGGTTTGATTCCAGCGAATACCAAAAAAGCAACTGTTGCTAATACGAGTAGTCCGGTTTTTCTTAACGTTTTCATGACTTTCAGTTTTTGGTGTGTATACTTTTGTTAACTCTCCTGTGAACGACTTTTCGTCTCAAATTTTATTTTGCTTGATCAGTTTCTTTCATTCACTTTTTTCTGTTTTTGTACATGTTCTTGATGTGATCGTTTGTTGATAAGACATCTTAACGGCGATATGGTTTAATCTGATGAGGGTTTGTTCGTGTAAAATTTACGTGATGTTGGTTTTGGCTAGTGTTCCGGGTGTTGGCCGGAAGATGCTTTTTGAGCGATGGATTCATGACCTTGGGCAGATGCACGTATGGAATGGGGCATTCTTTTTGCTTTTTTATCGATATGGCGGTAGTCTATTGGATATGCTTAATAAAAATGCCTAGTTTTGCACCGCTATTTTTATGGCGCTATCGAGATGCTGATGATCAGGCTGGAACGGGTGCCGAATATTAGGAAAATAAGAGAATCTTTTGAAGAAAATAAACCGCATACTGATAGAAATGGCAAACATCCACCGGTTTGTCATGCGGTTATATGCTGAAGTTTTTAAGCCGCCTTACGAGTTTAAGGAGATGGTGAGGCAATGCTATGAGATAGGTTGGAAATCCCTGCCCCTGATATCTTTGACGGGGTTTATCACGGGATTTGTATTTACGAACCAATCGCGTCCGTCATTGGCAGAATTTGGCGCTACATCTTGGTTGCCGGCGTTGATTTCGATTGCTATGATCCGTGCTTTGGCACCCTTGGTGACTGCGTTAATTGCATCAGGTAAGGTAGGGTCGCAAATCGGGGCTGAGCTGGGTTCAATGAATGTGACCGAGCAGATCGATGCCATGGAAGTATCGGGTAGTAATCCATTCAAGTTCTTGGTGGTAACCCGTGTTGTGGCTACGACGATTACCATACCCATTCTGTCTTTTTATACAGCAGCCGTCGGGCTGATGGGTGCATACCTGAGCGTGAGCCAAAATGAAAATACGAGTTTTCAGATATTCTTCGTGCAAGTTTTCGAGGCGGTTAGCTTTTTGGATATTTTCTCGATGGTTATCAAAGCTGTTGTGTTCGGGTTTACGATTGGCGTGGTTGGATGTTACCAAGGCTTCCATTCGTCCAAAGGTACCGAAGGTGTGGGCAAGGCGGCTAACTGGGCCGTGGTTATGTCCATGTTTCTGATTTTTGTGGAAGAGTTATTGATTGTACAACTGATCCAAGCGTTCAGAAGTTAAGGGCAGGGCATGAGAAAGCCAAACACACATATAGATTACGATACAAAGGTTATCACGATTAAAGATGTAGGCAAGTCTTTTGGTGATTTGCACGTGTTGCGTGGTGTGGACCTCGACTTGTATAAAGGCGAGAATCTGGTGGTGTTGGGTAGGTCGGGTACGGGTAAATCCGTATTGATCAAGATTATTTCCGGTTTGCTCAAGCAAGACCAAGGGACGGTCAGTGTTTTAGGCCAGGAGGTAGATAAACTGAAGACCCGCGAATTGCAGCAGCTACGTTTACGAATTGGTTTTTCTTTCCAGAATAGCGCTCTCTACGATAGCATGACGGTCAAGGAGAACTTGGAGTTTCCTTTGGTACGAAATAAGCGGAATTTGACTCGGGGAGAGATAGATGAGCAGGTGGAATCGGTGCTGGATGCGGTGGGTTTGCTTCCAGCGCTTCGGCAAATGCCTTCCGAACTTTCGGGTGGGCAGCGGAAACGTATTGGTATTGCGCGCACCTTGATTTTGCAGCCGGATATTATGTTGTACGACGAGCCTACTGCAGGGCTAGACCCCATTACCTGCATCGAGATAAACAACCTGATTAACGAAGTGCAGGAACGGTATCGTACTTCTGCTATTGTCATTACGCATGACCTTTCATGTGCGAAAACAGTAGGGGATCGGATCGTGATGTTGCTGGATGGTAAGTTTGAACGCGAAGGGTCGTTTGAAGAGATTTTTGATACGGACGACGAAAGGGTAAAACCTTTCTACGACTATAACTTTATTACATAGACTATGAGTGCGCAGGAAAACAAACGCTCGATTATTGTAGGTTTATTTGTTTTGGTAGGTGTTATCATCTTAGTTGCCGGAATCATTACCCTGGGCGGGCAGCAAAATCGTTTTGCCAGGACAGTGACCGTTACCACTACGTTTAAGGACGTTGGGGGCTTGAAAGCGGGGAATAATGTCTGGTTTTCGGGTGTGAAAATCGGCACTGTGAAAAGCGTTAATTTTGCTAACGTGGAGGAAGTGGAAGTGACCCTGATCATTGAGGAGAAATCCCGGGAATTTATACGAAAGGATGCGATAGCCAAGCTCAGTTCAGAAGGTTTTATTGGCAACCGGCTGGTTGTTATCGAGGGTGGGACGCCGTCTGTGCCTGCTATATCGGATGGAGACAGGTTGGTTTCCGGTACAAGTTCGGATACCGAGGCTATGATGGCTACCTTGCAAACCAATAACGAGAACCTTGTGGGCATTACCGAGAATTTCCAAATCCTTTCCGAGCAATTGGTCAAGGGCGAAGGGACTATTGGTACGCTATTGAACGACCGGGAGCTCGCTGGTCAGGTCAAACAGCTTATTGCCAACCTCAGTCAAACCGTTGCTAATACGACCCAAGCATCTGATGAGTTAGTCAGGTTGACTGCCCAATTCAGCAAAGAAGGTACCCTGATCAATGATTTGCTGACCGATACCGTGGTATACGGTAGCTTGCAAACTGCGGTAGCCCAGTTGCAGGGCATTACCCAAACGGCGACTGCACTGACCACTAACCTGAGCGACGCGACGGCTAAACTCAACGAGAATGACAATGCTGTCGGCTTGTTACTGAACGACTCCGAGATGGCCGAGCAGATTAAGCGAACTATGGAAAACTTGGAGCAAAGTACTGAAAAACTGGACCAGAATATGGAAGCGTTACAGCATAACTTCCTACTTCGGGGCTTCTTTAGGAAGCAAGCTAAGGCGGAAGAGCAAGCCAATAATTAAAGGTCTAAATCCGTTGCCTCGTGGGCATACAGAAGCCTGATTTCGTCAAGCGGATATTCTGCTGTTCGTAAATCCAGGTTGATGCATAAAGAATGCCGGATCGCCCGGTATCTGAGTAAAAAGTGAATCGACAGACTCGGTCGAAATTCTCATTTTTAGCTTGTTATATCGGGAGGGATCTCTAGTCTCGTCCCATTAGTTTTACCTGCGTTTTTATGGTTTAGCGGGTGTTGTGCCAATTGTTATTTTGTGAAAGCCGCGAAAAAAGCTATCTTTAACCGAATCCATTTTGTTATTTACGAGGGATATGATGAGCAGTAATACCATGCCATCTGCGGGCGCTCGCTTTCGGGCGGCGATGCAGGCAGAAAATCCATTACAAATCGTCGGAACGATCAATGCCAATCACGCTTTGCTGGCTACCCAGGCTGGATTTAAGGCGATTTACCTGTCTGGTGGCGGCGTTGCTGCAGGGTCTTTGGGTATACCGGACCTGGGTATCACGGATAACCAATGTCTGTAACACGCCGCTGATGGTGGATATCGATACCGGTTTTGGTCCATCATCGTTTAATGTGGCACGCACGGTCAAGTCGTTAATTAAAGCTGGGGCTGCCGCCTTGCACATCGAAGACCAAGTGGGAGCCAAGCGTTGCGGCCACCGCCCGAACAAGGAGTTGGTTTCGGGGTCGGAGATGGCTGATCGCATCAAAGCTGCTGTGGATGCTCGCATCGACCCGAATTTTGTGATTGGGGCACGTACGGATGCCTTGGATAGCGAAGGTGTGGAACGTGCTCTTGAGCGTGCCGTGGCGTATCGGGATGCGGGAGCCGACTTTATATTTGCCGAAGCGGTACGTGACCTTAGCCAATATCGTCTATTTGTGGAAGCAACTGGTATACCAGTATTAGCCAATATTACAGAATTTGGGCAAACTCCCCTATGGACCGTCAGCCAGCTGGCTGATGCAGGTGTCGGATTGGTTTTATATCCCCTTTCGGCATTCCGGGCGGCCAATGAGGCGGCACGCCAGGTGTTTGAACGTGTGCGGCAAGATGGTACGCAACAGGCCGTGCTACACACTATGCAAACCCGGGAAGATTTATACCAAAGCATTGGCTATTACGATTATGAGCGCAAGCTTGATGCCCTCTTTGGGAAGTAAAGGGGCGGAAGTCGAGAAATGCGGGTGCAGTCCCAAAGGATGACCGTGATACGATATTCCCATACAATACCTACCAAAAGTGATTACCAAATAAACCTGTAAAATAATGAGTGAAAACAATCAAGTTCCAAATTTTAAACCAAAAAAGTCCGTTGCGCTATCGGGCGTAGCTGCCGGCAACACGGCTTTATGTACCGTAGGCAAGAGCGGCAATGACCTGCATTACCGAGGGTATGATATTCTGGATTTAGCAGAGGGGGCCACCTTTGAGGAAGTGGCGCATCTATTAATACATGGTGATCTACCCAATGCGGCTGAGCTGAAATCGTATCAAACAAAGCTGAAAGCATTGCGTGGACTTCCTGTAGCGATTCGGGCTGTGTTGGAACAAATTCCGGCTGCAGCACACCCGATGGATGTACTGCGGACGTATACCTCCACTTTGGGTACGGTTTTGCCTGAAAAAGATGATCATCACGCCGTTGGGGCACGGGATATAGCTGATAGGCTGCTGGCTTCGTTTTCGTCGGCTTTGTTGTATTGGTATCACTATGCCACGCACGGTCGTCGTATCGACGTGGAAACCGATGATGAGACGGTAGGCGGGCACTTTCTGCATCTGCTGCACGGGGAAAAGCCGTCGGACTCTTGGGTTGAAGCCATGCAGATATCGCTAAACCTGTATGCTGAGCACGAATTTAATGCGTCGACATTTACCGGAAGGGTCATTGCTGGTACGGGATCGGATATCTACTCATCAGTAACGGGTAGTATCGGTGCACTCCGTGGGCCCAAGCACGGGGGTGCCAATGAGGTGGCATTTGATATCCAAAGCCGATACGCCAATCCGGACGAAGCAGAGGCAGATATCCGTGAGCGACTGGCTCGCAAGGAAGTCATTATCGGTTTTGGCCATCCTGTGTACACTATTGCTGACCCGCGCAACAAGGTCATCAAGGCCGTGGCTAAACGGTTGTCTGAAGAAGCTGGTAATATGCGTTTGTTTGATATTGCCGAACGTCTCGAAACCCTGTTGTGGGACGAGAAGAAAATGTTTCCTAACTTGGACTGGTTTTCCGCGGTATCGTACCACCTGATGGGTGTGCCGACTTTGTTCTTCACGCCTTTGTTTGTGGTGTCACGGGTAACGGGCTGGAGTGCCCACGTGATCGAGCAGCGTCAGGACGGTAAGATCATCCGCCCCAGCGCTCATTATACCGGTCCAGAAAATAAAGCTTTTGTGCCACTGGCCCAGCGATAGAATATTTTAATTAACGAAATTTAATTTATAATAGGAAGTATAGTATATGTCGTCACATATTTCAAATGAGCGTCCAGATACCGATCAGGTTATCGTGGATATTGTGGATTACGTGTTGGATTACCAAATCGGTAGTGATTTGGCATTTAAAACCGCACATTATTGTTTGTTGGATACGCTGGGGTGCGGGTTTGAGGCTTTGACATATCCGGCATGTACCAAGATGTTGGGTCCGATTGTGGCGGGTACGATGGTGCCTCAGGGTGCTAAAGTGCCTGGTACGCCCTATCAATTAGATCCCATCCACGCTGCTG
>CAZXSL010000065.1:2116-14543 GCA_964643235.1 uncultured Sphingobacteriaceae bacterium | reverse complement strand
TTGTCCAGGTAACCTACTTCGTGCGCCGCTATGGTATCCAACACGACATAGGCCGAGTCATAGTTTCGCGATTTGTGAATCGCAATACCAGTATATATTGCTTCGGCAGGTAGTGGGTTCCAACTTAATTGCACGCCTGTTTGTCCCACTTCAGCGCGTAGCTCGGTGATAGGGCTTACATTACCTGCGTCATAAGCAAGTGCGTATAGCGTATCTGTAGGGTATCCTATATTGCCCACCCAGTCGGCCAACCGGACATAGTACGCATAGCGAAGTCCAGGCTCCACAGGATCTTGCAGATGTATAAAACTGCTGTCACTATCTGCAGCGCGCATCACTAAGCTGGTTTGCAAACGATGGAACTTGTCATCATTTAATTGCTTGAAAACGTCTGCTTGGAGTCCAATAGTTTCTTTGAATGTAGAGGAAGGGGTTGTCCATGAAACTGTAACCAAACTATCCGATAGCAAATAATTATGGATTGCGTACTGGTCAGGATAGTTTGTAAATGCGGCATCCGCGCTCAATTCCAACCTGCCGTTCAATGATTCACCCAAGTGGGCTTCAATCCGGTAACGGACATGCTCGCCAGGCTCCCAGCTCCGATCGATGTAGATAAGGCCAAAGGCTTCCATGTATTCTCTAACAAACGCATACATGCCAATTTTTTCGATCGGTTGCCCGGCATAAAACTGATAGACGTCCTCATCGGTTTGGAGACTGAAATCGGACTTAATCTGCTCGATTAACTCACTTCCTAGATGTTTGCTAAACGATTCGGAATTTTCGGGGAAGGTAATCTCGACTACTTTTTCCCACGCGTCCGATCCGGGATGTGCTTTATAAATGATAATCCGCTCGTCCGGACTGAAGTGTGCCCGTTGCAAGGGCGCGGCCATCAGAGGAAGCATGGCTCCTTCGGGCCCTGTCAACACGGTAGTTCCCCATTCGTCGGTCTGCGTTTGCGCCGCTGTACTACCGAGTAACATGAGCCACGCTACAGCGAATGCTATAATGTTCTGCATTTTGTTTTTTATTAATCGCACCATGTGTTGTTATCCTTAAATTTACCCAATCCGCCTCCTAGGGTTAAACCGTTGTCGTACCTCAAGTGGGCGTAGACATCCACGCATATCTTTGCTCCCAATCCCCCGCGGATTACATAGTCGTTGCATCCTGCCGACTTATTACCTGCAAACAATTGTAAGCTGCCCCCCATCCTGCCGTCAAAATGCCATCTGTTATTGTAGCCTCCGCCGATATCAAAGCAGAAGAGCGCGTCGCCTCCCACACCGATGTTGTAACCCAATACACGCAAGCCCGCCTCCCCACCGAAATTAGCTTTGCCTTTCAGCCTGAAGTAATACTGGTTAGAAGCGAAATTTGAAATGAAGGTCGTTTGAAGTCGGGCATCGTAATACGCTTTTACAGTAACTGTCGGGCACCACCATTTGTCAAAACTCCAGTCAATCCGTTTCTCGGCCTTCAGGTTTCCATACAAGTAAAGGCCACTGAAAACGGATGCGTTATAGTCATCATCCAAATTAGTAAAGTAATTCCGGATAGACGTATTGGTATTTGTTTTTGGGTTTTTTACGTTAAATGCCATCACATAGTCCACCGTTGCTTGACTCAGTCCCAGTAGTGAAGCTTTGGCTTGTACCCCGAAGAAGGCATACGTATCTTGTGCATCCCAGCTAACTGCAAAATCCCCATTGAGCTGCAATGCTCCTAATTTAGGGAGCGGTTCAAATTTCGCATCCACCGCTACGGTCATTTTTTTAGCTGGCGTATTGAGCATAACGTGTGCCTTCGACAAATTAACGACCTCACCTACCACCAAATCTACCGAACCCTCGATTACTACGCCCAACGGGTCTTTCCCTACTTTGAGATCAATATTGTCAAATTTAGCCGCGGATGAGAGCCCCGTAACGGATATGGCCCCTTGTATTGCCGCAGAAAACGCTTTGGTTTGCGAGGCATACGTAAACCCGCCTCCTAGGTTGTCAATTGTGATCGAACCAATGGGTATGGCGGCTCCCATCACAAAGTTTCCACCCAGTTCCAGTCCGCCTGATTTTAATCGGTGAAAGAAAAAATCAATATCAGCCATCACCGGCGATTGTGGGATCGCCAAGGAACCAGCGCCGGCAAAGCCACGTTTCTCCTCATTATCGACTAATTCAACCTCGACACCCACCGATAGAATGGGTACGTCCAAAGTCGCTTTGATCTTATCCACCACATAACTTACCTCTCCCCGCGTATCGGCGGTGAACCGTATATTGCCCACTTCAAACTTCAATCCCGGGATCTCGGCGGTGAATTCGCCGCGTACGGATACATAGGGCGCACCTTGATCGGGGTTGCTCACATCTATACCATTCATAGCGAGCTGGGCGAAGCCTAAGTCGGCACGCTTGTCTAATGGAATGTCAACGAAAAACTTGCCATCTGTTTGGAGCTGTAAAGTATTGACTTCAAAAGTGGTCGAAATTAATTTTTTCAGTTGCATGAGAGCACTCCCGCCGATGCTATACACATTTGTCTCGCCAATTCGATTAAACGAGAGCGGATTCACACCGGTCTTTACTTGGAGCAGGTGATACACGTTCATGCCCATTTCGGGCAGATGGAACTTTCCACCGTAGATCGCGTCTTTAGCCATGCGGAGGTCCTCGAAAACCATACTCACCTTATCGGAATAGGGAAAATCAATATCCAGCGCACCGTTAAATTTAAACCCACCCTCGTCCATAGCAACGGTACCGAGTCGCGCAGCCCATTCGCCGATACGGAGCGTGGGTAACGTTGTCTCATCAATGAGGAGTGATTCGATACCAAATGACTTGCTGATGGTCAGTTTGTTAATGGCGATATCCATAGAGTCAATAATCCCCAGCTCGGGTGTCGAAATCCGTCCGGCGAGCGATAATCCGAGTTGGCTAATCCGCGACCGCGTCAAGTCCAGTATAAAATTGAACCCATAAAGTTCCATTGTTGTGGAGTCCGTGTCTAATCGCGATAATTGCAAGGTCAATTCCGGCACGCTGGAATGGACATCTTCATGGAATACCTCGATATCCACCACGCCTGTTTCGGCATTCGGTGTCAAGTATGTTTTTCCAAAATTGCCATAATGTATGCCTAGGGTCCGACGCTGGAAGGCCTGTCCGTCTACACGCAACTTACCACTGACACTCCCCTTTCGGTCGGGATTGAGCTTTATTGTCAGGTACTCATCTCCTTCCATGCGTAGTGGCAAGTAATCAAACAGCTTTACCGGTAATGCTTTCGTCTGGGTTACCACTTGGTTGTCTTTCGGAATAGCCTTCCCCTCCGTATCAAAGGTTACCTGCACCTTATCAAAAGGGAGTTCGGCTACCGCTGTCCCTCCAAATAATCCCGGGTTAGCCTGCAAATTCACAAACTTGCCTTTCCATATCTCACCTTCCGGTACATCGGGATCGGGTTGGGCGCTTTCCAATTGTATTTCGAAACCTAACAATGTGGATAGATCCTTGCCGCCTCCGTCTTTCAAGGCGAAATTAATTTCGACTAATGTACCATACTGCAATTCATTACGCTCCTCGGCCCCGACAAAGCCCGGTTTGCCAGCACGTATGGTTTCCTCATACATACTGTACGTGCCTTGTTCGCTCGTCATCGCTTTTAAGTAGGGTCTACCATCTACTTCCACAGTGGCCGCTGCTATAGGGGTGTTTCCTTGAGCAACCGTACCGTAAACTTTAACTCCGCGCTCGAGTGGGATAGTCACTTCAGTTACCTTGCCATCCAACGGAATATCGATGCTGTATTGTCCAGCCACATAGCCGCTTGCTGTATCGGGAATGATGGTTACCAGACCTGGACCGCCCACATCTTCCAATACCCAAGTACCTTCCTGATCGGTGTGCGCTGTAGAATCGTAGGCCGTAATGGCTACTTGGGCAATACGTAGTTCGGGGTCATCCCGATCATGGATGACAAACCGCACATTGCCCGATTGGCGAATCATCGGACCAAGCTCACCGAGTTGTTGCGCCGTATTCCCGGATACCGTTATCGGTACATTTAACGATGTATATCCTCCTTTGTGTATCTCCAATACGTGGTCGCCGGCAAAATGCCGTATCGAGAAGGACCCGTCGTGGTCTGTTTCGACCATTGACGTGCTACCCTGAATATGGAGACGGGCGTTGCGCACAGGTTGTCGGTCTTTGTCCACGACCGTACCAGTAAGCGTCACGAGATCGGGGCTGATCACAAACTCTTGGTAATTGCGGCTCCCCGGTGTAGGTCTAATCGTAATCGCGCGCGTCTCCGGTACCACGGCCATATCGCGATATTCGGTTGGTACTTGAATCAACCGGACAGTATAGGCCGCCCCCGGTTTCAATAATGGTAGGTTGCCGATATAGAAATCGCCCGAACTGTCTGTACGCACGGTGTAGGGGCCATCCGTCTTATACGTTAACTCGTTAATATTAACGGCTGGGGATAGGGGTAGGGCATTCAAGTTTCCTTTGACATCGAGCATTGCGGGGCTCGCCGTCATCATACCTCCGCCCATCCACGTTGTCGTACTAGTAGGTTGTGGCGTTTGTGATTGCTCGGATGGGGCTGTAAGCGCCATTCCACTGATCATTGTGGTGCTTACCGGTGCCAATAAAGGCATGGCAACGAGGTCTATCTTCTCGACATCTGCTTCATTAAACCCAACCTGTACGTAAGCCCCGGCAATGCCTTGAGCTGATTGTCCCGACTTTACCAGTACTCGGCCGGAGACCGATGGCGAAGCGACTTGGAGCTTATAGGTAGGCTCTACAATGAGTACTTCTTTTTTGGATACTTGGTTTTCGGTGACTGCCAGCCTAACGGTACGCTTCTGCAAAGCTTCTGACTGTGGTACAACCTCTACCCACAGACTGCTAGAGTAAAACAAAGTGCCAAACTGGGCACGTCGACTTCCGGAAATGGATGTTGTGGCTTGCCCCACAATAACCATTTCCCTACCGTTGATGGTTTTCGTCAACCGATCTTGTACTCCGATTGACCCTTCGTGTTTTAGGTGTGGATTTGCGTCAATTTCAGCCACCTCCCGATAGACTATTACGTCTAACTCACTATCTAACTCTTGGCTATAATCCCCGCCGTCAATGGCAAACGAAGGCTGGAAACGAAACGTATTAGCGATTAGGGTATGCTCGCCTACATTTACCGTCGGGTTGTCCGGGTCTAGGGAGCCAATCTCAACTTCATACGGTTCGAAGTCGGGCATATTAACCACCAAGAAAAGGCTAACCTGTTTGACTCCGACAAATTTGGGGTCTACAATTTCTACTGTAAACTTCCCGTCCTCGTCTGTATTGACCGTTGCGACATTTAATGGTGAAGCTGTTCGACCTAACCTTCCACTCCCCACATACATTCTCGCTTGTATTGTCACTGTACCATCTGTCAACGGGTGCGTCTCCGCCGCAGCCGTGGCCGGACTCTGTATACGGATCAACCCTACGCCTAGCGTACCGCTCGCACTCACGGGTGATACGTTTGCTGTAGGCTGAACGGCAGTTAACGTGGGTTGGTAAAGCACCGCGTTAAAGACAGTGCCGACCGTGGGATCGGCTTTGAGTACCGAAGCTGGATTTATCAATGTCCCGTTAAGGTTTGCTGATGCATGAGTAAGGCCCGTGTGTGCAATGGGCGACCCGATGGATTGGCCGGCGAAATTCCCTTGCAGCTCACTCATTCGCTGTTGCTGCTGTAAGGTTGTCACATAGCGATGTTCCTGCTCCCTAAACGCCCACCTCAAGGTGCCACTGACGGTATGTGAGGCGAATGTTTTCTCTCCAGCGGGCAACTCCGGCCTTTGTTCTGTCGGTGTTGCAGGCGTGGTATCGTCCTCACTAGGTGTTCCCGCCATCGCAAGGTTTTCGCCATAGGTAAAAACGATGACCTCACTTCGTCCTCCATTGCGGATGGCCGTCTTGCGGAGCGGGTCTTCCGCTTCAACCACCAACGCATACCGGCGCCCCGGAGTCAGTGCTGGTTCTGCGGGCCCGTACAATAAGGTGTTTTGGTTTAACATCCGTTCGAAGAAAGGATTTGCACTCCACATCGCTTCCACGGGGTCGCGGTCGGTCAGTAGTTCAACCATTCGCACACGGTATTGTAAATGGGGTGGGGCACCGGGAGGTGTGGACCACGATATCGCAAAACTCTGTACGCCCATGTTGACAATCTCCTGATCGTGGAATGGTGAAACAATCGTTGGCGGCTCCAGATTGGTAATTGATAGGATGGTACAGCCCAGTGGCTCTTCCGGACTAAGCGCTATGCCCGGTTGGTTATAATCAAAGGCACGAATACAAAAATCATACAACCCTTCAGGCAGCCCGCTACCGTTGATGAAATCCCGCTGTGATAGCCCAACCAAATCCAGGTTGTTGGGATCGAATAGGTGGAGCAGCTCATTCCCATTAAAGGTTTTGGTTTCCATTGGAGCTAAGACGATAGGGCTGGGACTCCGGTAACCTTCCCTCAAGATAATAGCTATTCCATTATCTCCGGCGATGCTCCCCCTCAATTGTACTTGTTGCGTGCTAGTGGTGGCGTTGGTCATCGTCAGTAGGATCAAATCTGGCCGCGATGCGTACTCACTAATGTTACTTTGGTACGGCGGAACGATATTGACCTGGATATTCACTTGGCCTATTGCTGGTCGAAGTATGAACAGCAGTAAACTTAAAAGTATACCCCATCGGGGGGAGTTGACTGTTATTTTCATTGCTTCAGACATTAAAAGGTAAATTGATATGTCAGTTCACCACGTGTTTCCGTAAATGCGGGATTGTTCGCCATAATGGCCGTACCGGGGTTATTGTTGGTAACGAATACGTTGGTGCGTAGGGCGTGATGCCTTGTTATTTGGTAAGATGCATTTAGAGACGCATTGATAATTAAGCTTTCGCCAGTTAATTCGGCGACCCCTTGTGTCACACTACCGTTTATACCCATTTGTGCCTTACCGTCCGGAGTGCTGTAGTTGCCGCCCACGCTTGCGCCCTGATAGGTGTCGTTTATCCCACTATGTTTTAAATCGGTGTAATTAATATTAGCAAACACACTGATGCGTTTTGCCGGGAACGACACGGTATAACTCAGCATGTACTGATTGGTATTGATATCGCGCTTGGTCGCTTCCGCATCGAAGTAGCCGTTGAAGTCCTTCATGCCACTTAGGTTAACCGAGGCCATAATCATATGGGATGTCGATGGCCTAACGATAAGGTAGCGAGGCATTACATTGAAAACTTGGGTCGTTTGTACAATCTTCAGGGAGTCGGCAAAACGAAGTGTTTTAGGGGTCTGGTTGTTTGAAAAATTACTGTAGTTAAAGTCAAGCCCAAGTTGTTCAGTCAGTTGAGCCGTGATATTAGCCGTTCCCACAAAACGCTTGTTGGTCGCCTGTTTCTGATTTTTGATATTATCCTGTTGTATACCCACACTCAGATTGCCCCTGAGTTTTCCCGAAGGCAGACTAAAGGTTGGATTAATGGTATAGGCCTCTAAATCGTTGCTGAAAAAATAGGTACCCATTGAACGGAAATTAGGGTCGATGCGTCGATAATTGAGCTTAATGCGATAATAGCGCTCTGCATATCCTACTCCTACATTCAAAGCCGTAAACAGCTGTGACGAGCCGTTAACATTAAAGGTGCCTCGCAAGGCTTCGAGCAACGGTTGATCCAAGGAGTCTGCGCCAAGTGGTGAATTGATGTCGTTGGTGTACAAGCTTACCGCTCCATCGCTTTCCATAAATATCTTTTTCTCAAAAAAGGTAAACCTTGTTTTAAAACCTACTACGGCATTGCTCGCCGCCAATACGTTACTCCCGTCAGGGATTAAGTCCAATGGCCGCGTCGTTGAGTCATCCTGTGCTTTGAGGAAAGATAGTTCAAAATGATTGTCTGCCGTGCCGTAGCCCAATTTGGCCGCTAATCCTTTGCGCGAAAAGGAAAAAGGAACTAATGCCTGTAGCGTTGTATCAATCACCGTGGCCCGGTTCAATCGCCCATACATAAAGCCGACTCTTAGTTTACCCGGATTGAGTTCGAATCCGCCGCCCAGCATCGTGTGCCCAGCTAGCGTATAGGGCGAAAAGTTTAGGTTGCGATACCCTCCGTGCAGTGTAATCCATTTATACCGCGGACTCATCCCAAACTGGTTAAATGGTTGCCGGAATGATTTGTCCTGCTGACTGTAGGTAAAAGAGAAAGGGATATTCCATCCGTATAGCGATACGTTGGCGTTTCCGTCAAACACATAACTAAATGGATCCTGGCGGGCGACAATCCCGTTGGCGTTATACACAAAACTTCGGGCTTGTAAATTACCCGAAAACACAATTGGCTTTACACTCCCCAAATTAGTCAAATCTTGGGCGTGACCGTTTCGACAGTATAGGGCCAGCAGGCTCCCCACCGCAACGATAAATATCTTGATGGTTTCAGTAGCACGCATTATACTTCACGAATAAGAGGGGTCCGGGTATAACGTATGTGATATAGGCAGAAGCTTGGCTTGCAATTTGGTTCATAGGACGCTGTATTAAAGGTTGGTTTAAGAAAAAGCGTGAAAGAGCTTTTACTACCTTACAAAGGAAGGCCATTTGCCAACGAACGGCAATAGGAAGTGAGTATTCGACAGGTTTGGGTTAGCATTCGTGTAGGTTGATGTAGTCAGCGGCGACCATGATACGATACACAAAAGAGCTCGTGCGTGCACATTTCAATCAATGGAGGGTGGTTACCCAGTCAACAAAAAGCACGAAGATAGTAGGTCGCGGTTTGCGGCCCGGTGCGTTCGGCTTCGATTATTGCTGAAAGTTTGATGGCACGCCATAGTGCCACCTACGGCGCCAAAACTTAAATCACCGCTTAATTGCCTCAAACAGCCCTACGATAAGCGGACGACGATTTGCACTTACTGGTATTTCTTTGCCATTGACCAGTACGATATAGCCCCCATTATGGCGAACGTATTTACGCATATGATGCGGGTTGATGAGAAACGACTGGTGCGTACGGATAAACAGGAATTTCTCCATCACCTTCTCAAATTCCTTAAGCGTTTTGCTAATAAGGAGGGTCTTTCCGCATTCGAAATGGATGTTGGTATAATTGCTTTCGCTCTGGCAATACAACACAGACTTAACATCGATGAATTCAAAACCATCCAGGATGGGCACTGCCACCTTGTTCCCCAATAGCTCATCTTTCTTTAAGCTTTCAAGCAATGCGCTAATTTGGGTGCTATCTTTTTCCAGTTCCCGCTTTTCCTGCCAGATAGCCACCGCTTCTTGTAATTCTCCCTCATCAATCGGCTTCAGTAAATAATTGGCTGCTTTTGCCCTGAAGGCTGGAATGGCGTATTGGCTGTAAGCAGTTGTAAAGATAACGTCGAATGTGGGTTGTTCGAATAACTCTAAAAACTCAAACCCGTTCATTCCCGGCATCTCCACATCTAGAAACAATAGGTCGACTGGAGTATCCTGAAGGCTTTTTATCGCTTCTCGTGGGTTCGTGCTCTGCACCACCACTTCGTAATCAGGAAATAGACTGTTAATATGCAGCACGAGGCTATTTACACAATGTTTCTCGTCATCCACAATAGCTACTCTCATAAGGGGCTCCTTGTTTTTATTATTGCGTTAGCTCGTTTAACTACGAGTTGTTCCATTCATAATTGCTCACTTCCTCCCCACGCTTCTGCGTATTGAGGCGCAGCGAATCCAACACCGTTGTATATTCAGGTTGCTCCACTCCACTGTCGACACCAATGGTCAGGTGCACTCGTGTACCGTCCAAGTTGCCGCATCCATCCCGCAAGCCTTCAATTTGCCAGTCAATGCGATCGGCAAAACTTTTATTGTAAAGTTCAACTCGTCGGTCCGTTATCCGATGTCCCATGCTGTTATGGCCGTTCACTTTGGTATGTCCTTCCATAAACCCGACACCGTTATCTTCAATGCTGATGTGAATGGCTGCGTGGCTCGATGTGGCAGTAATTGTGAGGGTTTTTCGGGGTTTGTCGCTTAGCAGCAAACCATGCCAAATTGCGTTCTCTACAAACGGTTGGAGCAACATGGCTGGCATTACCGGGCGGTCGGCCCATTGAGTCACCCCGTCATGGATATGATATTCAAAGTTTGTGTCAAACCGATTCGATTCCAGCTTGAGGAAATTGTCCAGCAACTCCAGCTCTTCCGCCACGGTATGGATGGGTCGTTCCGAGGTTTCTAGCACGCGGCGAATAAAGCGGCTGAAAATAACGAGGTACTTCATGGCGTTATCACTTTCATTTTTTTGGATCATATATTTGATAGCGCTTAGGCTATTAAACATAAAGTGAGGGTTGATCTGCATTCTTGTGGCAATCATTTCGGCCTCCATCAAGCTTTTTTCATATTCAGCACGTACCTTATCAGCTTTGCGCTTAGCCGTTAGCATCTCGGTGCTTTTGCGCAAGCGCCTAATTCTAAGTAGGAAAAAAATGAGGCCCAATAGTAATATCACGACGCCCGCCATCAGGTAAATTGTCAGGACGCGCCTGTCGAGTTCCGCCTCTTTGAGTAATTTTTCGTGGGTCAGCAAGCTGATTGCCCGCTCCTTATTCTCAAAGTCGTACTTACGTTTGAGAGCAGTTACCGCAGTTTCCTGTTCGGTTCGCGCAATGCTGTCTTTGTAGCTTTGGGCAGTTTTGTAGTAGGTAATTGCCTCCGCATAATCATGCTGGTCTTCATAAATTGCCGCAATCCGCTCGGCGCTTTGCTGGATCAGGTTTTTGTTATTATGTGTACGCCCTGTCCCTAGGGCTTTAATGAAATAGGGCATCGCTTCAGTAAGTTGCCCATTGCGATAGCGGATATCCCCCAAGCTATACAGCGAATGTGCCAATCCAATTTCGTTACCTAAATCCGTAAAATAGCGCTCTGCCTGCACAAAATGGCGCTCTGCCTGGCGCAGGTCTTTTCCTTCGCGTGCATAACTGACACCTAATGCTTGGTACGTAATAGCCAGCCCATTCTTGTCATCCATCGTGGTGTTCAGCGCGTGTAACTCGCGGAAATATTCGCGTGCTTGAACATACTCACCCCGGTCGTCGTGATAGCTGCCGATCGAGAGGTAATGCATGGCCTGTCCCAAGGTGTTGCCAGCTTCCTTGGCCAGCTCAAGGGCTTTCCGCATGTAGGCAAGGCCTTCTTCTTCACGGCCGTCGATACCCATCAGCACGATACCGATTCCGCTGGAAGCAATTTCCATATTTCTCTTATCGTTCTCCTGCCGGGCGATGGTGAGTGACTTAAGGTAGTATTTTACCGCGTTTGCATACTCCCCATCATGGCGTGCGGCAACCCCAGCGTTATTGGCATAAATCATTTTGCTCAACGGTGGAGCTTCAGACAGATGTTCAACCCGGTCAAAAGCCGCTTTATGCAACGGATACGCCTCAGCATAATACTGATGGTAGCGGTAAAGCAGACCCAGATTATCAATGCTTTTCGCGTATAACAAAGTGTTGTCCAACTGTGCGGCAAGCTTCACCGCATTATCAGCATCGGCAACGCAGGCTAGTTCATGGTGTCGACCTCGGTGTTGCTGGCGCGATATGGTGATATAAAGCCCCACTTTGGCTGAATCGCTTTGCGCGTTTCGCAACAAGTGGCGCAGGCTGTCCAACGAGTCGCCCGTAGTAGTCGCCCCAATAGGGGCGTGACCCATTGCACATAAGGCATAAAGTAACAACGGTGCGATATATTTTCCTGTCCTCATAGGTCTATCTTTAGGTCTTGGCTTCGTCTTGTGGTAAGATAATCATAAAAAGGGCTTCCGTTCCACTAAGGTTAACACCGCTCAATTCATGGATGCTGAAATCAATTTTGTTTTCATAGCTCTGGTTGAATAGTTTTATCCGCTCTTTTGTTAGCGAGATACCTTGCTGTGGGCACAAGCCCTCTGCCGCTGGCTTGCGCTGGGTGCTTATCCATCCCAAACCGTTGTCCGTTACTCTGACGACTAGTTTGTCAGCTTCCACCTCGATGGCCAGCACGATTTCCTTTCTCTTCGCCGGGCTATTCATCACGCCGTGCCATACTGCATTTTCCACGATTGGATAGAGCAGCATCGGTGGTACCATGACACCTTGTAGCATAGCCATGTCCGTTCCCGTAATGCGGTATGAAAAATCCTGGCCAAATCGGTTGCGCTCAAGTTTAAGGTATTTTTCAATAATATTCAGCTCTTCGTGCAGTGAAATAGCCGATTTTCGGGAAGTTTCTAATACCAATCGGATGAATCGGCTAAAAATCGTTAGGTATTCTGATGCTTTTTTATTCTGCTCACTTTGGATTAGATACATG
>CAZXSL010000065.1:0-2106 GCA_964643235.1 uncultured Sphingobacteriaceae bacterium | reverse complement strand
AGCAGTTGTACAGAAAATGTGGGTTAATCTCCAATGCTCTGGCCCGTGTTTCGGCTCGTGCCAACTCTCTTTCCAATTCAGCTTTCAATCGCATATCGGCCTCATTGTGTAGGCGCTTCCGTTCCCTTCTAATCACTTTTTCACGAGCTTTTACCTCGCGTTTGAGCCGTTCGTTTTGCTCGCGTACCGCCCGTCGATGCGCACTTATTCGCTCCATTTTTAGTTGCTGTGTCCGGTCTTTTTCCGCACGGATTACCACCATTCGTTGCCCTAGGGCCAGCGTAAAACATATTGTTTCGGCCAAGATACCCATCTCGAAATAACTTGGTGCAGGCAATTGGTAGAGCCAGGGTGCTGGCAATTCTGAGAACGAGAACCGAACTGAAGCCACCACGGATCCAACAAAATAGGCAAAGCTCCCCAGTACGAAATAGGTTTTGATAGGCGATTGCGCATGCCTGAGGATCCAGACCAAGAAGTACGTGCTGAAAGCGAAAACTACGATACGCACCCAAATAAAAATAGACAGTGTATAAGGCCGGATGGCTTCGTAGAAAACAAAGTAGCCCACGGCATATAACACACAGACGATAGCGCCAATCGATAGTGTCTTAGCAATACGACGATGGTAAGCGCGGACATCGATTAGTTCTATCGCAAAGGCGATATAAGCCGCAAAGGCCAATAGTGTTACTGGTTCGACAAAACGGCGATTCCCCTGGTAATTTCCCCCAAGGAGTTGGCCGATCCAAGTGTCTGACTGGATACTCACTAAGCCATAGCCGAGCGAAAACAACAAAAAAAGCGTATAATATAAATAAATACGTTCCTTATTTTTAGCATAGATCACGCCAACGAAAAACAGCATGATAGCCATTGCACCACAGAAAAACATGCCTGTGATATCGGATGGTGGGCTAATGTAGGGTAGGGATTGCAATTTTGTTTATCCAGTTGATTTTTATGCTAAATATAGGAATAAATACCACCACCTAATACCCCAGTTACCATACGACCACTGGCAGTGAGTAAACCGCGCGTATCAACGAGAATCCGGCGTCTAAGGGTAATCGTCAAAGAATTTGCCCAATTCTAACCGGAAACTTGCTAATACTCCACCAATCCCTAGGTATACTAATTTGCTATTTCGCGCTAAGCGAATTAATCGTCCTTTTGTATTATCAATCATCTTATTCTAATAATACTAATTGTTTAAACAAGTCATGAAAAAACTACTTTTAATTTTAATTGCAAGTACATGCATCGCGTTGATCGCTGGCGCACAAGAAAAAGGAAGTATCCATATTGGGGCAGGTATCGATGGTGCATTTCCACTTGGAGACTTTGGCGAAGGTTATGGTTTTGGTATCGGGGCCTCTGCAAAAGGGATGTATGGTATCAATGATGCTGGACAGGCCACCCTCACTCTCGGATTCCTGCGCTTTGGCATGAAAGACGGCAACGAGCTTTTTTCTGGCTCTACATCCCTTATTCCCGTATTAGTTGGTTATCGCCATCGCTTTTCCGATCTCTACGCTGAAGGACAGGTAGGGCTTACCGCAGTGCGTACCAGCATCAAAATCAAGGACGCTGGACTAGCCTCGTTAGCTGGCCTTTCAGCAAGCGAGTCGGCTACTCACTTCGGATATGCTGTTGGTGCAGGCTACCTAATGGGTAACTTGGACTTGGGCTTGCGGTTTCAGGGTGTAGCAGCTGAAGGCGGAAGCTTGAATTTCGTTGCGCTCCGCGTAGCGTATAATTTTCAACTAAAATAAGTAAAAGATGAGACCGGTTTACCTATTTACATCATTCATCCTGTTTTTCGTCCTTGTTTCGTGCAGTAAGGATGATGTGCTCGACCCTTTGGGCCTTTCACCAGGTACGCTAAGCATGAAAGTCGATGGCACACTTCGCAATGCAGAGAGCGCCATCGTGCTGACCTTACCGGATGAAGATACGGGACATTATATTGTCTCCGTGACCGCTTTTTTCCAACCTCCCGGGACCACGAGCGACGATGAAGTCACCGATGCGTTTCATATTTACATGAACCTAACCGAATCGCAGTTCAAAAACCCCAAGGGTGTTTATGACCTAATGGCGATC